>DATHQY010000258.1:0-18750 GCA_035482215.1 Polyangiaceae bacterium | reverse complement strand
CTGCCGACCGAGATCGTGCACTTCTCGAAGAGGCTCTCGATCTCCACGACCGCGCCCGGGTCGAACTCGAGGTGCGCGTTGCGGAGCACGTCGCCCCGCCCGAAGTACCGCTTGTTCGCCTGCACCGGCGGCGCCGGCGTCGCGCTGCCCGAGAGGAGCGCGAGCATCGCCGCGCCGGTCAGCCGCGTGCCCGTCCCCTCGGGGCTGTCGTCCACCCAATCGCCGCGAAGACCCGCGATGGCGCTGCCGGTCCCCGTGATGCCGTGCACGCGCGCGCCGCCGATCGCGGCTCCGTCGAGCTTGGCCCCGGTGAGCTTCGCCCGGCGGAGATCCGCGCCCGACAGATCCGCCCGCGAGAGCGTCGCGCCTTCGAGCTGCGCGTCCCGCAAGGCGACGCGCACGAGGTTCGCCTCTTCGAGGTTCGCGTCGGTCAGATCCGTGTTCGTCAGGTCCGCGTCGTCGAGCTTCGCCGTCGACAGGTCCGTTTCCGCCAGGTCGGCGTGCGCGAGGTGCGCTCCGATCAACCGTGCGCCGCCGAGCTGCGCCGATTCGAGCTGCGCGTGCGTGAGGCGCGCGCCCGTCAGATCGGCGCCCTGCAAGTTCGCGCCCTCGAGGTTGGCGCGATTCAGGTTCGCGCCCATGAGCTTCGCGTTCTGTAGGTTCGCGCCTTCGAGGTCCGCGCTCTCGAGGTTGCACTCGCGCATGTCCGCGTTGGCGAGGAACGCTTCGCGCAAGCTTGCATTCTTGAAGACCGCCTTGGCGAGGCGCGCGCCCTCCAGGTTCGCGCCGTCGAGGTCACAGCGGCGAAAGCTGGCGCCTTCGAGCGCCGCTTGCGTCAGCACGAGGCCGCGCAAGTCCGCGCGGTCGACCTTTTCGCCGGTCTTGATCTTCTTGAGAACGACGTCCGCCGTGAGCTCGGGCATCTCCGGGCCTTTCCTTGAAGCTCTCGCCTAGAGCTCCGCCAGAAAATCTTCTTGTTTCGCGTCTTGTTTCGCGTCTCGTTTCGCGTCGCGCGCTTCTTCCAGAAACGAATCGAGCTCGCTGAGCTTACCCTCGAAGGGCAGCCGCTCGAGCCGGGCGAGGAGTTCCCCTTCGCCGAGGCGCGCGAGAGCCACCTGGATGTCGAGCATCGTCTGCGAGCGCGCCTTGCGGTACTGCTTCTTCTTCTCGGCAGCGTCTTTCGACCAATCCTGCCCCGCGCGCTCGTACCCCTCGTGTTCGCCCTCGAGCCGTTCGGCGAGCGCCGCAATGTGCGCGTAATCGCGCGCGCGGCTCGCGTCCGGCGCGGTGGCCTTCACCTGCTCGTGATAGGCACGGAACCGCTCGACGATACGCGCGGCGACGACATCGGCAACCCCGGTCGTCGCCGCGATGTCCGCGGCGGTGGCGAGCCGGAATGCGTCGAGCGTCGTGAGCCCTGCGGCGTAGACCTTGTCGAGCGTGATTTTCTTCACGTCCTGCACCTGCAAGAGGAGCGACTGCAGGATGGCGCCTTCGCGTTGGGAGCGGTCCAGCTCGAGCGCGAAGGCCTCGGGCATCTCGCGCGCGAGGTCCTCGTACGCGGCCAGGATCGTGGAGCGAAGGTCGCCGGCGAGGACGCGGTCTTCGCTCGCGTGCGCGGCTTCGAGAGCGCCCGAGAAACGATCGAGCGCGGTGCCGAGCGCCGTGAGATCGAGCTTGTCGGCGCCGCCTCGCAAGGATCGCAGCGCCGGCTCGCAGATGGGGAGCCAGTCGACCGTCGCGTCGCTCCAGCGGAGGTCCATCATGAAGTCGCGCACGGGCCGCACATGGTTCGCGGCGAGCTGCGCGAAGAGCTTGCGAACCTCGTCGTAGTCGGCGTCCGTCGCGACCGGCGCGAAGAACTGCGCGGAGGTCGTCCGTTCGAGCGAGGCGAAGCCCGCGTCGATCTCCGAACCGAGGAGCGGATCGAACGTCTCCGCCTGTGCCGGGTGCGCGCCGTTGGCTTTCGCGGGCTGCGCGGCGCTCGCGGCGTGTGCCGGCAGATTCGCGGCGGGAGCGGGAGCGGGCCCGTGCCGAACCGCAGGCTGGGCCTCGGAAGACGGCGGCGGCTGGGGAGAGGAGGCGGGCATCGGAGAAACAGGTACCGCCGCGGCGATCGCGGGAGGCGGCGCGTGCGCGGCCGGAGCGGGGCCCGCCGGCGCGGCGGCAGTGCTAGGCGCGGGCGCTGGGGCGGGGGGCGCGGCGGCAGCAACCGGGGCCGCGGCAGCAACCGGGGCCGCGGCAGCGGTTGCAGGCACGGCGGCGGGTGCCACGGCAGCGGCCGGGATGCCTGCGGGAGCCGTGCCGCCCGCCGGCGACGTCGCGACGGGCTTCGCACGCGCGACTGCGGAAAGATCGATCGGCCGCGACACGACGACCGCAGGAGCCACCGGTGCAGCCGCCGCGGGGCTATGCGCGGCCGCGTTCATCGCGGGGACGACCGCGGCGGTGCTGCCCGACGAGGCGACCGCCGCACCGGAAGGCGTCGCGGTGCTCGCCGGGACCGCGCCGTGCGCGCTCGTGGCGCTCATTCCGAGCGGCCCGCTTCCCGCGGGGACCGCGTTCGGTGCGGCGGCCGCGGGCGGAGCGGCTTTCATGGACGGCGGCGTGGCCGCGGGCGGCGCGGCGACCGGCCCGGAGTTCATCGCGGGCGTTGCCGTGGATACCGCGCGGGAAGTTTGCGGGCCGGCATGCGGGCTCTGCGCCGGCGGCGGATTCGGTGCGTTCGGGGCCGTGCGTGCCGGCTGCCCCATCGGTTGCGTGCGCGTGCCTTGCCGGAGCGTCGGCGGGCTCGCTTGCGGCGCGTTCGGCGAAGGATTCGTTGGCTTCGGGGGCTCGGGGCGCGCAGGCGCGGGCGGGGGTCGCCCGTCGTTCGGCGGTCGTTTCATCGGTGGGCCCTCTTCGCCGTCTCCGGTTTTGTTCGCCGATTGCGGCGATGCCTCCGCGTCGCCCTTGCCTGCCCCAGGGAAGAGCTTCGAGAAGATGCTCATCGCCGAACATCAACGATAAACAACAGCCGGGACCGCGGGCGCGAAAACGACCGCGCATCGCGTCGATCGAGTCTACATCGCGGGCGACGGTGAGAGGCCGCCCGCGCTCGCTACGGCACGACTCGTCGTGGGGTCGTCGTCAGCACGTGACCTCGGCAGGTCTCACGGACCTGCCATGAGCGCGGACTGCACGACCATGCCTGGCGCGTTCGGCGTGAACTGCGAATCCGCGAGAAGCGGCGGGAACGTGCAGCTCGACGCGAAGTAGAACGCCCAGGCCGTCCAGGACAATTCGTTCGACGGATTGCTGCCCGACGCCTTGCCGTTCGCGTATTGGATGAAGCTCGTATCGAAGCCGGCGCTGCACGACGTCGGCTGCCCCGCGGCGCGCGCGCCGAACTCGGTCGCGATGACGGGAACCGTCGCCGAGAGCGACCCGAAGTACTGCGTCCACCCGCTCGGATTCGGGTTGGTGCTCGTGTCGTACGGGTGCGTCGCGTAGAGGATGTTCGTGCCGTTCACCATATGGCTCGGCACCCCGCTCAGATCGTAGGCCCAGGCGAGGCCGCCGATGACGATCAGGTTCGTCGCGCCCGCCGTGCGAACCGCGGTGTAGAGCTGCTGCATCCCGACGACGGTGAACCCGCTCGACGTGCCGCCGCTCAGCCACGTCGTCCAGTCCGCGCTCTGCGGCATGTACCCGCCGACGTGCGGCTCGTTGTAGAGCTCGAAGAGCACGTTCGGGTTCGACCCGTACTTGGCCGCGACCTGTTGCCAGAAGGTCAGCGAGTGTTCATCGGCCATGTCCTGCTGGCAGCCCGCCGTCGAAGCGAAGCACGTCGCGCCCGTCGCGTAGCTGCCCTGGTCGGACCAGTGCAGATCCAGAATGATGTCGAGACCCGCGGCAATCGCGCCCTGCACCTGCGTGTCGACGATGGCCGCGTAGTTGGGGCTGTACGTCGGGTTCGAAGGGTCGTCCAGCCAGCAGTCTTGGTTGAGCGCGAGACGTACGACGTTCGCGTTCCACTCTTCCTGCATGATCTCGTACTCGTCGCTCTTGATGTCGCCCGTGCACGAGAACTCGAGCGAGGGACGATCCAGGCCGCGGAACAGGTGCGGCTGCCCGCTCTTGCCGACAATCTTCGCGCCGTTCACCGTGTACGGAGCGTCCGGCGGCCCCGCGAGCGACGTCGTGGTGCTCGTGCCTGACGCGGTTCCGCTCGTCCCGGTGGTCGTGCCGCTCGCGCCGGAAGTGCCGGTCGATGCGCCGGTGCTGCCCGTCGACCCGGTCGAACCAGTGTGCGATCCGCTCGTGCCGGTCTGGGTTCCGCTCGTCCCCGTGGTGCCCGAGCTGCCCGACTTTGAACCCGTGGAGGCGCCGCTCGTTCCGGTGCCGCTACCGGAGCCCGTGAAGCCCCCCGTCGACCCTGGGGGGCTACTGCACGCCGCTACGCCCAACGCCAAGCAAGCCATCGTGATCGAAAGAGAAACCTGTGAATGCATCGATTGTTCTCCGAAGGGCCGCCCCGTTCAGGGGCGCCGACAAGGCCAAGGGCAAGGCTCTGGCAAGCAAAACCGCGGGAAACCGTTAGTACCGCGAAGCATCCCCCAGGGCTCATCAAAGTCACGGGTTACCGGGCCAACCGCGCCAAGCCGCGCCAAAGACGAGACGCGATGCGGCAATTTCGAACGCGGCGACCCGGGGACGACCACGCCCTAGCCCCCACATTCAACTTCGGTGAGCCGCGATCGGCGTGTCGGTATACTATTCCCCAGGCCGTTTTGGGGGTAAGGAAGGCCTGCGCGCCATTCGTCTCGCTTGCATCGCTCGCCCCAGCCAATCGGAGCGAGCACGCCCAAACGGTTACCATTCCAACGCATCTAGAGGTGTTGTCTTGAAGAAGCCGATCGTTCGCTTAGGGATAACGGTGGGGACCCTGACCTGTGCCGCAGTTATGGCAGCCGGCTGCCTGAACAGCACGGGCGGGAGCTCGGGAACCTCGGGGACCGGCGCCGGCGGGAGCACGGGCACGACGGGAAGCACCGGCTCCTCGGGCGCCGCAACGACGGGGTCCGCGGGCACCACGGGAAGCACCGGCTCCTCAGGCACCTCAAACTACAGTAGCGCGAGCGACACCTTGGGGACAGCCACCGCCGGCGAGGTCGTTCTGGACGACTTCACGAACAACGAGTCCGAGACGGGCGGCTCCTGGTACACGTACTCCGACCGCACGCTGCCGAACTCCGAGCCGCCGATTCCGCAACCCGGCAAGCCCGACCCGGGTTCCATTACGCCGGCCGAGGGCGTGTCCTTCCCGGTCGCTCCCAACGACGGCCGCGGTCCGTGGCTCCCGGGCGATGGCGGCGTGATGCCCCAGGCGTACCGCGAGGTGACGGGGATGGGCGAAACGACCTGGGGCTGCGGGTTCGGCCTCGACTTGATCAGCTCCGACCCGGACGGCGGCGCGGTTCCCATCAATAGCTGCACGGCGTACCTGATGGACGCGGGCGTGACGTCGATCTTCGACACGACCAACGCCAGCGGGAACGTGGGCATTCCGCAACCGTTCAACGCGCAGACCGCGGCGGGCGGCCCGTTCACAGGCGTTGCGTTCTACGGGACGTCCTTTGGAACGACCGCTGCGTCGGTAACGGTCCAGATGGACGACGATCGCACGAATCTGTGGGGCGGCGTTTGCGACGTTTGCCTCAACGGCGGCAAATGCGCGGTGGGCACGGATGGCGGCATGGATTGCCCGTGCTCGGATAGCTATGCGCAGACGTTCCTCTTTCCGGTCGGCAAGTGGCAGCGCTTCGAGATCGACTTTGCAAAGACGGCGTTCGCGACTGCGGACTGGTCGAAGCAAAACCTCGCGCCGGGCGGCATCGATACGACGAAACTCTACAACCTGCACTTCCAGCTGAGCACCACCAGCGGGACGGCGCTCAAGGCCTTCGACGTCGGCATCTCGTACATCACGTGGGTCACCGTCGGCGGGAGCGCGAGCGGCGACGGCGGTTGATTCGGTCTTCTTGAGGAAGATCCGCCGCTAAGCTCCGCGAGGAGCGATTGCGAGCGCGGGTGAAAGCAAGCGACGCATGCCGGGGAAAACCCGGCGTGCTACCGTTTGCGCTACCTGCGCTCGTTTCTTTTTGTAGCGCGGCTGTGACGTACGAGCTTATGTCGGAGCCTCTCCAGGCACTTGGTTCTTCGCTTGCGCGCGAGTGGGACAAGAGGGATGCAGTCGCGGGGCCGATCGCACCGCCGCCGCTCTCCACCGTTCGCTTGTCGCAAGCGCGCGCGCCGCGACGCCACGACGCACGCGGGGCGCAAGTGGAGGATGCGGACCTCGTGTGCGCGGTGCTCGCCGGGGACCGAGGCGCCGAAGCGACGATCTGGCGGCGCTATGTGCCGCTCGTCCGGGGCAAGCTTCTCCGATCCGTCGGCGGCCCCGACGTGGAAGACCACGTCCAAGAGGTGTTCTTGCGCCTCTTCGCGTACCTGGCCGAGCTGCGCGATCCGGCGGCGCTCCGCAGCTTTCTCATCGGCATCACGCTGCGCATCGCGGGCACGGAGCTACGACGCCGTCGCTGCCGGTGGTGGCTGACGTTCTCCGCGACGGGAGAGCTGCCGGAGGCGCACGCATTCGAAGACCCGGGCGAAACGCGCGTGGCCGTCGCGAGGTTCGCGGGCATGTTGCGCACGCTCTCGCCGCAGAGCTATCGCTTCTTCGAGCTCCGCTTCATCGAAGACCGCGAGCTCGCCGACGTGGCCAGCGCGATGAACGTCTCGCTGGCCACGGCCAAGAGGCACCTCGCGCGCGTCACCGCGCGCGTGCACGCGATGGCCGATCGCGAACTGAATGGAGCTCTATAGCGGCGGGTCCGCGTTCTTCGCGAGATCGACGAAGTAGCTCGAGAACCAGTCGCCAGCGCGCGGGGCGCCCGGCGCGCTGTCTTTCGAGTCGGGCCCGCAGCTCTTGTCGAACCCGGGCTTGTTCGGATCGGCCCCGCCGTCCGCATCGCCGGGCGGCTTGATCCAGAAATACGCGTCGACGAGCGGCGCCGGCGACGCTTGCGGCCGCTCGCCGAGACCGGCGCCCTTGATGTTGCACCAGCTGCCCGAGTTCGTGCGGATTCCGGCCTTGCCGTTGCGGCTCGTGTCGATCACGAAGGCTTTGCCGGTGATGCCCTCGCGCGTCAGCGTGTCGTCGAGCTGCTGGACGTACGTGAGTTCGTCGGGGCACGGATCCGACGGTTGCAGCTTGCCGAGGTCTCCGCCTTTGAGCGAATCGTAGTTCGACACGTTCGTCGCGAAGCCGCGGATCTTGTCGGCGCCGCCGGCGTCCTTCAAGACCTCTTCGTAGAGCTTCACGATCTTCATCCGGTTACCGGACCAGCCGAGCCAGCCCGCATGGGCCGCGTCGAGATAGAGCGACACGTTCGGGAGCGACAGCTCGCGAATCGCGGTCGCGATCGAGTGCTTGTAGATCGGCTCCGCGTCGGCGCACTTCTTCACGCTGAGGTTGGTCGCGATGTTCGGCAGCGAATCCGGCTCGACGATCGCGACGATGCGCTGCTTCGGGTGTGCCTTGAAGGCCGCGGCGATCTTGCCGATGAAGTCCTTCGCGTACTTCTTCTCGCCGCCGTTCGCCGCCGTGAGCTCGCCGTTCGACGCGACCGCCGAGCAATCGCGCTCCGGCAGGTCGTACACCGCGAACACGGTGACGAGCGGCTTGCCCGCCTTCTTCTCCTGCGCAGCCGCGTCGTCGAGCACCTTGGATACGGTGCCCGCCGCGGCGATCGAATCGAGCCACACCGCCGTGGGGAACGCTTCGACCTTCTTGAGCAGCGCCGCGTCGGCCGGATCGGCCTTGATCGATGACTCCACCTTCTTGACGTACGCCGGATGGATGTAGAACCCGACGCCCGCGAAGGGATTGCCCTCGGCCGAGGGCGGAGTGATCGTCACGGGCTGGATCGCATCGGCTGCCGCCGTCGGCACAGGCAGGCCGCCCGTGTCCGGCGCTGCCGCGGGGGAGGCCGCGGCAGCCGGTGCCGACGAAGCCCCCGTGGCAGGAGCCGCGCTCGAAGGCGCGGAGGGAGAAGGCTGTGCGCCGCCGCAGGCCGCGGCGCCGAGCCATGCGAGGAGAACGAAACGATTCGATCGGATCATGAAGCGCCTCTCACCACCAGATCGAGCACTTGATGCCGTACACGTCCGGATCGTTCGGGTAGGGCGACGGGTTGAACGAAGCGTTGATGTTCTTCGTTCCGATGTCGGCGAGGTACTGCTGCGGCAAGACGTCGTGGCCATCCCAGTAATGCGAGTACTGGATGGTGATCTCTTCGTGCGTGATGAACTTCGAATGGATCATGACGCGCGGCGAGATGACACCGAAGGATTCGGACGTGTCGTTCGAATCCGGCTGGATGTAGTCCCCGCGAACGCCGATCGACAGCCAGGAGATCGGCGCGATCACGAGGTCGGCGCCGTACTTCAATTTCTGCGGATTGCCCGTCGGCTTGCCCGTATACGGATCGATGCTCGTCTGATCGTTGTTGGTATTGACCGCCGAGTACATTCCGAAGACGGAGAGCCGAACGTCCGGCCCGTCGCCCCAGAAATGAGCGTTCGGATTGGACAACTTCCGCCAGAGGTAACCGAAGCTGAAGTCGTACCCGATCTGCACGGTGTCGATCGAGCCGCTGCCGTTGCCGGTCCCGTTGAAGAAGTTTTCGTAGATACCGTTGCCCGCGTTGTGACCGCCGCCGCCCGACGAGTGGATGACCTCGATCGCGGGGCCGACCTGCGTGACGTTGTTCGCCCCGATGTGCGAGTACGCGCCGTAGAACTCACCGAAGACGCCGCCGAGGATGCGCGCTTCCGCACCGTAGACGTAGAGCGAACCATCGCCCGCGACCTTGTTGTTCATCGGACTGACCTGCTCGCGATCGTCCTGCGACCACGAGAGGAGGTAATGCGCGTTGATGTCGAGGATCTTCTTGTACGCAATCCCCGCGTGCACGTGATCGAGAAGCGTGAAACCCGGCGAGCCGCCGAGCGCGGTGATATTTTGGGTGTTCGAGATCGCCGCCTGGGCGTTCGAGTCCCCGTCGACCGGGATGCCCGCGACCGACATTTCGAGGTGCGCGCCGAAGCCGTGCGCCACCTTGAACGTGAAGTCGCCGGCGTCGTACTGGAGCGTGAGCGACTCACCCATCTGGTGGGTGCGGCCGAACATGTACGTGTCGTAATGGCCGCCGTCGTACTTGGCGGCCATACCGAACTTCTCCCAGAACGCGCCCACTTTCCAATTGAGGCGCAGGCCGTCGATCGGCAGGTCGGGCGTCATGGTCACCCAGCCTTCCGCGATGCCGAACTGCGCGGGGTCGGCCTGGTTGCCGAGCAGCGATGCGTCCGTGAAGTCGTATCCCTGGAGGCTGACGGTGCCGGTGACGTACTTATTGCCGTAGCTCAAGAAAACTTCGGCCCAGGCTTGCTCCCACTGCCGATCGAACGTCCACGCGAGGTACTGGTCGTCGGGGACATACGGCGTGTGGAACGTGTTCGTGCTCTGGCCCGGCGCCGCGCAGGTCGCTGCCGACGTGGTCGACGGCTGCGACGGCGTTTCCATCGGACCGCAAGGACGGCGGTGGCCTTCGCCGATGCGCAGCGGAGCGCGGAGATAACCGTTCCAGCTGAATTTCCAGTCGTTCGGTGAAGGCGGCGCCACCATGGTCGGCGCTGCCGGAGCGGCCGAAGGCGCACCGGAGCCGGCCGCGCTGTTCGCCGCCGGCGGAGGGAGCGCCTCGGTCGGCGCTTCGGCCTTGGGGGGCGCCGATACCGCTTCCTGAGGAGTGTCCGGCCCGGCGCCCGTCGCGGGGCTCGCCGCTTGCGCGAACGCCGCGCCCGACCCGAAGACAATCGCCCCAACGATGCTGATGCTCAGACTGTTCGCGCGCATGAACTTAGCCTCGGCGACCCCCATCCTTGCGGAAGGTCGGGTCGCAATGAGTTCCCCGTACGGACCGCCCGCTGCGTCTTGTCGCGTTGGTGCGTCGCGCGAACGCGCAAGAACGCAGGCGAGGGGTCCTTCTTCGGTGCGCATAGTTGCACCGAAGGGCCCCGACGGCTCAAGCAAAAAAACGGCAGCCGAATCTTACCGCCGCTGCGAAAACCGCTACACGCAAGGTGCTTCACGCGGCACGCGCTCGGGTTTCCGCCACGCTCTCCGTCGTCTACACTCGCTCTTCGTTGCGAGCGCGCTCGTCACGCGCCATTGCGGCGTCGTCATTTCGCCGCTGTTTCCGCTCGTCGCGAACGCACTTCATGAAACCGACGCCCGCGAGGCCTCTGCGCCCTCGACTTTGCGCATGCGTTTCTTTCGCGGCCCTGGCCGGCCTCGCGGGGCTGGCTGCGCTGACGGGCGGTTGTGAGCTCGTCGCCGGGATTCAGGACATCTCGCTCACCGGATCGCCCGACGCGGGAGCGACCGGTTCGATCGACGCGACGTCCGATCCCGACGGCAACGGCACCGACGCGACGGCGAACAACCCGGGCTCCGACGCCGCATCATCGCTTTCCGACGGAGGCCCTGGCTTCGGTGGCGACGCGGCGATGACCGGTGTCCCGGACGGCAGCGGCACGAGCGACACGTCGAGCCCGAGCTCGCCCGACGCGACGGCATCGAGAGACGCGGGCCCCTCTGGAACGGCGGGGTCCGACGGCGGAGACAGCTCGACGAGCGGCGGTGCGGGTCCGGACGCGACCGTCGACAGCGGCGCGAGCACCGCATCCAACGACGCGGGCAACTCCCTCGACCAGCCGGACGGCGCGGCGCCGGCGCTCGTTCTCATCGACGACATGGAGGGGACGAACCCTTCGGCCGGATGGCTCGACGGCCCCCTCGTCACGGGCACGTGGTTCACCTTCGACGACGGCACCGACGGCGGCGTCCTCACGCCGGCGCCGAACGCAGGCGCCGCCGCGATCATCGCCCTCCTCGAAGCGACGCACGTCACCTACGACGGCAAGGTGAGCGCGCACGCGGCGCACGTCACCACCAACGACGGCTTCACGAGCTACGGCGACGGCGAGGGCTTCAACGTCAACGTCGCGATGGGCACAGTGCCCCAGCCGTACGACGCGTCCGCCTACGATGGCTTCGTCTTCTGGGCGCGCTCGCTCACCGGTGCGCTCGGAACGCGATTCAACGTGATGGACGTGAACACCACCTCGCCCGGCTCGGGCGGTGTCTGCGACGGCGGCGTCTGCAACGGGTTCTTCGGGTTCGACTTCGGAAAGGCGCCATGGCCCGCGCTGACGAGCGACTGGCAGATGTACGTCGTCCGCTTCGAGGACCTGACGCGTCCGGTCTGGGCCGTGAACGATCCCGGCCTCGTTTTCGATCCCACGCAAATGATCGGCTGTCAGTTTCAGCTCGCCGAAGGGACCGCCGCCGACATCTGGATCGACGACGTCTACTTCATCAAGAAGTAGCGGAGCTTCATCCGGGGCTCGAGTCGACACCTGCGCCAACAATTTCCGTACGAGCCGGAAATAGGGCCGACAAGAAACTCGAGCCCACACTTTTTGTTGTAACAAAGTTAGGCAACGCCCCTTCGCGCGGGGCTCACAAACTTGTTAACTTGCAGTTCGTGGTGCCGCTCCCGCAGCCCGAGGTGCGCGTCCTCGGACGCTATGCCCTCTATGACGAGATCGCCGCAGGCGGGATGGCCACCGTGCACATCGGTCGTCTGCTCGGCCCGGTCGGATTTTCGCGCACGGTGGCGATCAAGCGCCTGCACGCGCAGTACGCGAAGGACCCCGAGTTCGTCTCGATGTTCCTCGACGAAGCGCGCCTCGCGGCGCGCATCCGGCATCCGAACGTAATCGGCACGCTCGATGTCGTGGCTCTCTCGGGAGAGCTCTTTCTCGTCATGGAGTACGTGCCGGGCGACTCGTTCGCGCGGCTGTGGCGTTCGGCGCGCGAGTCGGGCCGACCGATCCCGCTGTCGATCGTCTCCGCGATCCTGGTCGGGCTGCTCGAGGGCCTGCACGCGGCCCATGAAGCCACGAACGACCGCGGCGAACCGCTCGGCATCGTCCATCGCGACGTGTCGCCGCACAACGTGATCGTCGGCACCGACGGCATCGCGCGCGTGCTCGACTTCGGCGTCGCGAAGGCCGCGGGTCGCTTGCAGACGACGCGCGAGGGCCAGCTGAAAGGCAAGATCAGCTACATGGCGCCCGAGCAAGTGCAGGGCACGGTCGATCGCACGACGGACATCTACGCGGCCTCGGTCGTCTTGTGGGAAGCGCTCACGGGCAAGCGCCTCTTCTTCGCCGAGAACGAGGCGCGCACGCTCGCGAACGTGCTTTACCCGCGCGTCGAGCAGCCGAGCCGCCATGCGCGCGGCATCCCTGCCAAGCTCGATGCGGTCGTCTTGCGCGGCCTCGATCCGAACCCCGCCGGCCGCTTCCAGACGGCGCGCGAGATGGCGCGGGCCCTCCAGACCGCGATGCCGCCCGCCGCATCGTACGAGGTCGGCGAGTGGGTGCAGGCGACCGCGGGCGCGACCGTCGTGATGCGTGCCCAGCGCGTCGCGACCATCGAGCGAGCGACGACGACGGACTCGGATTTCCGTCCGATGCAAGTGCCGAGGACGCCGGTCCGTGTGTCGGAGCTCGGTCTGCGCGCGCCCATCGCGAACGACGCCGGGCCCGGATCGGATCTGGCGACGGTGACCGCGCCTTCGCAGCCGCCGATGTACGACTCGCCTCGCCGGCGGAGCTGGCTGCCGATGGCGCTCGCGCTGATTCTGGTCGCCGCGCTCGCGACGGCGGCGACGCGGGCGATCTCGGTGCAGGGCATGGCGAGCGGCACCGCCGGCGCCCCGGCGGCGGCTGCGATTCCCGTCGCGACTTCGCATGCAACGGCCACCGCGACGGTGCTCACGCCGCCCGCGCCTGCGGTCGCGGCCGCGCCGACCGACACGAGCGGCTCGATCCCTGCCCCCGCGGCGCCGGCCACCTCGGCGCGTTCGGCGGCGTCCGCCGCTGCGCCCGCGCCGGCGAAGCCCGTCGCGCATCCTCCGGCCGTCGCGGCGCCCAAGCGCAGCGACGTCGAGTTCGAGCATGTCCTCGATTCGCGCAAGTAAAGCGCAGCGGCTTCGCGCCGCGGCGACGCTCGCGATCGGCCTCGCGGCTGCGTCGCTCGCCACGGCCTCGCCCGCGCGCGCCGAACCTGCGACTCACGACGAGGCGATGGCCGAGACGCTCTTCAAAGACGCGAAACGGCTCATGGCCGCAGGGGACTACGCGAGCGCATGCCCGAAGCTCGCGGAGAGCCAGAAGCTCGATCCCGGCGGCGGCACGTTGACCGCGCTCGCCCTCTGCCACGAGCAGATCGGCAAGACGGCGACCGCGTGGGCCGAGTTCATCGAAGTGCGAACGGGCGCGCAACAAAGCGGGCGCGCCGACCGCGAGAAGTACGCGCGGCAGCACATCGCCGCGCTCGAGCCGAATCTGTCGCGCCTGACGATCCTGGTCAATCCGGGTACGGCGCAGCTGCCCGACGTGACCGTCAAACGCGATCGCGTCTCGGTCGGCCAGGCCGCGTGGGGCGTGGCCTCCCCGGTGGATCCGGGTGAGCACGTGATCGAGGCCAGCGCGCCGGGCAAGCTCGTGTGGTCGACGCGCGTCGTCGTCGGCACGGACCACGATTCGAAGACCGTCGCGATCCCCGAGCTCGACGACGAGACGCCCGCGACGTCCTCGAGCGGCAGCGGCAGCGACGCCGCGGACAAAGTTCCCGCGTTCGGGGCGGCCCCCGCCGACACCGACACGAAGAGCGACAGCGACGCGGACGGAACGGCCGCCGACGCGACGACGGCGGAGGGCACGATTCATCGCGGCGGAACGCAACGGGTGGTCGGCCTCGTGCTCGGCGGCGCGGGCATCGTCGCGGCAGGAGTGGGCGGCTACTTCGGCGTGCAAGCGATCTCGCAAAGCAACGACGCGAAGAAAGATTGCTCGCCGGCGAGCTGCACCGATCCGAACGCCGTGCAGAGCAACAACGACGCGAAGACGAGCGCCCTCGTCGCGGACGCGCTCCTCGGGGCGGGCGCGGTCACCTTCATCGCTGGCGCGATACTGTTTTTTTCGGCTCCGAGCGACACTCCCAGCGCGTCCGCACCGGCCGGGGGCACCACGGGGGGACTGCGCGACGTCCGCGTTCTCCCGGCGATGGCGAGCCGAGGCGGTGGCGTGTTACTTCAAGCGAAGTGGTAGAATGGTGCTCCGGCTCCCGGAGCTTCGTTTTCCGAGCGCCTTTTTTGAGCCGAAATTTCGCGGATGCGCGACCATGATGGGAATGACCCCCGTGGGTCCCGCTCGCCGCGCTCGCCCTCGTCCACTCGTCCCCGGTCGATGATGACCGAATGACGCTCGATGGAACGTCGCAACGCCGAAAAACCAGGAGTTCCCCCAGTGCTTATTCATCGTTTCGCCACTCTTGCCGGTATCTCTGGCGTCGTCGCCGCCGTCTGTGCCGCCGGTGCATTTTCAGGTGCGTGCGCTGCCCAAGGGGGCGGCGATGACGGGGGCGGCGGCAGCGGCTCCAACAGCGGTACCGGGTCGACCGGATCCGGCACCGGCTCGACCGGGTCCGGCACGGGGTCGACCGGCTCGGGCAACTCGGGCACGTATGGGTCGGGATCCTCGGGCAACTCCAGCGGCTCCGGCTCGGGCACGGGCACCGGAAACAGCGGCTCGGGATCCGGGAGCGGCTCGGGCACCGGCATCTCGGGGACGATCTCCGGCACCTCGGGCACGATCTCGGGGACCGTGAGCGGTACGAGCTCGGGCACTGCGAGCGGCACGGGCACATCGGGTACCGGCGCGAGCGGCACGGCGACGTCCGCGACGTGCACGTCGACCGGTGGCCTCGTGTTGGCGGGCCAGTACCTCACGACTGCTGCAGGCAACCCCGGTACGGGAGGCTACGCGTTTGCCTTCTCCGACTCTTCGGGGATGGCCGCTCCTCTGGGCACCGCCACCGCGAGCGTGGGAATGACGGCATTCTGCGGCTGCGGAACGGACGACGCCCAAAATCCGCCTAGCTACTCGTTTTACGGAGGAGGCGTCGGCGTCAATCTCAGTCAGGCGATGACGACCGGCTCGACCATGGAAGCCATTGCCCAGAGCGGGACCGGCGTCACCTATGCAGTCACTTCGCTTCCGACGAATGGCCTGCGCGTGCAGGTCATCGACAGCGGGGGCACGAGCTACTGCTTCGACGCGACGGCCAAGTCGGGAATGATCCCCTGGGCGATGTTCAACACGAAGTGTTACGACACGACACCGGACGGCGACGCGCTTCCTACGGCCGACATGTTGACGCAGTTGGAGTTCTTGGTTCCTTCGAACACGACGGCCAACGCAGCTTGGGACTTCTGCGTCACCGCGCTCTCGTTCTAAAAGCGGATTCCGAGGCTATTCGGATTTAGGCCGACCTCCTCGCACCTCGCCTTTTACGGAATTCATGGCCACGACGGATCGTCGTGGCCATGTTTTTTTTGTGTCGTCCACCCGCGTCGCGAAACTTCGCTAACGAATGCGGGTTTGCTGCGTACTGCGAGGATGGGCCGACACGGTTGGACTCTCACCGCGGCGGGGGTCGCGCTTCTCGCAGCCTCGAGTGTATTGATCGCAGCGACGCACCGCGCGCACGCCGCCGGCGAGGCGCGGGCCGCAAGCGACGCACCTCACGCGGCCGTGGTCGAGCTCTTCACGTCCGAAGGCTGCAGCAGCTGCCCGCCCGCGGATGCCGTGCTCGAACGCATCGGCGCGGCTTCGCGTGCGTCGGGCCGGCCCGTGATCACGCTCGCCTTTCATGTCGACTACTGGGATGACCTGGGGTGGCCGGACACGTTTGCGTCGCCGGACTTCACCGCGCGCCAGCGGGACTACGCCGGTGTGTTCCACGGGTCGGGGCTCTACACGCCCGAAATGGTGGTCGGCGGGCGCGACGCGTTCGTCGGCTCCGACGAGACTCGCGCCGAGGCCAGCGTCGCGAGCGCGCTGGCGCAGCCCCTGCCCGTTCGCGTGGCCCTTCGCGTGACGCGCACGAGCCCGACCGAGATTCGCGTTCACCACACGCTCGTGGGCTCCCTCCCACGGGACGCGACGCTTCTCCTCGCGGTGACGGAGCGCGCGGCCACAATCGACGTGAAGAACGGCGAGAACGCGGGCCGGCGCCTGCACCACACGGACATCGTGCGCGCGACGCGGGCGTCGACGGTGCGCGACGCGAACGGCGACGACACGGTTCGTTTGCCGTGGGCACCGGGACCGGCCGAAGCCGACGTCGCGGCGATCGTTCAGCGCGGGGACGGCACGATGGCCGTCCTCGGCGCGGCTCGCGAAGAAGTGCCGCGCTAAAGGCTGGCTGCCCCGCTCGGGTCATCCGTGAGATCCGCCCAGAGGGCGCCGAGCTCGAGCTCCACGGCGTCGAACGGTTCGGCGCGCACTCGCGCATCCGCCGCGTGGGTCGCGAGGAGGACCCAGCGCCCGTTCTCGAGGCGCAGGACGTCCAGCGTGCGAGCCATCGGCTCGATGAGGATTCGACGCCCCACCCCTCTCAGGCTGGACCCGGATCGGGCGCCGCGCAACGTACGCCTCCTACTCCACTCCTAGCTCTCGCAAGAACGCCGGCTTCTCCTCGGCCGAGAGCCGCGCGCCGACCGCGACGCACAGGTCCCGGTACGTCACCGCGTCGGCCGCGGCTTTCTTCACCATGACCGTCGCAATGGGCCCGACGTACTTGGCGAGCGTCGTCGTGATGCGCTCGATCGCCTCGGGCGCGACGTTCGTGGCCGCGCGTAGCGACGGCACGCTCGATCGGGACAGGGCTCCGGATTCATTTCCCGAGCTCGACGGGATTCCCGCAAACGCGGTGGGATCGAACGCGAGCTCCGCGGCCGCGCCGGGAGCACGGAACGCGGCCTCGATGTCGCGGGCGAATTCGCGCGCGCTCGCGAATCGCTCGTGGCTGTTCTTCGCCAGGGCCCTCGCGAGCAGCCCGTCCACCGCGCGCGGCAGCTCCGGGCGAATCTGCGTCGCCGGGACATGCGCCGTGTGGCAGACCTTGTAGGCCATTTCTTCGAGCGATTCGGCCCTGAAGGGCGTGTGGCCCGTGAGGAGCTCGTAGAGAATCACGCCGCTCGCGAAGAGATCCACGCGGTGGTCGACGCCCGCTCCGCGGTACTGCTCGGGCGCCATGTACGCGGGCGTCCCGATGACCGCACCGGTCCGCGTGAGCTGTGAGCTCGCGATCCGGGCGATCCCGAAGTCGGTGACCTTGAGGCGGTCCGCCACGAGGAGATTCGTGGGCTTGATGTCGCGGTGCACGATGCCCGCCTGGTGCGCGTGCTCGAGCGCGTCGAGCAGCTGCGTCATCAGCATACGGATCTCGAAGAGGGTGATCCTTCGCGCGGACGCGTACCGCTGCAAGTCCTCGCCGGGCGCGTACTCCATGACGATGTACGCGGTCTCGTCGCTCTCGCCGAAGTCGTAGATCGCGACGATGCCCGGGTGCGTGAGCCGGCCCGCGGCCATCGCCTCATTTCGAAACCGCGCGGAGACCGTCGCCGCGGTGGCCTCGTCGAGCAAGTCCTTCCGGATCGTCTTCACCGCGACGCGGCGGCCAATCGCGGGATCGTACGCCAGGTACACGACGCCCATGGCGCCGGCTCCGAGCCGCTGAAGGATCTCGTATTTGCCGAGACGGCCGCCCGATAGGTCGCTCAACGCACCCCTCGCCTCATTCGCTGAGCATGCGGATCGCATGCACGACACTCTTCTTCATCCGGTTGAACGACTGGGCGAGCCGCGCCACTTCGTCGCTGCCTTTCGGCACGAAATCGGGTCCGTCGATTTTCCCGAGGCTCACCGCGTCGGCAATCGCGGCGAGGCGGGTCACCGGGCGAACGACGATGGCCATGAGCATCGCGTTCACGACGACGAAGACGACCGCGAAGATGGCCGCGAGCGTCGCCAGAAACGTGCGGAAGGTCGCGTTCGCGCGGCCCATCGGAAGCGTCATCGGCACGCTCACGATCTGCGCGCCGACCGTCTCGTTCAGGTGCCAGTCGAATCCGTTCGCCGGCCCGTAGCGGCGGATCATCGCTTCGGGGGCCGCCTCGACGGTGCTGTGGCAGGCAAGGCAGCCCGGGTCGCGGACCGTGATGGGCTTGCCGAGGTACAGCGAAGGCCCCGTCGGCGTCTGGCGCTCGCCGACGAACTCCGTCAACCCGGGGTACTGCCGGAAGCGGTCGACGATGTCGACCTCCCAGTCGCTCGCGCGATCGCGCGGATTCGTGGGGTTGAGAGTCGCTTCCTTGTACGAGAAGTCCGGAAAGGCCGTCCGGAGCTCGCTGAATTGCTCCGTGGCCGCGAACGCGGGCACGCTCTCGGGGCGGAATTCGTCGTGTCCCAGCTGCGCGAGCAGCGGCTGCACGTGCCGGCTCGTGTAGTCGCGAGAGGCGAGCGCCGAGCCCATGACCATCCGCGCGTCGCTCAGCACGTCGTCGCGCGCGCTCCGCTGCAGGAGCGTTCTCGAAAGAGCTGCCGAGGCGGCGAACCCCGTCGCGAAGACCGCGAGCAGCACCAAGTTGAACTTCGCGACCAGACCCATGGCAACCCGCGGTGGAGGCGACGGCACCCCATAGCGGGCGCCCGCACCCCAACGGTTAC
>DATHQY010000257.1:0-3002 GCA_035482215.1 Polyangiaceae bacterium | reverse complement strand
AGCGAGCCCACGTGGGTCTTGTCTCCGTTCTTGTGCCAACGAAAGCCCGCCACCACGCAGTCGCAGTCGCGCTCGTGCTTCACCTTGAGCATCACGCGCTTGTTGGCCTCGTAGGACCCGTTCTTGGCCTTCGCCATGACGCCATCGAGCCCCGCGCCTTCGAACCGGCGAAACCAGTCGCTCGCCACGGCGCGGTCGAAGGTGAACGGCGTCAGATGCACGGAGGGCGCGGCGCGGCCGAGCACCGTTTCGAGCTCGCTACGGCGTTCGTGGAACGGGCGTTCTCGCAGGTCGCGTTCGCCTTCGCAGAGCAAGTCCCAGAACACGACCGACGCGGGCAGCTCCCGCGCGAGCATATTCACCCGCGAAGCGGCCGGGTGCAGGCGAAGCTGCAGCGCCTCGAAGTCGAGCGCGCCGCCCCGCGCGATGACGATCTCGCCGTCGAGGACGCACTTCGCGGGCAGCGCCTGGAGAAGCGCCGCCGCGACTTCGGGAAAGTAGCGCTGGAGGGGCTTGTCGTCCCGGCTCTGGATCGCGATCGAATCCCCGTCGCGAAAGACCACGGCGCGAAAGCCGTCCCACTTCGGTTCGAAAACCCAGTCGTCGCCGTCCGGCAGAGAATCGACGCGCTTGGACAGCATGGGGAGCACGGGCGGAGGAACGACGAGCACGTGGGCGAGTCTACTACCGGGGCTTGGCCGGACGCACTCGCGGGACGCACGCGTCCGTCGGCTCCGTTTCACGCCGGTTGGCACGAAGCGAGCCGTGCGCTCTTCATTCGTGACCCGGAACGACCGTTCTTTTCATTGTGAGCATCGAGAGCGGACCGCCCGCCGACCGGCCGCGCCGCATTCTCATCGTGGACGACGACGAGTCCCGGCGGGAGCTCTTCGCGAAAGTGATGACCCACGAGGGCTACGAGGTCGATACGCTCGCCCACGGCCGCAACTTGATGGCCCAAGTTCGCGCGAAGCCGCCGGACCTCGTGCTCCTCGACATCATGCTCCCCGAGATCTCGGGGTTCGAGCTCTGCGGCGATTTGCGCATGATGGAGGACACGCGCCTCACGCCGATCATCCTCATCACGTCGGCGTTCCCCGACGAAGAGAGCGTCGTCCGCGGGCTCCTTTCCGGCGCCGACGACTACGTGGTGACGCCGTCGCGGCTCGACGAGGTGCGCGCGCGCGTCCGCGTGCAGCTCCGGAACCGCCGCGACCGCGAGGTGTTGCAATGGGCGAAGGCGCAGGCATCGTCGCTCAAGACGGCGGCGATGAGCGACGTGCTCACCGGCCTCGCCAACCGGCGCGCGGCGGACGAGATCCTCGAAGAAGCGCTGCGCAGCGGCGAGCGCGTGCTCGCGGTCCTTCTGGACATCGATCACTTCAAGCAGTTCAACGACACCTTCGGCCATGCGACGGGCGATCTCGTGCTCGGGCAGGTGGCGCGCGCGATCACGGCATGCACGCGCAGCGGAGACACCGCGGCGCGCTACGGCGGCGAAGAGTTTCTCGTCATCGTGCGCGGCGCTGCCCTCGACACGGCCGAGCGCATCGGAGAGCGGTACCGGCGCGCCGTCGCGAACATCGACCTCGCGCTGACCTCGAGCAAGCTCCGCCCCGGCGCCGAAGAGTCGCCCCTCGCGAAGAGCGTGACGGTCAGCGTCGGCGTCGCGGCCTCGTCGCGCGAGTCGCTGTCGAGGCCCGCCGCGCTACTCGCCGCCGCGGACGAGGCGCTCTACAGAGCGAAGAAGGAAGGCCGGAACCGGGTCGTGGTGCATCGGCCGGAGGGCTCGGCGGAAGAGCGCGAGAAGCCCGCCAACGAACGCCATACCGACGGCAGCGGAGAGCGCCGATGAACCAGACGATTTCGAAGGAACCGGGTACGCCCATCCCGAACGCTCTCGCCGAACGGCTCCGCGTGCACCTCGAGCGCGGGACGAGCGACCTGCCGGTGCTTCCGCGAAGCGTCGCCGAGGCCTTGCGCCTCGCGCGCACGCCCGACCTCGACTTCGACGAGCTCGCTCGTGTCGCCGCGGGGGATCCGCCGCTCGCGGCGCGCGTGATCTCCGTCGCCAACTCGTCGGCGTACGCGCGGGCCGGCATGCCGCGCATCGCCGCGGTGAAGCAGGCAGCCGCGCGGCTCGGGACACAAGCGACCCGCGACGTGCTCTACCAGGTAGCCTACGCCTCGATGTTCGTCGACGCGGCCCGCTACAAGGACCCCATCGAAGCGACCTTCCAGCACGGCGTCCGTGTGGCGCAGGTGTCGCGGCTCCTCGCTACGGAGCGCGGACTCGAAGGGGACGTCGCGTTCCTCGCGGGTCTCCTGCACGACATCGGCCGTGCCCGGTCGTGGAAGCTTCTCGGCAGTTTCGGCGAGAACGCGCCCGCCGCCGCGCTCCTCCCCCTCGTCGACGACGTGCATGCGCCCGCGGGCGCCGAGCTCGCCCAGGCCTGGCACCTGCCTGACGAGGTCGTCGACGTGTGCCGCTGGCACCACGATCCGGGGGCTCGGCCCTATCCGCGCCTCGTCGCGGCCGCCGATAGAATCGCCGCTCTGCACGAGGGGCGCATCTCGCAAGAGGCGGCGACGGAGCGGCTCGTTGCGGCCGGAGTGCCCGAAGACGCGGTCGACAGCGCGATCGCACTTGCAGCAAAGGTCCTCTCGAAGTAGGCAGCGCCCGCGGCAGCAGCCTCTCAAGAGGATGCCGCCATCCAGTCATACTGGAATGCGACCCCTCGAGCCCTCCTGCTGAAAGAGAGCCCTTCCCGTGGCCACACGTATCCCCCTCGACCGCATCCGTAACATCGGCATCTCGGCCCACATCGACTCGGGCAAGACGACGCTGACCGAGCGCATCCTCTTTTACACCGGTCGCATCCACGCGATCCACGAGGTGCGCGGCAAGGACGGCGTCGGCGCCAAGATGGACTCGATGGATCTCGAGCGCGAGAAGGGCATCACGATCCAGTCGGCCGCGACGTACTGCGTCTGGAACGGCT
>DATHQY010000256.1:0-12140 GCA_035482215.1 Polyangiaceae bacterium | reverse complement strand
GCGACGGAGTGAACGTCTCGAACGCCACCGTCCGAGTCACGGACGCGACGGGCGCCGTCACCTCGATTTCGATCAACAACGTGGGCAACTTCTACACGAACGGATCGGCGCTCACCCCGCCCGTTCAAGTCGAGGTCGTATACAACGGCGCGACCCGCGCCATGGCCACGCCCCTCTCGATCGGGGACTGCAACAGCTGCCACACCGAGCAGGGAGACAACGGCGCGCCCGGCCGCATCATGCTCCCGTGAACGATCGCGCCGGCGACCGGGGACGACCGCAAAAACGCCGATTCGTGACCTCTATGGATTGGGGGCGGGTTCAGCCACTCTTTCGCCGGCGGCTCGCCCGTTCCTTGGCGACGCGAATGGCCTCTCGCGCGGTCCGCTCGTCGGCGAAGATGTTGGCAGGAGAGGCCAGCTTCAAGTTGCCGAGAGCCACCGCAACGCCGGTGAAGCTGGCGGGAACGCCGTAGCGGTACGTCCCGAGCAGCATCCCTTGAAATCGGCCGAGGTTCTTCGCGTAGGCTTCCGCCATATTCGGGCGAATATGCAAATTTGCAAAATTGACGAGAAGATAGGGCCGATTCGGACACGGCCTTATCCAGTCTTCAATCACCTCGTCGAAGAAGGCTTGCACCGCCTCGTCGCTCGCGAGCTCGACCCGGCGCGGATACCGGAGATGCAGGATGTTTTCGCTCGCCTCGTATTCGCCCGCCGTGAGCTTCCCCTTCGTCATCGATTCGAGCATCTCGGCGACCTCCCCCGCATCGTTCGCATCCATCATTGTCGGGCATGATGGCCGGGCGCGTCCAGAACGCCGTAGCGACGCCATCCGATTCGGCCAACGAGGCCGACTGCACTGGGCAGGCGAACTAGGCGAACTAGGCGAGCTAGAAGAGTTCGGCAGTCGGCACCGGGGTACGAAAACGCGCAGACGGCGGGCGACGACCGAGAGCGGTCGAGAGCCGTCGACGCTGTCGGCAGAAGCCTCCGGCCGCCGACTTGCGCCGGCGCTATCGCCGGTCGACGGCCTGCGTCCTTCTGCGCCGCACGCGAGAGGGCGGCCTTTTTTGATGAATGGACGAACTGCCTTTTAGTGACACTCTCGTATTTGGCAGACCAGCACGCAAAGCACACGGTACGTGGCGGCGTCTGCATTTCGGATGGATCACCACCTGGCCGTCGCTCCGATCGCCGCCGGTGGGATGGCGACGGTCTACCTGGGCAAGTGCGTACGACCGGGGGGATTCAGCCGGACGGTCGCCATCAAGCGGCTCCCCCCGCACCTCCACACGTCGCGACCGGGCGGGAATCCGACACTGGCGGGTCCGTCCGGCCACGCCAAACGAGCGCCGCGCGGACGGCGGTGCCCACGAAAGCCCCGGCGAGTCGTGCTTCGATCGACGGGCTGCAGGTGAAGGAATACCCTGCGGCCCATGGACGCCAGCGTGACGATTGAGCACGTCGGGCCGCGCTTGCTCGCCGCCGTTCGCCGAACGGCCGCGCCGCGCGAGGTTCCCATTGTCTTCAAACCCGCGCTCGACCGGGTCTGGGCGTTTCTTGCAAGGCACAAGGGCCTGCGGGCCGGCGGCCACAACGTCTTCCTCTATCATCACGTCGGGCGGCCCGAGGCAGGGATGCCGATCGACTTCGGAGTGGAGGTGACGCGGCGCTTCGAGCCGGAAGGCGAAGTTCATTGCGTCGAGACGCCGGCGGGCGACGCGGCGGTGTTGGTGCACAGAGGCCCGTATCGCGAGCTCCCGACCGCCCACGCTGCGCTTCATGCCTGGTGCGCCGCGAATGAACGGGCGATCGGCGCGCACAGTCTCGAAGTTTATGGAGACTGGTCGGATGACCCGAGAACGCTCGAGACGACGATCCAGTATCTGCTGCGGTAACGCTTGTCGCTGTGTCGCGACCGCCCGTGTAGTAGGCTCCTTCGTCCGTGAGCTCCCCTGCACTTCGCCGCACTTCGCTGTATCCCGAGCACGCCGCCCTGCACGCCCGGCTCGTACCGTATGCCGGATGGGAAATGCCCGTGCAGTACACGGGCATCGTCGACGAACACCAGGCCGTACGGACCTCGGCCGGCGTCTTCGACGTGAGCCACATGGGCGAGCTCCGTCTCGCGGGCCCGCACTCCGCGGCGGTCGTGGATTACCTCGTCACGAACGACACGAAGAAGCTCACCGACGGCAAGGCCCTGTACACGTGCGCCTGCAACGAAGGCGGCACGATCCTCGATGACCTCATCGTCTACCGCGAGCGCGAAGACGCGTGGCTCATCGTCTGCAACAGCGCGAACCGCGACAAGATGAGTGCGCACTTCGCCAAAGCGGCGGAGCGCCACTGCGACTTCGAAGACGCGAGCGACCGCACCGCGCTCATCGCGCTCCAGGGCCCCCGCGCCTTCGACATTCTCCGCCGCCTCGACGGCGACGGCGCGAGCCTCGCCTCGCTCATGAGCTTCCATTTTCGTCCGGCGACGCTCGCCGGCCTTCCCGTGACGGTCGCGCGCACCGGTTATACCGGCGAAGACGGGGTGGAGATTTTTTCTCGCTGGGACGACGCGCCCGTCCTCTGGCGCGCGATCCTCGCCGCAGGCAAGGACGTTGGCTGCAAGCCCGTGGGCCTCGGCGCGCGCGACACGCTTCGCCTCGAAGCGCGCCTGTCGCTCTACGGCAACGACATCGACGAGACGACGAATCCGCTCGAAGCGGGCCTCGGCTGGGTGGTAGCGCTGAACAAAGGTGACTTCGTCGGAGCCGACGCGCTCCGGGCGATCGCGGCGGCTCCCCTCCCGAGAAAGCTCGTCGCTTTCGAAGTCACGGGCCGCGGCATCGCCCGCCACGGGTACCCCCTGCGCGACGAAGCGGGGCGCGAAGTCGGGCTCTGCACGAGCGGCAGCCCCGCGCCGACCGTTGGCAAGAACGTGGGGCTCGGCTATCTGCCCGCCGAGATGGCCGCGGTCGGGTCGCGATTTTTCGTCGATTGCCGCGGCAAGAACATCGAAGCCGTCGTCGTCAAAGCGCCCTTCTACAAGCGAGCAAAAGCATGAGCCAGAATGTCCCCGCCGAGCTGCGATACACGAAGGACCACGAGTGGGCCCGCGCGGCCGGCAGCGAAGTCACGGTCGGCATCACGGGCTTCGCCGTCGAGCAGCTGGGCGACGTCACGCTCGTGAACTTCGACGTGAAAGCGGGCGACACCGTGGCCGTGGGCAAAGCTTTCGGGACGATCGAGAGCGTGAAGACGTTGAGCGACCTGTTCGCGCCCGTCGCCGGCAAAGTCGTGCGCGTGAACGAGGAGCTCACGAAGAAGCCGGAGCTCGTGAACGAAGATTGCTACGGCAAGGCCTGGATGGTCGTCATCGCCGCAACGGATCCGAAGGCCGCCGAGTCCTTGATGGACGCCGCAGCGTACGGAGAGCACGTGCGCGCAGCCGCGGGTTGACCGTGCCGACGCCCGCGCAAAAGCCTTCGCCGTCGTGCCTCACCTGTTACGGGACCGGTGAAGTCGCGAGCGAGAACGGGCCCGAGACGTGCCCCGATTGTTTCGGAGCGGCGGCCAAGCTGAGCCAGCACACGAAGAACGAGTGGCGCCTCAGCGCCCTCGAACAGGCCTATCGCCGCACGGGCCGTGAGGCGTCGGCGGACGTGATGTGGCTCGTGCACGAAGTGCGTCGCAGCCAGGACGCGCTCGTGCGCATCCTCGCCCGCTGCCAGGACGCGCCGGATGCCGACACGGTCGCGCAGTACGTGCGCTTCGAAGCAAACGAGGCGCTGGGGTTCTACGAACCAGTGGCCGGCAGTGAGCCACCGAAGGGCAACGGCGCGTAGATCCGACGCTCGGGGCCCGCGGGAAATCGCGCGCACGCCTGCCCGTTCATGCGGCGGGGATCCGAAAGAATGCGAGTTCTCGCGAGCTCGCCTGCATCGCGGAAACGAGTCGCGGTCCTGTTCGCCAATGGCGCAATCCGTCTCAGCCCTGATTGCGCGCGTTTCCAGTCGGTCCCAGGGCATTGCGAGTTCGTCACCGAACGATGACTCCATTCTTCGAGCCGCGACTTAATGCCCTGATTGATGGCTAATTGAGCACTTCGCGAATCGTGCCTTTGCTGCATTGTCACGCGATACGCACGCAGCGGGTGGTACGCACGAATCGCGATGACGCGCTGGCACCGCTCGTGGAAGGCAGCCGCTACGGCGCTCGTCGTCGTGCTCGCCTTGGCCGCCCTCTCCTCGGCGCTCCGCAAGAAGGCGTCAGCCTCCAGCCGTATACCGCCAGGCCCGTCTTCCGTGTCCAGCGCCGCGCATCCAGGGTTGCCGGGCGCGGGTGCCGGCGGAGCCCCGTCGGCCTCGCCTCCCGCCGGCGAGGCAAGCGCGGCCCGTATCGCGCTTGGACGCGCGATCTTCGCCGACGCAAGTCTTTCCGTCCCGCCCGGCACGAGCTGCGCGAGCTGCCATGACCCGGGCCGCGCGTTCGCGGGCAACCATGGCTCGAGTCTCGGAGTCGCGGCGGGCAGCCGCCCCGATCATTTCGCGAAGCGAAATACGCCCTCCGTCCTCTACTTGCGATTCGTGCGTAAATTTCATCTTCATTGGGAAGAGGATGCACCGCTCGTCGACGCGTACGGAGGCTTCTTCTGGGATGGGCGCGCGGACTCGATCGCCGAGTTGATCCGACAGCCTCTTTTCAATCCGGACGAGATGAACGCGATCGACGCCCGTCACGTGGCCGGAGCCATCGCGGCGGGCGGGTACGCGGCGGACTTCCGTCGCGAGTTCGGAGGCGCGCTCGATGACCCCGACCGAGCCTTGAGAGCCGTCGGCGAGGCGCTCGAGGCCTATTTGCGAAGCCCCGCGATGTCGCCCTTCAGCTCGAAATACGACGACTACATCCGCGGCCGCGCACGGCTCGGCGCGACCGAGATGCAAGGCCTCCGCCTGTTCAAAGACTCGGCCAAAGGCGGCTGCTCCGCGTGCCACAAGCTGAACGACCGGTCGCCCAACCCGGAGGCGTCGCTGTTCACGGACTACGGATTCGACGGAGTCGGCGTGCCCCGCAATCGCGCCCTTCCCGCGACGCGCGAGTCCGCTTACTTCGATCTCGGACTCTGCGAGCGGCGAGACCCGGACTACAAGGCAAAGACCGAAGAGTTCTGCGGACGCTTTCGCGCGCCGTCGCTGCGCAACGTGGCGGTACGCGAGCGCTTCATGCACAACGGGTACTTCAAGACTCTGCGCGAGGTCGTCGCGTTCTACTCGACGCGCTCGACGAACCCGGAGCGCTGGTATCCGCAAGGCGCCGAGTTCGACGATCTGCCGGCGAGGTATCGCGACAACGTCACGATCGACAAAGCCCCCTACAACCGTCACGCCGGCGAAAGGCCCGCGCTGGACGACGGCGAGATCGACGCGATCGTCGCATTTCTCGGGACTCTCACGGATTCACAGTTCCGCCGCTGACTCACGACGAACCGTCGCAGGAGCCACGGGCTCCGAGCCGGACGCGCTCGATACGACATTGGCCATGCCGCGCCACGGATCCGTCCCGTCATTCCTCGTTTCGACCGAGAATTCCCAAATCATCAAGAAAGGATCGACTCTCCATGCGTATGCAAACCTCGTTATGGCTACTGGCTGCGAGCGGCGTTCTCGCCGTCGTCGCGTGCTCCTCGGGTGGAGGAGCTCCCGCCGAGGACGTCGGGGTCTCGCAGTCCGCGCTCTCGGCCGACACCGCCGCGGCCTCGAGCGCCGCCGCGGACGCCTCGGTCGCCGCGCTCTCCGGACCGGGAGCCAACGATCGCAGGACCCGTACACCGATCAAGCACGTTCTCGTCATCATCGGTGAGAACCGCTCGTTCGACCATCTCTTCGCGACCTACAAGCCGAAGAACGGACAGACTGTGGACAACATTCTGTCGAAGGGCATCATCGGGGAGGACGGGGCGCCGGGACCGAATTTCGCGCTCGCCGTGCAGAAGAGCGCGGTCGATTCGGCGCCGAGCACCTACGAGCTCAGCCCCGGCTCGCAGAAACCTTACGCGACCCTTCCGCCGGTCCTCGCGGGCGGGCCCAAGACCCCCTTCGTGACGTCGCTCTCCGAAGCGCAAGCCGACGAGAGCGCCGCGCTGCCGGCCGATGTCGTTCCGCTTCTCCTGACCGGCGCGACGGGTCTGACTTCCGGCGTGCCCGATACGCGCCTCGGACAGAACCCGCTGACCGTGCCGCCCGGCCCGTTCCAGCTTTCACCCGGGATCTCCGATGACGACTATTCGGCCAGCCCGGTGCACCGCTTCTACCAGATGTGGCAACAGACCGACTGCAGCATCGAACACGCGACGCGCGCGAACCCCTCGGGTTGCACCTCGTCGCTCTTCCCGTGGGTCGAGACGACGATCGGCGCGGGCGACAACGGCACGTCGCAGCCCTCGCCGTTCACGAACGAGACCACGAAAGAGGGCGCGGCCTCGATGGGCTTCTACAACGTCCTCAAGGGTGACGTGGCCTACTTCAAGTCGCTCGCGGACAACTACTCGCTGAGCGACAACTTCCACCAGTCCATCGAGGGCGGAACGGGGGCAAACCATATCGCGCTCGGAACGGGCGACGCCATCTGGTTCAGCGACGGCGCCGGCAAGGCCGAGACTCCTCCCGCGCTCGACATCGAGGATCCGGATCCGCAGCCCGGAACGAACAACTGGTATACGCAGGACGGCTACTCGGGCGGCACGTACAGCGATTGCTCGGACGAGACGCAGCCCGGCGTCAAAGAGGTCACCTCGTACCTGCACGACCTCCGCGTGAATCCGAATTGCCAGAATGGCCACTACTACCTTCTCAACAATTACAACCCGGGCTACTTCGGCGATGGCACGGTCGACACCGTGGACGAGTTCACGATTCCGCCGTCCTCGGTGCGAACCATCGGCGACGAGCTCCTCGACCACGACATTTCGTGGCGCTACTACGGCGAGGATTGGAACGCGTACGTTGCCGACCCGGAGGGCTTCGCGCCGGGCAACGAATACTGCAACATCTGCAATCCGTTCCAGTACGCGACGTCGATCATGACCAACGCCGCCGTCCGGACGACCCACCTGAAGGACGAAACGGATCTCTTCACGGACATCGGCAACGGCTTCTTGCCGGCGTTCGCGATCACCAAGCCGGACGGGCTCTTGGACGGCCACCCGGCCTCTTCGAAGATTGACCTCTTCGAGGGCTACACGAAGAAGATCATCGACGCGATCCAGGCCAAACCCGAGCTCTGGCGCGACACGGCCATCTTCGTCACGTTCGACGAGGGCGGCGGTTACTGGGACTCGGGCTACATCCAGCCGGTCGACTTCTTCGGCGACGGCACGCGCATCCCGCTCCTTACCGTGTCGCCGTTCGCGACGGGCGGCCACGTTTCGCACCAGTACGCCGACCACGTCTCGATCCTCAAGTTCGTCGAGAGAAACTGGGGTCTGCCGCCGATCACGAACCGCAGCCGCGACAACCTGCCGAACCCGATCGCGGACCGCGCGAACCCGTACGTACCGCTGAACGGGCCGTCCATCGACGACCTGGCCGACGTGTTCGACTTCGGTCATCACGACGTCGACGAGCAATTCAACTGGTGATCCGTCAATAGAGATGTACCGGAGGCGCCGGCCGGCCCATCCTGCGGGTCCGCCTGGCCGGCGCCCACGTTTTCGCTGAAAATGGACGCGTGCTGGAACGCGATCGCGAGAGCGCCGACAGGATAGGCCTACGAATCCGGAGCGAGCGCCACGACCCGGACGCATTTCGTGCCGCTCTTTTGAACGTCGCGCCCACCGAGCGGGACGCATGGCTGGACCGCGTGCTCGGGCTCGGCGACGCGCCCGACGACGGGTCCGACCTTCCGAGAGGTTGCGTTCCCTACTTGCCCTGCTCGGTCGACGCCCTGCTTCGGATAGTGGATCGGGCTCGCGTGACTTCGTCGGACGTGTTCGTCGACATCGGCTCCGGTCTCGGCCGGGCCACCGCGTGCGTGCATTTGCTCACGGGCGCCGAAGCCATCGGGATCGAGATTCAATCGGCGCTCGTCCGCGCCGCTCGCGATCTCGCGGCCAGCTTGATGCTGTCGCGCGTCGCGTACGTCGAGGGTGACGCCGGCACGCACCTGGGAGTCATCCCGGCAGGCTCGGTCTTCTTCCTTTACTGTCCGTTCAGCGGCGATCGATTGGTGAACGCCTTGGGTGAACTCGAAGCGATCGGTCGCTCCCGTTCGATTCGCCTCTGCTGCCTCGACGTGCCGCTACCCGCATGCCCGTGGCTAACGCTCGAAGGACGGCCCGACCGAGATCTCACGATGTACCGGAATGAACGATGACCCCTGTCAAATGTAGTGTCTGGCGCGCGCCACACCCGCAGAGGCGCGCCACTCGCGGAGCTTTGCACGGTTCCCCGCGCCGCCGACGCCGCCGGCCGTTGCACGCGCCTTGGCCATGCGCTCGTGGGTCTTGTGATGCGTGTTCTGCTCCACGAACTCGCGAATGCTTGCCCCCGAGGCAGGGCCGAGGTTGTTGAGCTGCGGCGCCGCGTCGAGCCAGAGGATCTGCTGCCATTCGCTCTGCGCTTCGTTGATGAAGCTGATGTAACCGCCCGGCAAGAGCTGGCGCGGACGCTTGATCGCGCCCGTGAAGCTGTACCGCGTCCCCGGGGTCTCCGCGTTGTCGTAGAAGTGCGGCGTGATGAAGTCCGACACGGCGATTCCGTCGATCGAATAGGCGTAGTTGTCCGCCTCGCACGGATCGCAGAGTTCGACCAGATACTCGTATTTCTGGCTCGGGTTGTCGACGACGTTGTCTCCCGATATGGCGATCGCGGTCGAAGCCTGCAGCCGGTTGCCGGAGGGGTCGACGAGCATTTCGAGCGTCTCGTGGCTCGCGTCGATCGTCCAATCGAGGTTTTTCGGTGTGTAAATGACCTTTGCGTAAGGTTGATTCGTCTTCTTCGTCAGGTGGAAGCCGCCCTCGCCCGGCGGGAGGCTCTTCACGAGCTGCACCGGCCAAATGCCCTGCGGAATGGAGTTCTTGTTCGGCAGGTATTCGACGCTCGCCGTGACGTTCCAGAACTGGGGCAAATCTCTGGTGACCTGGACGTTCAGCGCGGCGGCCACCGCGGTAAGCGTGGCCGCGTCCGCCTCGCCTGTCGTATCGACGATTCCCACTCGAATGGACAATGAGTTCATGAAGAGTCCCTCCGTTTTTGCCTGACGCGGGAGGACCGGCATGCGAATGCGGTCTAGCCCCGGTCTAGCCCCCCCCGGCGCAGGCGCCCTCCGTTCTAGAGCCGGGCCGCCGGCTCCACCATTTCACTCGATTGCACGGGATGCCTCTACAGACATGCCGCCGCGCAGTCGTTCTCGACGCACGTGAGGCCGGCTTTGGCGAGCGCGTTGCCGGACGCGTTGATCGCGTCCTCCTTGCAGCTATTCACCCCGGCGCCGCACTTCGCCGTTGCCGCCGTGACGAGCGCGTCACACGTGGAGTCCGCCGAACAATCCATCGCCTCCGTGCAGCAGTTTTGCTTCTGGCACGTGATGCACGCCGTGTCCGAGGACGATGCCGCGCAGACCGACGAGGCTCCCGCCGTGCCGCCGGCCCCCGAGCTGCTCGTGCCCGTCGCAGAACCACTCGCGGCCGACGTCGCCGTCGAGCCCGTGCACGCCGAGTCGCATTGCGAAAGCGCGCACGTGTTGAGCGCGCTGAACGCGGCGCTGTCCTTCAGGCACGTGTCGCACGTTCCGTTCTGCGCGCACGTCGCGGCGCACGTCGAGCAAGCCGCGTCGTTCTTGCAGGCGCTTGCCTCGGAACAGCACTTCTGAAAGGCGCACACCTGGCAGTTGTTCTGCGGAGCGACGCCGTCACACGTGACACCCGACGTCGAGCACGCGCTCGATTCACTGGAAAGCAAACCGACCGACTCGGACGATCCCGAGCCCGAGCTGCAGCTCGAGCTGCTGTTGGAAGAACAGGCGCTCGTCGCGACCAAGGCCAAGGAAACGCAAATCCGTACGATGCGAGCGATCATCAGCGTGCACCAGCCCTCGCGAAAAACTCACGCGAAGGTCCTTTCGTAGGATCTCTTCCGATTGCACGCGGCGGGCCGCTGGCTACGGCCGTCGAAAACCGGCTTTTTCAGCGCGCCGGCGGGCTGAAACGAGGATCCGAGAGCGACGATACGCAGTCGGCTGACGACGAGCGGTCGTCTAGGCGTCCGAATGCCCGCCACGCGCGGCGCCGTTCGTGGCGGCGCGCTCCGCCGGCGCGTCCGGTGCGGGCGCCGCCGCCGGCTCCGACGATCGCTTTCGTGGAAGCTCGATATGGTACTTGTTCACCTTGTACCGGAGAATGCGTTCGCTGGTTCCGAGCGCGCGCGCGGCGCGGGCGAGGTTGCCTTCCGATTCGCGAAGCGCGCCTTCGATCATTTGCACTTCGAGCTGCTTGACCGCCTCGTGGAGCGATCGCGGCGACGACGTCCCCTCGCCGCGCTTCAACCCTCGAAGCGCCTCCGGCAAGTGCCGCTCTTCGATCACGAGGCCCGTGCACGCGACCACGGCGCGCTCGATCGCGTTCTCGAGCTCGCGCACGTTGCCGGGCCACTGGTGCTGGCCGAGGAGATCCAGCGTCCCGCTCGAGATGCGCCGTACCTTGCGACGATGCTCGCGCGCGTACTTGTCGAGGAAGTACTCGGCCAAGAGCGGCACGTCCACCTTCCGCTCGCGGAGCGCGGGCAGCGTGATCGTGAACACGTTCAGGCGGTAATAGAGGTCCTCGCGGAACGTGCCGCTCGCCACGGCCACCTGCATGTTCTTGTTGGTCGCTGCGATGAGGCGCACGTCGGCCTTTAGAGTCTCGGTGCCTCCCAGCCGCTCGTATTCGCGCGTCTGGATCACGCGGAGAAGCTTCACCTGCGTCGAGAGGGGCAGATCGCCGATCTCGTCCAGGAAGAGCGTGCCGCCCTGCGCGCGATCGAGGCGCCCCTTCTTGCGGCCGACGGCGCCGGTAAACGCCCCCCGCTCGTGGCCGAAGAGCTCCGATTCGAAGAGCGTGTCCGGGAACGCTGCGCTGTTGATCTTGATGAACGGCTGCTGCACTCGTTCCGAGTTCGCGTGAATCGCCTGCGCGACGAGCTCTTTGCCCGTCCCCGATTCGCCGAGAATGAGCGCCGTCGCCGTTGTCTGGGCGACCTGCCCGATCTCTTCGTAGACCTGCCGCATGAGGGGGCTCGTCCCGATCATGTTGGCGTATTCGAAGACCGCTCGCTGGTTCGTCTCGTTGGCCTCGTTCGCCTCGTTCGCAGGCTCTTGGGCCGCCCGCGCCCGCCATGGCGGCGCGCCGAATGCGCGCCCGAGCTCGTTCGCGACCGCCGTGACGGCCCGAAGGCGCACGGCGAACGTCGCCGACGCGTGAAACGGAAAATACACCGACAGCGCTCCTAGGCTCCGCCCGACGCCCGCGATGGGCACCGCCACGAGGCTCCATCGCTCGTTCGACCAGCTCTCCGCGTCGGCCCTTTCGGACAGGGCCATCGGCTCGTTGTGCGCCGCCGGGACGACCACGGGTCGCCCGCTCTCGGCGACCCGCCCGGCGACGCCGACGCCGTAGCGCGGCCGAAGCTCTTGCGGCGACATGCCGTACACCGCCTCGACCGTGAGAGCCTGACGGTCGGCGTCGGCGAGAAACAGCGCGGCGCTCTTCGCGCCCAGGCGTGCCTCCATGAGCCCGATCGACCGTGCGAAACCGTCCGCGAGGGAGGCGCCTTGCGCGAGCGCCTCCGCGAACAAGGACGCATCCGAGTGCGAATCGATCGAAGTAGACCCCTCCGACTCCATCGCGTGCGAAGGTTCGGTCACTTCCCGTCGTGCCGATGGCCCGAAACTCACGCCCAAGAGTATTCCGAGGACGGTTTCACAAAGTTTCCAGGGGATGAACTCTCCCGATCACGCGCGGCAAACGGTCGCGCACCTCATGCCGGTCACACTTGCCCTTCGAGGCCTTCGAAGCCCCCAAGCGCGGCGCTCGGCGCCTTCCTCCGCATGTAGAACGCTTGTGTGAGAAGGACGCAGGTGCCGTAAAAGACGAGAAACAGCACGAGCGCC
>DATHQY010000255.1:0-13707 GCA_035482215.1 Polyangiaceae bacterium | reverse complement strand
ATCATCGCCACGCGCCCGCGTCGACCCCCTTGCGCAACCGATCGAAACCGCTGTGCTTTCAGCCGCCTCCACTCCGATCCGCTGAGTTGCGTGATCGGTGCTCTAGACCCATTGGATGGCAAGGCGAGTCTCCCGCGGGAGTTGGTCGTCGCGCAGCCCGCTCGTGTAGACGACGAACGAAGCGCGGTCGCCGAAGGCCACCCGTATCAGGCGGAGAAACTCCTCGGCTCGCGAGACGGCAACGTGCGCGTGCCACTCGCTATGCCAGCGGTCGGGCACGAGCGCAGAACGAAGCGCCAGCTCCGCGTAGCCCCACCCGATGAATTGCCGTATCGCGCGGAGGATGCGCGCACGCCCTCTGGTCGTCAGCGTGACCGTCCGTTTGCGTGTGTCGTTGGTGACGACGTCGCGTTCGACGTAGCCCATTTCCTCGAGCCGCTTGAGCATCCGGCTGACGACCGATGGGCAAACACCGAGGGTGCGCCAGAGCGCGCCTTGTTGCGTCGAATACCGCCCCCTCTTGTGGATCACGTAGAGCATATCCATGCGCGCCGCGGTGAGGCCCATTTTGCGAAGCGTCCGTCGCGTGAGGCCGAGAGTCGCGTAGTACGCGCGCTTCAAACCGAAAAACACGGGGTGCATGCCCAGCCCGAAAAACACATCTCGTGCCAGCACGCGGAGGCGCCCTTCGATCTCCGTTCGCCGTCGGGCCAACCTCGGTCCCCCGCCAAAATAGCCGATTTATAGGCATTCCATTGCCAAGACAATGGAATGCCCATAGCCGAAAAATCGGCCAAGGGGGTGTCCCGGAGTGCCGGATCGGGTGTCGCGGGCCGACGCGGACTGTCTACGGACAGTCCGTGATTTCGCGAGGCGGCGCCGTGTCGTTCACGGCCAACGTCGCGGAACCACCGCGCCGCTAGGGGCTGAGCGTGAGCCCTTCGGCCGCGGCCGATGCCGCCGCGACGCAACCGTCGGCGGTCGCCGGGCAATTCGAGTTCTCGAAGTCGACGTTGAGCAGGTATTGCCCAGGCGCGAAGCCTCCGTCGATGCTGATTGTGCCGACCGCCTCGGCGGGTGCGTGGATCGCGTCGCCTTCGTGGTCGGCTAGTGGGTAGACGAGATCCCACACCGCGGCGTCGGGCGGTCCCTCGTTCTCGAAGAGCTCCAGCGACACGTAGTCGACGGGCTCTGGTGTCCACCCGACCGCGATCGGCTGGCTGCCGCTCGGAGAAGATCCGGCTTCGGGCTCCGTGATGCCGCCATCGACGTCCGGCGGGTTCGCGACGAGCTGGAACATCATCGGCGTCGCGGCCGCCGATGCCTGCGTCGTGAACGTGTACGTCGGCTGCGCCGCGGGCGGCGTCGGGAAGTTGTAGATGTACGCCGCCGCGACCGTATCCCAGGGGAGCGACGTCGGCACGCCGGCAACGTCAATCGCAACCGACGCACCGCCCGTGATTTCGCTGCCCGTCGACGGATCGAAGACGTGCGCTCGCGCCCACGACACGGTCATCGCCCCACCGACGGCGCCGGACTGCAGGACGTCGAGCTCGACGGGCTTGATCGAAAGCGCCACGGGCGCACCCGCGGCAGCAGCGGTGAACGGTCCGTACAGGCGGAAGAAAGACGGAGTCCCGGCGTCGCCGAAATAGAGGGCCATTTGCAGGTAGTACTGCAGACCGGGGACGAGATTGCTGAAGGCCCACTTTCCGTCGGGGTCGACGAATTGAAAGACCATGGCCTCCGATCCGGCCGACGGATAGAGCTGATACAGATTGGCTTGCACTTTGGCGATTGGCGCCGTGAAGGCGCTCGTGTCGACCGAGCCGCTGAGACAGAAGCCCCCGGCGCCGCTGTCATCGCCTGTGCAGGTGGCCTCGGTTTGCACGGTGACGGATCCCGGCGGCGACGAGGACGACTTGCACGCCGCGAGGCCGAGCGCGGCGACCGCGAGGCCGAGTGCGGCGACCGCGAGGCCGAGTGCGGCGACCGCGATTCCGCGGGAGCCGGCGATTCGAGGGGAAGTCATTGTGCAAGCCTATCGCGTCCCCGAGGTACGACCAGGGCGCCTTCGCTCACTGGTTGTGTCCCAGGCCCGGATCTGCCTGGAGTTCGCGGCAGTGATCCATGCAAGAGGGGTTGTCGACGCATTGCTTCGTGCAATCGATGTATGCGCCGCGACCGCGCGCGCAATCCGGATTGCGCTCGCAGCGCATCGGATCGCGCCCTGCGGCGGCTTCTGCGCTCGCACAACCGGACGCGCCCGAGAGCGCGAGCGCGACCCACGCCGAAGCCACGATGAACCCGCGCGCCGCGCTCATGGCTTCACGAACTTGAGGACGAACCGGTCGCTCGTGCCACGCTTCTCGCCGGCCTGCTTGGGTGACGCGCTCCAATCGCGCCTATCGGCCGGATTGGCGAGGAACGTCGCCTCGCTGTCGAGGCGAAAGCCCGCGCGCTCAATCTCGCTTTTGAGCACGCTCTCTTCGATGCGATGAAGCGTCTTCACGTCGTTGACGCCGTCTCCCGCTTTCGCGGCGTGGTCCACGATTCCGTAGACGCCGCCCGGTTTGAGCGCCTTGAAGATGGCCTTGTTCATGGCGTCTCGATCGACTCCGAGCCAGACGGTGTCGTGGTAAAATAAAACGTCGACGACGGCGTCGAGGTTCGACGCCTCGGGCGGGAACGGATCGTCGAGCTCACGATCGACGCGGACAATCGCGTGGTCGGCGGGCTTCGCGAGGCGCTCCGCCCAGGGCTTGGCCGCATAGCGCTCGAGAATGCCCTTCGGGTTTTCGCCGTATACGACTCCGTTCGGCGCAACCGCGCGAGCCAGAAGCTCGGTCGTGTAGCCGCCGCCCGCGACGATCTCGCCGACGTGCATGCCTGGAGCGATCCCGAAGAAGGCGAGGGTCTCGGCGGGATGGCGGCCCGCGTCGAGCTTCATGTCGTCGCGGCTCCGATCTGGAGCCGCGACGATGGCCGCGATGGACGCAGGCACTTCGACGTGGGTCACCACCTTGGGCGCAGTCGTCGGCGACTCGCCGGCCGAGGGCGCAGCGCCCTGCGAGGGGCCGGTGCCCTGCAACGCCGCGGCGCCAGCCGGTGCAGTCGCGGCCGTCGCATTCGCGGCCGTCGGCTGTGCCGCAGAAGCCCCCGCGGTCGACGGCGCCGTCTCCGCGCCCGCCGTGGGTGCCGCAGGAGGTGGCGACGATGCCCCGCAACCCATGGCGAAAACAAGCGAAGCCAGGCCGAACGAGCGTTTCATGATGGTTGCGTTGTTCTTACCGCCGTCGCGAAGTCGATGGAAACGATCCGTTCGCCGGCCTCATCGTCGGTCCACGCGAAACCTCCCGTTCCTCGCGTAAGCTGCCGGGCTGCACATGACCACGCTGGATCGTCACCGAAAGGCCGCCCGCCGTTCGTCGCCGCGGACGCCATGGACCCTGACGCCATCGACCCTGGCGCCATGGACGTTGATGGCTTCGCTTTCGATTGCGTCCGCCGCGTGCGGCGGCGCCGCCTTCACGAGCGGAGGCAACGCCGGCTCGGGCAGCGCGAGCGCGAACGACGCCGGCGAGACGCCGGCCGAAGCCTCCACCACGTCGCTCCCGGACGGCGGCACCATCGGTCAAAATCAGGCGTGCGGCGACCGCGCGCACGCCAACTGCCTCGAGATCGAGTCGTGCTCCGCCGAAGTGCTCGCCACGACCTACGGTGATGAGGGCACGTGCGAGACGCGCCTCAAGCTCTCTTGTTTGAACACGCTCGCCGTCACGACCAACGGCAACAGCGCCTCGCTCGCGGAAGCGTGCGCACAGGCCTTCTCCGCCGAGTCGTGCGCGGATTACTTCGATCTGAGCCCTGCGCCGGCCTGCGTGCAGGCCAAAGGCCAGCTCGGCGACGGCAACGCGTGCGCGTTCGCTGGTCAATGCACGACGGGGTTCTGCGCCATCGTCCCCGGCGCTCCATGCGGCGTATGCGCAGAGGTGCCGATGCCCGGCGACTCGTGCGCGGCGCTGACGACATGCGGCCAGACGCTGACGTGCGTGAGCGCGACCAAGCAGTGCCAGGCCTTCGCGATGCAAGGCGCGGCCTGCGACGGCGGGCATCCCTGCGGCGCGGGCCTCTTTTGCGTGGCGTCGACCGCGACGCAGCAGGGGACCTGCCAGCCGGCCGTCGAGCAGCTGGACGCGGGGTGCGATCCCCAGGGCAAGACCGGGCCCGGCTGCGATCGCCTCGCGAGCCTGGTTTGCAACAGCATGACCAAGCAGTGCGCGCCGCTCGCGTTCGCGGCGGCGGGCCAGGCGTGCGGCGCGAACGTGGGCGGCCAGTTTGCCGCGTGCGCGAACGCCGCGACGTGCGTCGCTCAAGCCACGGACGCAGGGCCGCCGTCCATCTGCGTGCCCGCCGCGTCCGACGGCGCGAAGTGCGACATCGTGCTCGGGCCTTTCTGCCTCGACCCCGCGCGCTGCATCGTCACCGGCGACGCGTCGACGAGTGGGACGTGCCAGTTCGCGAGCGCGATGGCTTGCCCCTGACCCCAGGTTGGGTCGCATCCGTCTTTTGGCCGTTCCGGCCAAAAGACTTCCTCCTCTAAGTCTCAGAAGTGCAGGCCGAGGTGCACCGAGGCGATGAACACGAGGCCGATGTTGAGGCCCGACTCCCTGTAGAGCGACTGCTGCGCCGGCGTCAGGTTCGACGGCGACAATCCCGCGGGCAACGGCAGCGGCGGGCGAGATACGTCGAGGAGCTCGGGATTGATCTCGATGCCCCACGCCAGAAAACTCGTGATGAAGCTGTCGAACCCGATCATGCTGCCGACGTTGAAGCCATCGACGTCGCCGCTGCCTCCGTTCGCGCCCCCGTTGGGGATGCTCCCGACGGCGTAGCCTCCACGCAGGCCCAGATACAGGTCCGCCGTGTCGATCTGCACGTGAAACGCCGTCTCGCCGTCGATCTCCCAGACGTTCACGTTGTTGAGACCTAGGAGCCGCGCCCGCGCGCCGACGCTGAGAAACGACAGCCGCAGCCCCGCGCCGAAACCGGCAACGACTCCACCGCCCGAGGTGTTTTGAACGGACAGATCGTTCGAGTTGAGCGAGGCGAGCGTCGAGTATCCGGGGCCGATCGAAGCGTCGATCCACCCCACTTGATGACGGGGATCGCCTTCGTTCCGGGGAATCTCGGGTTCTGCGCTCTTCGCAGAAGGCGGCGCCGCCTTCCGTGGGCGCCAGACCACGTCCGGCGGGCTGGTCGCAGCGGGCGCCGCGCTCGGCGCGGCGAGCGGCGGCGCAGGAGCCGCGACGGCCAGCGGAGACAGCTCCGGCACGTCGACGCTCGCCGTTCGCCCTTCTTCGGAGACGGCGACGGACGTCGACCACGGCGCATAGCCGTCCGCCTCGGCGCGAACGACGTGCGTGCCGGGATCGATGGCGACCGGTTGGGTCCATGCGCCCTGCGGCACGTCGATTCCGTCGCGCGTCACTTTCAGGCCCGGAACTTCGCGTGGAACGCGGATCACCATGCGAACAAGGCGGGGGGCAAGCGCGCTTTGCCGGCGATTCGCTTCTGCGGTTTCGTTCGGCCGGTTCATCGCCCCGCCCACCGCGGCGGCGTGCGCGAACGTCGCCGAAGCGCTCGCCGTTCGACCGAGCTTCTCGTAGCAATCGCCGAGGTTGACGAGCAGCCCGGGGCTCTCGAAGAGATGGCTAGCGGCCTCGAACTTCGCGCACGCGGCTTCGGTTTGGCCCGATTGGGCGAGCTGCTGGCCCTCCGCAAAGAGGGCGCGGGCCGTCGCTTCATTGGAATTTTGGGCTCGCGCGATACGCGAATGGCCAAAAGCAACGAGCAGAATGGCCAGAAAACCGGCGCAGCGCAGACGGAGGACGACGGTCCCATGACGATTCGCCATCATTGAAAGATTTCCCCGCAAGCCTTCAATCGGTTTGCCTCGCCCGTCTCATGGCCGGGTGCGCGGCGAGCCGTTTCAGAGCTTTGCCCAATAGTGTCTTTCCTGGCTCGATTCTATGCCACGGCGACGCGCCGCTGGGGTGCGGGAGAGGAATGACGTCGACTTCGCGGCCGTGCCATCGAGCGCGCCGTTCCGTTCCGATGATCTCGACGAGAGGCGTCTTGACGCCGAGAACGCGTTCTATCGCGAGAGTCCCCACGGGAACGACGAGCTCCGGCTCGAGGATCGCCACTTCACGCTCGAGCCAGGTCTCGCACGACGCAATCTCGCCAGGGTCGGGTCGGCGGTCGCCCCCGCCTTTTGCTTTGCCGGGAAAGCATCTCGCGACCGCGGCAATGTAAACGCTCGCCCGAAAGGCCTCCTCCGGCATGCCGAGCGCTTGCTCGAACCAGCCGAACATCGTGCGTCCTGCCGTCCACGCGAACGGCTTGCCGAAGGTCCCCTCGCGCGGCCCCGGCGCCTGCCCCACGAGCATCACGGGACTCGCCACGGCCGCGCCGTGCACGACCGGCCGAATCATCTTGGGGCACACAGTGCAGGCGTCGAGCTCGTCATGGAGCACGCGCAGAGCTTTTCGAACGCGCAGCGCGCGTGCCGTGCCGGACGCAGTCACCCGCGGCCTTTCGCGCCTTTCGCCGCCTCGCTCTCGGACCAGCCATCGCCTTGCAGGTCCTGTTCGTCTCGTTCGCGAGGATCGGTCGCGTCGATGCGCACGCCCCCCGCGCCGCGCTCGTTCCCGCCCGCAAACGTCGCCGCGTCGCGGCCGATGCGAACAACGGCGGGGCGAAACCAGATGACCCCCTGATCGTCGATGTCGACCCCCAGGCGTTCGGGCTCGCGCTTGGCGAGCGCCGTCAGGAGGGCGTCGGCATCGCGCGGGGTCGTTCCGAGCACGCGTGCGCCATCGTCCGCCGTGATCCCGCCGCGCTCGGCCGCGAGCGCAAGCAAGGCCTGCTCGCGAATCCCCGTCTCGGCCGCGCGGCCCGCGCGACCGAGGCGGCGGCCGCCACCCAGCAGCAACACGCCGAAGACGAGCGACGCGAGGGCGATCGGCAACGACAGCCCGAGCGCCACGCCCGGCGTCGTCAGAGCGAACGCGAGTAGCCCGATGGCGAGCGCAAAGCCCTCGCCGAGGACGAGAACCAGGATCCCCAGGAAGGTCGCGAACGCCCCGCCCACTCGCGCCGGTTTGCCCGCGAGGTTGACCGACGCGCCCGACAGCGGCACGCGCACCGCTCCGCACGCGGTGCAAGACGGCACCACCCCTCGGTACACGATGGGCGCGTCGCGTCCGCATCGTGGGCAAATCCCCGCGCCGGCGGCGCGCTCGTCCGTCGCCGCGGCCGCCGCGCTGTCGACGCGATCGTTCATCCTCTGGCTATAGCTCCGAGCCGGCATCGCCTGCGTCCGCAGCGTGACCCATTTGAGCGCCGATGACGAGCAAGGCGCAAACAAGACGCAAGTCAAGACAGGGCAGCCGACGAAACGGGGCGAGAAGCGCGAAAGGACGGCTTGCGGCTGGCAAGCAAGCGCACTCGCGAGTAAATTCGTTCTTCCGCTGCTTGTGCGACGGAAACGGCGACGGGAAGGCGCGACCATGGTCGACAAGGTCAAGAAGATTTGGCTCGACGGCGAGTTCGTGGATTGGGACAGCGCGACCGTTCACGTCCTGACGCACTCGTTGCATTACGGCCTGGGCGTCTTCGACGGCATGCGCGCGTACAAGCGAAACGACGGCGGCACCTACATCTTCCGGCTGCGCGAGCACATCGATCGGCTGTTCGACGGCTGCAAAATGTGCCTTTTGCAGCCGAGGCACACGCGCCAGCAGCTCATGAACGTCGCGGTCGAGACGCTGCGGGTCAACGAAATGGCCGACGGCTACATCCGCCCGATGGTCTTCGTCGGCGAAGGCGCAATGGGCATCTATGCGCCGCAGAACCCCATCCGCACGATGCTCCTCGCCTGGAGCTGGGGCGCGTATCTCGGCGAAGAAGCGCTTCGCAACGGCATCCGTACGAAGGTGAGCTCGTTTGCGCGCCACCACATCAACGTGAGCCTCGCGAAAGCGAAGATGTGCGGCCAGTACACGAACAGCGTGCTCGCGAAGCGCGAGGCCAAGTTCGGCGGGTACGACGAGGCCATCCTCCTCGACGCCAACGGGTACGTCAGCGAAGGGTCGGGAGAAAACATCTTCATCGTGAAGCGGGGCGTCATCTACACGCCGGACCTCTCGTGCTCGATCCTCGAAGGGATCACGCGCGACTCGGTCATCACGCTCGCGGGCGAGATGGGCGTCCCCGTCGTGCAGACGCGCCTCACGCGCGATCAACTCTGGCTGGCCGACGAGGTGTTCTTGACGGGGACCGCGGCCGAAATCACGCCGGTGCGCGAGATCGACAATCGGCCCGTGGGGGAGGGCTCGGTCGGGCCGGTCACCAAGAAGATCCAGTCGCGCTTCTTCGACATCGTGCGCGGCAGCGACGCGTCGCACCCCGAGTGGCTGACACGCGTCTGAGCGCGCGGATCGCGACAACGGCGGTATCGTTCGGCCTGCTCGGTCCGTGCTGCGCGGGAATGCTCGGCTGCTCGCCGCCCGCGGCGATCCCCGGCGCATCGCCGGAGAGCGCCCCGCGCGACGTGGCCCCCGGCGGGGGCGACGCCCTCGATGGAAACGCACCGATGCCGCGCTTTCACTCGAAGCGGTTCGCGCTGTCGTTGGGTTTCCCGCTCGGTTCCGAGTGGCGCATCGACGATCATTCGACGCCCGCCCTCGTGGCGACGCACGCGCCCACCCATTCGCGCGTCCTCGTCGCCGTCTTCTTCGCCGACGCGGTCGTGGGTCGTGACCAGTGCAAGGCGGCCGCCGAAGAGCGAAAGCTCGTGCCCAGCGGTCCTTTTCAGACACTCGACGACCAGACCCAAGTCACGCAGCAGACGTTCGACACCCGCATCGAAGTCGTCATCGCGTCCGGAAGCGATCCGAACCAGCCGCTGGTCGGCCACGTGATGGCGTTCGGCGGCTTTCTTCGCAAGTGCTTCGTGTTCGACTACAGCACCGAAGTGCCGAACGCCGAGGGCGCGGAGAGGCTCTCGTCGCGCCTCGCTTTCGCGCAAACGCGCATCTTCGGGGGCCTCGCCCTCGATGCGATGGCTTCGCCCCCGCGCGACCAACCCGACGTGCCGATGCACGGCGCGGCCGCGCGCCCCACGCGCGACGCGCCAAGCCGCAACGAGCCCTGACGGCCTCGAGCCGTCCCCTGCCCCATGGCCATCCTGCTCGTCTCGCTCGTCGCTCTGGCGTTCGGCTTCTTCGGGTCGATGCCGCTCGCGGGCCCCATCGCCGTCCTCGCGGTATCGCGAGCGGCGCACGATCGCTTCGACGAGGCGCTGCGCATTGCCGCCGGCGCCGCCGTCGCGGAGGGGATCTACGCGGGCGTTGCGTTCTGGGGATTCACGACGTTCCTGGCGCGAAACCCGCTCATCGTGCCCGTCTCCCACGGCGCTACCGCCGTCGTGCTGACCGCGCTCGGCGTGCGCTTCGTCTTTTGGCGGATGAACGAGGCCAAGGACACCCACGAGAGCCGCGCGGGAACGCTGCTCCTGGGGTTCACCGTGTCGATGCTCAACCCGACGCTCCTCCTGACGTGGAGCGCGGCCGTCGCATTCCTGTATTCGCGGCACCTCGAGCCGGCGTCCGCCCTCGCGGCCCTCCCCTTCGGAGCCTGCGCAGCCGCCGGCATCGCGGGGTGGTTCACCTGCCTCGTGGCCCTCATGCGCAAATACCGGGGCAAGATTCCAGGCAAGGTCCTCACGTACGGCGTGCGCGCGATGGGCGTGGCGCTCATCGGGCTCGGCATCACGGCGGGCGTGTCGCTCGCGCACTGGATGCGCGATCCGAGCGAGCGTGCCAAGAGGCCCGGCGCGTCGCTATCCTTGCCGTCGTGCCCAGGCTGCCGCTCGCCTCGACCCTGGCTACCCGGCACGCCTCCGTCTCGCTCGTCGTCGACGGCGCCCACTACCCGCACGTGACCCAGGCGATCGCCGGCGCACGGACCTCGGTGTGGATTGCCACGGCGAACGTCAAGACGCTCCTGGTCGAGCCCCAGGCCGGTACGCGCGATCACGCGCGGGGCCGCTACGTGCCCGTCGTCGAGACCTTCCGCACGCTGGTCGCCCGCGGCGTCTCGATCCGCCTCCTGCACGCGGCAGCGCCGTCGCGCCTCTTCGCGAAAGAGCTCGCGGCACGAAAGCGCTGGCTTGCTCCGCCGCGATTCGAGATGCGCATGTGCCCGCGCGTGCATCTGAAGATGATCGCGATCGACGGAGCATCGCTTTACCTCGGGAGCGCGAATCTGACCGGCGCGGGGCTCGGCGCCAAAGGCGACGGCCGCCGCAATTTCGAAATGGGCATTCTGACCGAGGACGAGTTCTTGCTCGACGCCGCCCAGGAGCGCTTCGACAAGATCTGGCGAGGGGCCTCGTGCCGGGGCTGCCGCTTGTACTCTGTCTGTCCCGGCCCGCTCGGCCCTCCGTGATCCTCAGACCGCGACACGCACGCTGTCGCGGCCGGCGCGCACCGAGTTGGCGAGACGCCCCAACATCTCGTCGGTCGTCGCCAGATCCACGCACGCGTCGGTGATGCTGCGCCCGTAGATCAGCTTCTCGAGCGGCGTGCCGAACTCGAAGTCCTGGCGGCCGTCGTTGATGTTGCTCTCGATCATCGCGCCCAAGATGTGCTGCGACCCGTGCGCGAGCTGGCGGCCCACTTCTTCGAGCACGACCGGCTGGCGCAAGTGGCTCTTGCCGCTGTTGTCGTGGCTGCAGTCGACGAGCATGCGCGCATAGACGCCGGCCTTCTCGAGCTCCTTCGCCGCCGCGGACACGTGCTCGGCCATGTAGTTCGGGCCCGCCTTGCCGCCGCGGAGGACGATGTGCCCGTCCGGATTGCCCGACGTACGAACGACGGCGACCCGACCGCCTCCGTCGACTCCTACAAAATTATGCGCGCGCGATGCCGCGATGAGCGCGTTGATCGCGACGCCGAGCCCGCCGTCCGTCCCGTTCTTGTAGCCGACGGGCATCGATAAGCCGCTCGCCATCTCGCGATGCGTCTGGCTTTCGGTGGTGCGGGCGCCGATGGCCGCCCAGCTGATCAAATCGGCGAGGTACGCGGCCACGATCGGATCCAGCATCTCCGTCGCGGTCGGTATGCCCATGCTCGCGAGGTCGAGGAGGAGCTTGCGGCCCATGCGCAGGCCCGACGGAATGTCGTGGCTTCCGTTCAAATACGGATCGTTGATGAGCCCCTTCCAGCCGACCGTGGTGCGCGGCTTTTCGAAGTAGGCGCGCATGACGATCAAGAGCTCGCTCGAGTACCGCTCGCGAATCACGAGGAGGCGACGTGCGTAGTCGAGCGCCGCTTCGGGATCGTGAATCGAGCAGGGGCCCACGATCACCAGCGCACGCCGATCGCGACCCGCCAGGACATCGCGCACTTCCTCGCGGCCGCGATAGACGCATTCCGCGGCAGCGTCCGTGATCGGAAACTCCGCCTTCAACGCGTCGGGGCTCAGCAAGGGAACCGTGTCGATGACATGTACGTTGCTCGTTTGCCTCATGGCGGACTCCAGAAACGAAAAGCCCCCGGGCGCTCGTGGCGACCAGGGGCTTCGTGACCTCAGAAAGCTCTTCTCAGAAGGTCGACCTCTGGCGCCGCATGCTCGCGCGCCAATAGAAGTACGCTCCAAAGAAGAACCGGGTGGACTGCACGAGTAGCAGCTTAGCTTACGGAAAGGTCAGGCGCACGCGGATTTCGACGATCACGTGTGCGACGGCATCGGTGCCGGCGTGGGCGGAATGGGCGTCGGCGACGGCGTGGGGCTCGGGGTCGGCGTTGGCGTCGGGACCGGCGACGGATTCGGCGCCGGGGACGGAGGACCGGGCGGGTACTGCATGGGCGCATCGGCATTCGCCGCGCCCGCACCGGACGGTGAGTTACTCGTCGCCGCTGCGGCGAAGGCCGGCAACGCGATGGCAAGGCCGAGAATGGCTGCAGTGCAAGAAACTCGCTTCATGGCGTTCGTTCTCCTTCGGTGATCTCGAGACCCTCATCGGGATTTCGAACAGGACGAGGGAATGGGCTCAAGAGGGCATTCGCTCGCGACCGCCGGCGTCACAGAGGTGTGCGGACATCGGCGTCACGCCGCCCCAGCAGGTCACGCGCGCGGTCGACGAGACGCGCAAACGGGCCGACGAACACCGTCGCCGCCGTCGACTCGAAGCCGGGATGCGGGTGTTCCGGCGCGAGGGAAGCGGCGAGCCGCTCGGCTTTGCGAACGCGAACGAGCTGTTCTTCGTCGAGCTCGTTCGACAGCAAATCGAGTTCCTCGGCTTCTTCGATCGCCGCATGCGCGAGCACCGCGCTCTGGAACGCGCGGAACTTCACCTCGAAAGAGGGCGCGTCGACTTCGAGCGGCTCGAGCGAGGCGAGCGCGAGGGTCGCTTCTTTCTCCTCGCGGAGCCGGCGGTCCACTTCGTCTTCGCCGATGCCGCGCGCGGCGCGAGCCGCGGGGTGAACGACTTCCTCTTCGAGGGTCTCGTGGACGGCGAGGAGCCGCCGCAGCGCGAAGAACGCGTCTTCGCGCGCGGGCCCCTCCGACGCGAGAACATCACCGAAGAGATTCCTGAGCTCCTCGTGCTGGCGCTTGAGCAACGCGACCACGTCGCTCGTGCTGTAGATGCTTTCGCCTGCGCGCTGCGCGGTCATTCGTGCCTCTCTGGGGATGGACGCTGAGGCGAACGCTTCTCGCCTGCTCGAGCGCCTGCCCGAGACGGTGCGAGTTTCGCGCCAATCTGCGCGCTTCCTTTCCGCGAGCACGCCGGCGCGGCCAAAATCCTCCCGAACGCGCGCGACGCACTCCGGTCGCGACGCGACCGCGGGACGCAAACGCGCGTGGCGCGTTGCGACGCGGCCGAGGCGTTACTGCCCCGCGTTGCTTGGCGCGCTACTGCTTGACCAGGGTCTGCACTTCCAGCCCGCAATCCGGATCCGTTCCGAATAGCAGGACCGTCGTGCCCGCCGCTGTGAACCCCACCGCCGAAGTGCCCGTCGAGCCAGCGGCGCTGCACGTCGTGTCGACATCCAACTCGCTTCCGTCCACCGTGAAGGTCGAACTCGTGCTGTTCGCCGTTCCGAATTCGACCGAGACGACTTCAACGGTGCTGCCGGAGAGAACGTACGTTTCGGAGACCGTCCCGATTCCGAGCGTTTGAACGTCTTGGAGCTCGGTCTGGCACGACGTGTCCGCTCCGTAGAGCGTGAACGCCGTCAACGCGTAGGTCCCATCCACGAGCGTGCCGCCGCCCGGGCTCGGCGCGGCGCCCGTCGAGACCATCGGTGTGACGGCCGCGCCGACCTGGCTGATCGTGGTGCAAGCGGTCGTCGTATCCCCGGAGGTGCTTCCGGAGGCGGTCCCCGACGTGCCGCTCGTGACCCCCGATGCACCGGCCGTCGCCCCGCTCGTGGTGCCGGTCACCGTGCCGCTCGTCACGCCGGATGCGCCGCTCGTCGCGCCGGACAGCGCTCCGCTCGCGCCCGCGATGCCGGAGATGGATCCGCTCACGCTGCCTGTCGCGGCATTGCCCGAGGACCCCGTACCGCTCCCCGATGCGCCGGTTCCGCTCCCCGATGCGCCGGTTCCGCTCCCCGTGCTCGAGCCGGAAGAACC
>DATHQY010000254.1:0-17144 GCA_035482215.1 Polyangiaceae bacterium | reverse complement strand
CGCCTGCTTGATTGCACCGATCGCCCGATCGATCGCTCCAACGGCGACGCGCTCGTCCCAGCGCATCTGGTGGTCGCCGCCTTTGCGTTCGAGGTTCGCGCGCGCGTTGCGAAGATCGCTCAGCGCTCGCAGGTACGCGGGATGCGCTTGCGCCCGAGGCGCCTCCGCCGGAGGGCCTGCCTGGCGCTGCTCGGCCTCGCCGAGGCCCGCCTGGGTGAAGCGGATCGCATCGTCGATCTCGTGCAGTCCGCGGCCACGCAATCCGTTCGCGAAACCGTTGTCCTCTTCTTGGCTGACGTCGTTCCGCGCCGACTCGAGGGCCGCCAGCGCCTTGTGGAGGCGCCCGGCGCGCGGCTCGTGCACGTCGATCGGCGGGTGATCCTGGAGCGGCTTGCCGTCGTCGAGGGCGGCCTGCTTGATGGCTCCGATGGCGCGATCGATCGCGCCGACCGCGTCGCGCTCGTCCCATTTCATCGCGAGGTCTCCCCCGCGATGCTCGAGGTTCGCGCGCGCGTTGCGTAGGTCGCTCAGGGCGTGGAGATACGCGGGGTGCGCCTGCTTGGGCGGCAGCGCGGCGGCCGGAGCAGGCGCCGGACCGACCGGCTTGCGGGCGTCCGCCTCGGCGATCCCCTGCTGGGCGAGGCTGATGGCCTCGTCGATCTCGTGCAGAGCGCGCGCGCGGAGCCCCTGAGCAAAGGCGTTGTCCTCTTCCTGAGCGACGTCCCCCCGAGCCGCCTGAAGCGCCGCGAGCGCTCTGTGCAGTCGTCCGTTGCGCGCCTCCTGCGCGTCGATCGGCGGGTGGTCCTCGAGCGGCTTGCCGTCGTCGAGCGCGGCGTGTTTGATCGCGGCGATGGCGCGGTCGATCGCCCCGACCGACGCGTGCTCGTCCCATTTCATGGCGAAGTCGCCACCTCGGCGCTCGAGGTTGGCGCGGGCGTTGCGCAGATCGCTCAGCGCGTGCAGGTACGCCGGGTGCGCCGCGCCCGGGCCTGCGGGCGGCGGCGGAGGCGCGGCGGCGGCCGGCGGCGGCGGCGGTGCGGGCGGCGGAGGCGCGACGGCGGCCGGCGGCGGAGGCGGCGGTGCTTCCGCGGTGGTTGCGGTCGTTGCGTGCACAGTGCAAGCGGACGACGAAGTCAACGCGATCGCGGCGATGATGCCGGCGACCCAGTCTCGAACGTTGGAGGCCATGGTTCCCCGTGCTCCTCTCGCCACCCTGCGCGGCGATTCTCGAAGAGAGCCCTTCGCGTTTACCTAAATTAGAGGCTCTCCGCGAGACCGTTGCGTCGCACGCAGGATGTCTCCGGCGTCCGAGGCATTGGGCCCCGCCGGCCTTTTTTGCGCGGACGCTTCAGCGCACGTCCCACATGCTCACCCGCGGCCCCCCACCCGCCCTCGTGAGCTTGCCGTGGGGTCCGCGCACTCTCCACGGATTTCTCCATCGTCCGGCCGGCGACGGGCCCTTCCCTGCCGTCGTGTTCAACCACGGAGCGAACCGATGGCCCGGTGACCGGCGGGACGAGGACGTGTTCTACCCACCGCACGGTTTCGTCCTCTTCGTTCCGCACCGGCGCGGGCAGGACCGCTCGAACAATGCGGGCGAGGATGGTCGTTTCAGTCGCGGGGGGTCCGAGGAAGAGACGCGAGCGAGGTCTCGATGCGCGCGAGGAGATCGCGCGTGCGCCGGCGCGCTTGTGCGATGCGCCGGTGGACGCCGAGATCCAACAACGGACCCCTCGTCACCCACGCCGTCGACATCGCGAGGAGCACCGCGTCGGTGTCGAACTCCAGCGGCTCGCGCCCCTCCTGCTGCTTGAGCAGCCCGAAGGCTCGAAAGGCCAGATCTTCGGCTTCGCGGAGCTTGCGGACCCCCGCCCCGAACGAGCTCTGTTTCGACCGACCGCGGTCCATCGAGAGACCGAGGATGTCCCAGACCGATCGCGACGCTGCGTCGTTCAGCAGCGACTCGGCCGCGAACAACAGCAGCCGGGCCTCCTCGAGGCATCGCAACGCCTCGGCCGCGCCGTCTCCCGCGCGCCGGAGACCGTCTCCCGGGGGGCGCTTTCCGGGGGGCCCGCTCGCGAGGTCGCCACTCTTGCGCTGGGCGTCGGACTCGGCCTCCACGCGTTGCATGCGGCGCGCTTTGAGCAGAGGACCGGCGAGGGCGAGCCATCCGATCCCCGCCGGGACGATGACCAAGAGCAGGAGCAGCCACGGGAGCCAGCCCGGGGCCGCCTCGCGGGCGCTCACGGCGGCGCCGCGACCGAACGGCAGATCCCTTCACCCTCCGCGCGGACGCGAGCCAATGCGTTCGGATCGCCGAGCCAGGAGGCCGGGCTGCCGTTCTTGGTGCGCGAGGGGGCGTCGAAACCGCAGCGGACTGGGTGGTCCGCGGTGACGGCGCGCCACGATTGGACGAGGAGATCCTGCGAGGCTCGGACCGTCACGAGGAACCCTCCGCCGGGAAGCGCTTCGGCGCCGAGGACCGAGCAGTCGTTTGGCCCCGGGCATTCGTGGCGGGCCAGGGCCTGCGCCTGGGCCTGCGCCAGAGATCCGGGCATGCGCGCGATCTGCGAGCCGTCGAGGAAGGCCGTCGTCGCGGCGCCACTGGCGTCATCCGGGCCGAAGGCGACGAGGCCCGTCGCTTCGTCCGACTCGGCGGCGAGAAGCTTCCAGCCTTCGGGAAGCGTCGTGTTGACGCGCACCCCCGCCAGGGTCGTATGAGCAACGTTTCGAGCTGCGAGGATGGGCGCGCTCGCGGCGGCGGGGGACGCGTGCCCCGCATCCTCACGGACGGGTGCAGTCGGGGTGGCCACCGGGTCGGTCGTCGCCAACCGTGGCACCTCGCGGCTGCAGCCGCAGAGAACGAGCAGCACCAACGCGGCTCTCATGTCACTGGAGGCCGATGAGCGGCCCGCCGACGGCCGATCCGCCCACCCCGTACGTCACGTCATTGCCGGAGCAGTTGGCGTTTTTCACGAAGTCTTTGGTGGCGATGAATGGGCTGCCATTCGCTTCGCGATACCAGACCTTCCCGTAAACCGACACGTAGCACAGTTGCGAGCCGTATATCCCTGCGCCGCCGCCAGAGGCCACCATGCAGGTGGCACCCTCCAGATCCCGGAAGTTGAAAGGCGTGATGGCCGTCACATCCGTGAACGACATGCCGGAATAGTTCAATCGGCCGAGGATCGCCTTGATGATGGTCATGATCTTTCCGCCGCCGGGGGCGAAGCTGTAGCCGGGGCCGCCGGCGGGGCATATGTACGCACGAGTCTCGTTGTTCCGTTCGTGGCATCGGAAGACGATGATGTTCGCGGCGGCCACCGCCCCGGGTATCACGCTCTCGGTCACGCTCGCAGGCGCCGCGATCGCCCAGGAACCGTAGCGCCGGCCACCGGGCAGCGGCGGAAGCGGATCGACGTTCGGAGGCGGCGGCGGCGGCACCGGCACCATGTAGATGTGAACCTCGACCGCCCGCTCGGCCGAGCGATTGTCACTCGCGGGCGCGCTGTAGTCGTCGCTGCCGTGTGCGGAAAACTCGCGGATGCGACTCGTCACCCGGTTCGAGCATTTCTCCATGTATCGTGCCACGGAGTTGGCGCGGTCGTACGAGAGCTGACGGTTGAACGCGCTCGACGCTTCGGGGTCATTGCCGCCGCCGGCGGGGCCGAGCTTCGACGCGAACCCGACGATATCGACCCAAAACTGGTCGTAAGGCGTCAGGTGATGGACCGTTTGTTCGAGCCAGTCCCGGTGCTCCGGTTGAAGCTCCGACCGGCCGGTCGTAAAATCGGCGAGGCGGATCTTCTGGGTGGCGCTCGTGAGAATCTGCGGAGGCAAAAGACGACCGGCCATCGGTGGAACCTCCTCGCGAGCCGTCACGATAGAGGAGAAGCGCTTCGCGCGCGCTCCCCGAGTCGATTTCGCTATTGGACGGTCACGGGGACGGGGCTCGACGCGATGCCGTTCGCGACGACCGCGATGGTGCTCGCCCCCGTCTCCATGGCGGCGGGAACGTCGAACGACGTCGACACGTCGGCCGTGCCGGTCGCGAGGCCCATGGTGCTATGGTCGTGCGTACGCGCGAAGAACATGTGCCCCGTCGCGTTGTTGGTGATCCGGACGAGCGGGTAGTTCGACGCCATCTGCGCGTCGTCGCCATACTCGGCCCCCTGCGATAGTCCGTTGATCTGCGTCCCGTGAAGGAGGAACGTCGTGCCGCGGATTAGCGTCGACGCGACGGTGGAGATGGTCGGCGCCCACGCGGGGTTGGGGCTCCCGGTCGGCGTATAGATCTCCACGTCGCTCGACCCGTCGACCTCGAAGATCTGGCCAGAGGGCAAGATCAGGAAGCGAGTCTGGTAGGAGGATTCGTTCGGAGCGTTCGGGGTCCGCGCGACCTCGTTGAGTTTCGTGCCGTCGTACTCGAAGAAGTGTGTGTCGACGCCGAACACGTCGGGGCTCGCGGCGACCAGGACGCGCCCGTTGGGCAGCAGCGCCGCTGGTCCATCCGCGACGTCGAGCGGGCCGGAGGCCTCGGCGGGGAAGTCGGGGCCGGGGGTCCACGTGGCGGCCGTGGGGTCGTACACGGAGGTGTGCTGCGTGCCACCGGTGGCGAACACCTTGCCGGTCGGGAGTAGAACCGCGGGCCCGATCTCTTCGGACGATACGTCGACGAGCAAGACGCCAGTATTGCCGGCCAGCGACCAAGAGCCAGCGATGGGATCGTAGAGCTCGGACTCGGGAATGTTGACGGCATCGACCGTGAGAACTTGGCCGCTCGGAAGGAGATTCCATCCCTCCTCGTCGTTGCCGTCGGCTTTGTTGGTTCCCGTGGTCGTCCAGCCGAGCGTGCTCGGGTTGAAGAGCGCCTGCTGCTCGGTCAGCGAATTGGCCAGCATGAACGTGCCGTTTGCAAGCACGACGCTCTCCGCGTCGCCGATGCTGCTCCAGCCCGAGGGTGGCGCCACCGCCGTCCACGCGTTCGCGAGGGGATCGTAGATCGCCCCAAGATTGGTCCAGACCTGGGACCCGAGGTTGTATTCGCCGCCCTCGACGATCAGCCGGCCGTCCGGGAGCACGGCGGACCCGAAATACAGCGGACCGTAGTTCGACGGCATCGAGGCGAGTTCTGACCAGGTGCCGTTCACGTAGTTGCCGTTCGCGTCGGGCGTCAGGACCCACCAGTTCGGGCTCATGTACACGTGTACCGCCACACGTCCGTCGGTAAGAATCAGCGACGTGTCCGCGGCGAACGACGGCTGGTTCGACAGCGGCTGCCACGTGCCGCCGCCCGTGCCGCCGTCGCTGCCGGAATCGAATCCGGAGTCGAAGCCCGCATCGAGGCCCGTAGTGACCTCGGCGTCGCTGCCAGAATCGAATCCGGCGTCAGTGCCCGCATCCACCGTTGCATCGAATCCGGCGTCGACGCCGGTCTCGATTCCCGTGTCCACGCCCGTATCGATTCCCGTGTCGACCCCTGCATCGTGTCCGGAGTCGACCCCCGCATCCACGCTCGCGTCGTGGCCGGCGTCCTGTCCCGCGTCGACATTCACGCCCGCATCGTGCCCGGTGTTGGCATCCACGCCGGCGTCCTGCACCGGGGTTCCAATCGTCAGAACGCCTGTCGCCTTGTTGAAGCTCGCGACGAAAGAGCCGGTGTGCGAATAGTGCACGTTGAAGTTCGCCGCCGACGCGCCCGAGTTGAGGGTCATCGAGCCCGGAACGACGAACTTCGCCTGACCGCTCGTCGAGAAGTAGATTTGCTGGGTGCCCCACTGATCGGGCCCGCTGGCGATCGCCTCGGTGATGACCGTCGGATCGTCGTAGGTCAGCTTGTAGTTGATCGTTCGAGAGAAGACGTTCGGATCCCCGGTCGGAAGGAGGCGCGACCCCTCATCGACGTTCCAATCCGTGGAGTTCGAGCGAAAATAGAAAAAGGCCGTCCCCGCCGGGTTGTTGAGATCCTGCGGTGTACTCCCCGTCGGATCCCCATCCCCCAGATCCCCCCCCGAGCAACCGGTGGCGAAGACCGTCGATCCACCTGCGATGAGGCTCGTGGCCAGAAAACCCAAAAAGGTGCGATTTCCACGTCGCAATAACATGGCAAAAACCCCTAAAGCTCGAGTCGCGGAACGGAGCCGTCGGCCCGCACCACGCGGACGTGCTTCTCCCCCCCCGAGATATCTTGCTCGTACTAGGGAGTTGGGCGAGCGTCCAGTCTAAAGTTGACCGAAAGTGGATATGAGCCGCGTCGCCTACGGAGCCATGATTCGCCCTGGTGCGCCATTCGCACCCAGCACGGTGTGGCACGAATTGCAGTCGCCATCCGTTTGGGTGACAGGCATGTCGCGCTCCGTTCCGGTATGGTCGTCCACGACCTTGGCCTGAAATGGCTCGGCCACCACGGCGGTGGAGAAGAAATTGCCAACACCGTTTACAGGGATGGAGGTCGTCGCGCCGTTTGCATCGGTGATCACGATCGTGAGATTGCCCGTGCTGGTGGATCCGTAGCAGTCGTCGGGTTCGTGAGCCGTCGGGTACACCGTGCCGGCGAACGTGAAGGCGGAGTGGCACGAGAGGCAGGACTCGCCCGGCCGCATCGTCACGGTGTTGCCGCTCGTCCAGGTCATCATGCTGGTGCAGACGGTCGTGATCGAAGCGTCGGCGCCCATCGCGCTGTCGGCGCCCATCGCGCTGTCTACATCCGTGGCGTCCGCCGGCGCACTCTGCGAGCCGCTCGTCGAGCCATCGGCGTTCATGCCGGCCGTGCCCGTGTCGCTCCCGCTCGTGGCGTCGACTTCACCCGTGACCGCTCCGTCGGTGTCCTGGCCCGACGCGCCACTGGCGCTCCCGGTCATCGACCCCGCCGCCGTGCCGCTCGAACCGGCTGCCGTGCCGCTTCCCCCGGCCGTCGTTCCGCTCTGCGACCCAGAAGCCCCGCCGGCGGATGCGCCTGCACTACCCGAGGCGTTGGACGAATTTCCCGAAGTGCCGGCGCCGGAGCTCGCGCCCGACCCGGCGTTTGTCCCTGCGTTCCCCGTGCTGCCGCCCTTCGTTGCTGGCATTCCGCCGCTGGAGGAACACCCGATCCAAACGATCGCAATCAGGCTTGTCCCGAGCCAGGTGCCGTCGACTGTGTTGCCCATCGTTCCCCCCGTGGCCCCCTGGCCATGCACCTACCAGGCGTCACGACCGCACGCCACTGCCCGTGTGGCCCACGAGCGTCTACCACGTTGGCACGAATACTTAGGTTCTGGTTTCTGCCTGGGGTGCGCCTGTTAGCTCACCCTGGCACGCTCGGGCGCTCAACGACGAGGATCTGGCCACGACGATGCGCGAGCTGGCCGAAGCGCGGATCAAGTGCAATTTGCGACGGATCATCTGGTGCGAGAATCGTTCCGGTTTCGTCGCGAGAATGATCCCGACGGCCTGACCATCGAGCGTGCCCGCGCCGCCGACACGCTCGAGAAGCTCGTCTCCGTTTTTCAACGCCGGGTCGTGGAGTTTCGCCGACTCAATACGACGCACGGTCTATCCGACCTCTTGCCCGCCGGCATGTACATTCACGTACCTGACCCAGGGTTCGCTCCGCTGCTCGCTGGAGGTTGCGCCTTTATCGCAAGTTGGAGAGCGCCAGTACAGGGGCGATGCGGCGTCGGGGTCAGGCCAGGCATCGGAGGTAACGAATGGCCAATTACGCATTGTTTGTGGGCATCGATTGGGCGGCTGACGAACATCAAGTCGCGCTCGTGGATGCCGAGGGTAACCAGGTTAAGCAGCTCAAGGTGAAGCACGACAGCGAAGAGCTCGAGCGCTTCGTGACGCAACTTCTGACTCGCGTCCATGGCGACGTCTCGCTCGTCCTCGTCGGAATCGAGATGACCGCGGACGCCGTCGTCGAAGTCTTGCTCGAGCGGGGCATCGTCGTCTTCGGGCTCAATCCGAAGCAAACTGGATCGTTTCCGCGACCGTCACTCGATCGCCGGTGCGAAAGATGATCGCCGAGATGCGTTCGTGTTGGCGGACGCTCTTCGTACCGATCTCCGGCTATTCATCGGATGAAATTGGGGGACGCGAAGATCATCAAGTTGCGCGAGCTGTCGCGCGCGCGAAGCGAGATCGTGGGTCAGGTGCAAGCCCTCAACAATCGCCTATGGCAACAGGTCCACCGCTACTTGGAAAGGACTATGTCCGATTAAGTCGTAGCTTCTTCATCTCAGGGCCGCCATCGCCCAACGCGAGCGCGCAGACCGTCGAATCGAAGAGGTCCTTGCCGAACTCGAGCCCGCGGCGGCCGACGACGACGTGCCACCACGCACACGCGACGTCGACATCGTGCTCTCGTTGCCAGGCGTCGGTCCTGTTGTTGCCGCCATTCTCTTGGCGGAGGCCACAAGCGCGCTTTTGCAACGCGACTATGCGACCCTTCGAACGCGCCCTGGCGTCGCGCCCGTCACGAGTCAGACAGGCAAGCAAAGGCCGGTCGCGTTGATGCGTCACCCTCCTGTACATTTTCCACACGCTCGGCTCAGGCCCGCAGAATTCTAGATCCCACCGGCTCCGCAATCGGTGTCCTCAGCCCGTTCCAATGTCGCGCCTACGGCGGGTAGGAGCTGCTTGCGCGTTCTCAGCGTGACGCCCTTCGGGTAGTCGCAATAATCGATCGAAAAGCTGTTCCGCGGCGGACGGGAGGACCGACCCAGTTGGCGTACCGTTGCGCTACCCATGCTGGAGCCCGTCTTCTTGTTCGCGGCTGCTGTGCTGGACGCTCTCCGCCCACGCTTGGCGCTGCTCGGAGAGATCACCTTGCTCCGACACCAACTCACGGTGCTGCAACGCTCGGTCGCCAGGCCGCGTGTGACGCGGTTGGACCGCATTGGCTTCGTCGCGCTCGCCGCGATCACGCCGACCTGGAGAAATGTCCTTCGCATCGTCCAACCCGAGACGCTCCTTCGCTGGCATCGCGGCGGCTTCAAAGCTCTCTGGCGGTGGCGGAGCCGAACGCGGCCCGCCCCGCGCCTCTCGCCGAAGACGGCCACGCTCATCCGATCCGTGGCCGCAGCGAACAGACTCTGGGGCGCCGAAAGGACCCGCGGAGACCTGCTCAAGCTCGGCATCAAGGTCAGCAAGCGCACGGTCCAGAGGTACATGCGCGCGGTACGTCGCGAATGCCTCGACCACGTTCTCTTGCTCGACGAGCGCCACTTCCAGCGCGTCGTCGCCGAGTACGCCCGCTACCACAATGCCGCGCGCCCTCACCAAGGACTCGGTCAGCAAACCCCGATCCCCGCGGAGCGCCCTGCCGAGGGGAACATCGTCGCCCTCCCAGTGCTCGGCGGCCTACATCACGAGTACCGAAGGGCCGCATGACGCATCGTGGGGCCCCTCGAGTTCTGGCGGATCTATGAAGTAGCCGGCACGCGCATAGGAAACGGCTACGGTACCACGAGATCGAACGTGCTTTGCCCTGCGCTGAGCGTGACGTGCGCGGCGAAGTGCCCCCCGCCATCGGTCATCACGACGAGGTTTCCGCTGGCGCGGCCGCTCGATGTGTCCGGCGGCGTTCGGGGATCGGTCGCCAGAGGATCACCAACAGAAACCATCGCCGCCTGGCACGGATACGAACCCGGCCCCCGGTATCCGTTCACGGTGACGACAAGCTCCGAATGGGCACCCTCGAGCACGATCCGGAACCCGTTCCCGCCCATGCCGAGGTTACGGCGCACGTCGGCGTCGACGAGTTCATCGCTCTGCCCGCCTACGGACCACGTGCCCGACCCGGGGCTTGTCGAGAGGCCCGCCTGCATCCGGCGGAATTCGAGCCCCTGCCGGAAGCGGCTGGACGCGTCCGTCGCCGGGCGAACCGGGGCGGCGCCGAGCGGACCGTCCTCGCCGAGCAGAATGAAGGGCGCCCAGTAATACGGGTCCGTCTTTTTCGAGCGGATCGCTAGCATCGCTTCGTGCAGCGCGGGGCCGCGACCCGCGTTCGAGGTGAGCCGCCCATAGAAGTCCGTCATCAACTGCTTCGTGCTCGTGTCGTCCACGCTCCAAAGGCTCGTCACCAGGGCTCGCGCCCCTGCGCTTTCGAAAGCCGTGCGGAACCCGCGGACGCCTTCGCCGGCGGCTACCTGCCCTCGCCCGGAGTCGCACGCGGAAAGGACGACGAGATCCGTTCCCCAAAGATCGAGGGTGGTGACTTCGAGCGCCGTGAGAAAGCCATCGGTCGAAGGAGACTGCGCGAGAACGAGGGCTGCGCGCGCAAGGGGATCATCGCCCGCGTCGTCGATGCCCGCGTGCGCGGCCACTTGAGCCACCGCGGAGGCGCTCGGCCCCGTATGAGCGACGACCACCCCGCGGGCGGCCTGTGAAGGGGCGGGCGCGCCGGCGAACGGAAGAAAGATCCCATGCGCAGCGATGTGGAGAATGCGAGGCGCGTGGACCGAGCCGAAGCCTGCGTCGGTGACGGTCCCGGTCTGGACGTCGGCGTTCGGCAGCCCCGCCGCTACTTCCCTCACCTCGGCGCCGGCGCCGTCGATCGGAGGAAAGTCCCCCGGTGCGAAGCGCTTGGCGTACGCGATGTTGGCGACCGGGCCATAAGGAATGTCGCCGACGACGAGCGGACGTCCGGGCGCCGCCGAAGGCCAATACCGCGGAAGTAGCTCACGCTCTGAAGTCGCATAGACGAAGCGCATCGAGTCGATGAGAAAGTTCGTTCCGTCGTGAAATGCGTCGAACGGCACGAGCTGGAGGCTCCCGTCTGGGATGACGCGAATGGTGTGAATGGCGTTGCCGAGTTTGCCCGCGATCGGCGCGAAACTCAGGCTGTAGAGCAAGTGCGCGACTTCTATCTTTCGCGCCAGAGGCGTCGGCTTTTGGCCCACGGCTTCGAGAAACGAGGCGACGGCCGCGTCAATCGGCGCCGCGGGCCCGAGATCGACTGTCTGGAGCGCCGTCGCCGTGAGGATAAACGCACATAGCGAATACAGGGGGGCGCTCTCCGGCCCGCCGCTCCGATAGAGCGCGTAGGAAACGACGGCTTCGTCCGGCTTGAGGTTCGCTTGCAGGATCGACGCGGCATCTTTGGCGGCCGGCTTGACGTCCTTGCTTCGCGCGCTTTGGCTTGCGCCGGAGAGCTGCCGCATGAGCGCTTGTTGCTGCGCCTTGAGCTGGGCCAGCAATGCGCTGTCCTGCGGCGTCAGCGGCACTCCGTTCGCTCTCTGGAGCTCGATGGCCGCGAGCTTGTCGTCCACCGCAAACCACTGCGCGCGTAGGCTCGCATTCTGGTTCGGGGGCAGCTCCTCGAGCCCCGCCGAGATGCGCCGCTCGAGGTCGAGCCGGTCTCCACGCACGTCGACGAGCGCCGCGAACCCTGCGGCGGCCACGTCAGGTCGGCCCGGCGCTTTTGCTGCCGTAGCTACGGCGACATCAAGCTGCGGCCGGAACAGCGCCGCCGTTTGCGCGGCTTCGGGAGTTCCTTCCGTCGCCGTCAGCATGCGCTTGAGTGGCTCGTAGGCTGCGGTTGCGCGCTGCATCGCCGCCGCAGCCTTCGACGGATCGCTCTGCGCGAGCCGCAGGGCGTCGACCATGTCCTGCATCGCCTTTCCACTCGCCAGAGGCCCGAGCCAACCCTGCCCCGCACCCCCGTAAAGGCTAGCCGCGACCTGGGGATTGGCCGCGAGTTCGCTTCCGCGGGCCGCGTTCACCGCCATGGTCACTTGAAAGGCGAGGTTGGGCGGAGTCTTGGCGCCAAGGCGAGATTGGATGCGGTCCATCAGAGCCGACAGCTCGCTCTGCGCCGCATCCATCTGCCGCGCGTTCATCAGATGGGCGACCTTTTGAATCGCAGGCTGTTCTCGTGCGATCTCACTGGATACCTCCGCGGAGGGCGCCGCGAGGTTAGGTGGCATTGCGAACGCCGGCTTCGCCGGTACCGGGCCGTCGGCTCGGGCTGACTCGGCTGCTGCGATGGCCGAGACGGCCGTAGCCACGAAAAGGGCCCGGACGAGACGGCGCGAACGGCCGCTCACCGCACACGGCGACGCGATCGCGTTGGACCTCCGATCATGCTTCGTGCACACGCAAGCCTCCCCTCCGCGAGCGGCTCGGCCCCGAATCTCTGGCCCGCTACACCGCACCCTCTACACCGAGTGGTCCCGCGCGTCGATCCTGATCGATGGCCGATGATCTTTGACACACCGGTTCGACGCACCGGCGCTACACAGTCTCCTCAGAAGCTCCCTTGAAGGGTCATCCCCGACGGGTTCAGACCGAGATGGAGCTCCCGCTTCGGCGCCGACCCGGTCGATCCTCCCCAAGCCACCTCCGGGCCGCCGCGGCTCAGGAAGAACCATACGCCTCCGCCGACAAGCCCGGCGCCGCCGAGGATCATCATCGCGATCCCCGTCTTCTGGTTGCCGCTCGTGCTCGCTCCCTGGTCTACGCCGGTCCCCGGGTCGTAGCCCAGCGGCGGCTTCGTGCTCGCGCAGGTTCCGTCGACCGTCTGTGCGTAGGTAATGTTCCCGTTCTCGTCCGTCATCGCCCCGTAGGCGCACTTCTGGGTGTTTCCCGCGAAGTACAGGGCCGCGCCGACGCCTCCGACCACGACGGAGGCCACGATCGTGACGCCGGCGAGGAACCGGCTCCCGGTTGGCGGCCGAATCGTCGCGCGAGTAGAGCCCGCAGCTTCGTATCCGAAGAACGTCGTCTCCGCGCCTGTCGGAGACCGGAGGCGATATCCCTGCCGGCCATCGAGCGGGTACGAGCACGGAAGCGTGCACAGCGCGACGGTGCCTTGCGAAGGGAGGAGCGTCCAGCCCGACGCCCGGTCGTCGGGCGCAAAGAAAATCGTCTGACCGGCACCCTCCGGCGGCGCGCTCGCTGCCGCGGACGGAGCCGTTTGCGCCGGTGCCTGACCTCCGGGCGCAGACCCTCCGGCCGGTCCTTCTTGACCCCACGCAACCGAGGGCAAAGCGACTATCATGAATGCTCCCAACAAGAGCGCGCGACGAACGAACATGACGATTTCTCTCTTTCATTGGATTTCGGACAAGGGTTGGGCACGGTGCTTCGGCGGAGTCCTTCGGCCGACGCCGAACGGTTGAAAACTGGTTATCTCCCCTTCTTGCGGACCGGCGCAGCCGGTGCGGGCCGCGCCGAGGCTGGAGGATGCGGGTTCGGCGCCGGCGCGGGCGGCGCGCGCACGGAGGAGGGTGCGCCTAGCGGGCGTGCCGAGCTCGGGGTGATCGTCGCGCTCCCAGACCACGGTCGCCGATCGCCGCTCGGCGCCAGGGCGGGGCGCCGCTGCGCCGACGCCGACCGACCTTCAGAGGCCGTCCGCGGCGGACGCGCCGCGCCCGAGACGCGCGTTGGGGGTCGGGCTCCGAGGGGTACGGCGGTGGGCGGGCGCGCGAAAGCTTGAGCGTGCGCGACCCCGGGATCCCGCTCTTTGAAGTGAACGACGTTTGCGTCCGAAATGCCGAGCGCCGCAGGCGAAGGGCTCCGCGCTCCGCCGACGTCGACGGACACGAACAGGCCGACCGCGGAAGAACCCGTCCCATCATCGGCCGAGTCGTCGTCCGAAGCTTCGCCGGGTCCGTCCGACGGCGCGATCGAGCGGCTTTGGGTGTCGAGCGCGGCGCTCTGGGTCCCCGTCACGACGTCCGACGCCGGCGTCGCCGAAAAGACGCCGTCCTTCGGGCAATACACGTAAGGCTCCAGGACGCGGAGGTCGCCTTCGCGCGCGACGCCGTCGATCCACACGAATGTAGGCGCGATGGGCGCCCAGCCGACGTACTCCCCCGCGACTTTCCAATCGACCCAGGAGGGTGCGAACTTCCGGCCTGGGATCCAGCCCCAGCTCCCGTCGCGGAGGGGTAGCCAGCGGCCGTAGTGGAAAGGAACCCAGCCCCAATCGTAAGCGCTGACCCAGACGAAGTCGCTGCTGTAGACCCAGTGTCCCGCGGTCTCATAGGGGACGAAGTTCGCACCCACTTCGGCGGGATTCGGAACCCAGACCGTCCCGTAAGTCGGATCCGCCGCCCACCGTCCGTGGCCCTCGAGCGTCTGGGTGAAGTCGCGAAGGGCACTCGGGTCCTCGTCGTCGTAAGCGTCGTCAACGTCCGGCGAAAGGGCCTGCGACGCCGGTGCAGTCGACGACGGCGCGTGACCGTCCGCGGGCGCGCTCGCCGTGAGGTACGACGGCGGCGGCGGGATCGATCCCGAGCCGCTCAGCGAGCCCGCACAGCCCGAAGACAGAACGACGCCGAGCCCGACGACACAATTCGAATTCACCGCGCACCTCCGACGAGGGAAAGCGCAATGGTCGTGCCCGCGAAAGCGAACCTAGATATCGGCCTCGGTGCGATCCAATCCCGCGAATTCCCACGTTCTCCTCGCAGAGCGATCGACGCGCGTCCGTTCTCGAACCGTGCACGGGGACGAATCGCGGACGGTATTCATCCGTAGGGGCTCTGCGGGCCCTCTTCGGCTGGTCCGCGCTCTCGACGCGGACGCGTCCGAAGGCTCATTCGCCCAGAATCGTGGAGACGTCGCTGTTGTCTTCGCGGATGGGAAAGGGACCCCAATAGGCGCCCAGGAACTTGTCGGGCGCGACGATCCCCAGATCGGCCAGCTGAGCGTCCGCGTCACGCTCGATTCGGTACCCGATTGGACCGCCGATGAATTGCCCTCGGCGCTTGCGCGCGCAGGCGGCGAGGCACAGGACCCCGAGCTGTCGCAGCGTGCGATCGCATCGCTCCAGTTGCACGATCGCCGTTTCGCGGTGGCCGTCTAGGTAGAGGGCATTGGCCTCCATCGCGTCGGCGCAGCCTCTCCAGAGCGCGAGCCCCAGCGCGCGTTGCTCCGCCAGCGCCGACTCGGCCATCGCTCGCGCGGCGGCGTCGGCCGGATCGCGGTGCATCGCGCGCACCGCTCCCCAGGCCTTGTGAAGGCAGATATACCCGTGCAGAAATGGTGTTCGCGAGATGGGCGATTCGAGGACCGACGCGCGCCCTTGCCCGGGGTGCAAGTGCGCGGAATCGTCGCCACAATACCGGTCGATAACGTCATGATAGAGCGCGACGGCGACGTCGAAGACCGTTCCGCCCGGCCAGTCCGCCTCCGCGCGATCGAGCTCGGAACGGGCGAACTCGGGGCGATCCTGCGCGACCCAAGCCAGAGCGTGAATGGCGCGCAGCCAATTGGCGTGGAAGCGATTCCCGCGCTGCGTCGCCTCCTCGAGCCACTGGGTACTACGGCCTAGAATGCTGCGATAGTCGCCTTTCTGGGAATACTGAATGAGCAGCGCGCGCGTGCGTACATCGGCCAACTCGCGATTGGCTCCGACACACGATTCGAGCAATATGCGCTCCGCGTTTTCGCACAAAGCTTCCACGGCGAGGAAGTCGCCCGCGAAGTGCAAGACGTCGGCTTCGGCCAGGGCGAGGAGGACCGCGGCGTACGGGTCGTCGAGCTCGTTCGTCAGGTTTCGGCAGATCTCGAGCGCCGGCTGCACGAAGGGGTTCGGGAGGTTGATGGCTGTGTTGGCGACGAAGAGGGCGAGCGCCCGCTGAAGGCGCGTCGGTTCGCCGGCGTCCAGCGCGAAAAGAAGCCCTCTCAGGACGAAGACGATCGAGCGGAGGTCGATGGAGTGGAGGCTTTGGGCGACGGACAGGCAAAGGTCGATGCGATCGAGGTCGATCGGAGAGCACGCTTCGGCGGACCTCGGAACGAAGGACAGCCCTCGCGATGCTAGCTGACCGAAAACGGCGAGCCCCTCGGCGATCGCCGGCGGGCCCTCGGCTGGCAGCTCAATGCCGACCCGTTCGAGGGACGTCGCGAGCACCTGGAGCCCGCGGTCGTAGTCCCCGCTCGACAGCAGGAACTCGCCTGCGCGCCTCTCAAAGACGCCGGCGCGCTCGTCTTCGCCAAGGCCGCTGGCTTCCAGCATCGCCTCGCCGGCACCGCGGGCGTCGCCGGCGTTGCGGAGCGCTTCGGCGAGGCGCACGAGAAGCTGTACCCGGCCGGGCCCGCGCGCCGGTCCGTGCGAGACTGCGACGCGGTAGAGGGCGGCGGCGCCGTCGAATGCGAGCTTGCAGTCCGCCCGTGAAGCCGCCCGTTCGGCAACGCGGGTCGCCTCGACCCAATCCCCGGCGGCTGCCGTATGAGCGACCAGTGCGGCGTCGTCGGGCTCGGCCTCTCGGGCGAGAGCCGCGGCAAGCGCCGCGTGATGGCTCCGTCGCTCGGCGTCGTCGAGCGCTCCCGTGACGGCTTCGGCGATGGTCGCGTGAAACGGCTCGATCAAAGGTCCGTCGACACCGGGCAAGGCGCGCACGAGGCGTGCTTGCACGAGCTCGTCCAGCGGCTCTTCGAGGTTCGGGAGGCGCGCCGCGCGCAGCAAGATGTGAGCGTCCATCGGCCGGCAGACGAGACTCGCGAGCTCAAGCAAGCGCCGGGCGCTGGCGCTCATACGCCGATATCTCGCGACGATAGCACGCGCGGGGTCGAACGATCCTCCGGGGGCCGTGGCCGCCTGTTCCGTGAAAAGCGATATGAGGAAGGGGCTCCCCTTCGCGGCCTTCACGAGGTCTGTGAGGTGGCTCTCCGTTGCAGGCTCGGGTCCGGCCCACAGATGCGCCGCCAGCTCGCGGCCGTCCTTCTCCGTCAGGCCCGCGACGGCGATCTCGCGCAGCTGCGTAGGCGCGTCCGCGACGAGTCTGGCCCATGGCACGTCGAGGGCCGCGTCGTTGCGGAGGGCGAGCAGGAGGAGCATGTTCGGCGGATCGGAGGAAAGGACCAGAGACAGGAGGCGAGCGCTTTCCGCGTCCATCCACTGCACGTCGTCGATCGCCAGCAAGAGGGGCCGCCGGTCGGAAAGCCGCTGGAGCAATTCGCGGAGCGCCTCCACGGCTCGATTCCGCTGCTCCGCGGGATCAGCGGGCAGGGTCTCCGTTCGTGCAGCCCAAGGCACCTGCTCGAGGGCCGGGAGGAGCTTGCATAGGACGCGGACCCTGCGAGGCGTAATCGCCGACAAGGCCTCGGCGGGCCACGTCTTGAGGAGCGCGGCAAGGCCTTCGACGGCGCCGTCGAGCGCGGGGAGCGCGATCGTCTCCGCGCGGTGACAGCGGCTCCGCAACACGAGCGCG
>DATHQY010000253.1:0-11566 GCA_035482215.1 Polyangiaceae bacterium | reverse complement strand
CCATATCGCCCTGCGCGGGAGCCACTTCGACAGTCTCGGCGTGCCGAGGCTTGCTACGTGAACCTCAACTCTCTGAACCGCCCGGTGCGGACCCGCACGCCGGGTGGTGTGGGAGGGGCCTGACGGGTAAAGCCCGTCAGCCCGTACCCGATTCGGATAAGCCTGCTTTGGTCGAGGTAGGCATTCTCGGCAGAGACACCGCTTTTCAGCGAGGGCCGGCGCCCGTCTGCACGCGTGCTTCTTTGCGCAATGATGCAGAAACGTTTCCGCTCCGTTCGTACTCCGTCTTGTCGAAAGCGGATTAATCGAACATCGGGAGCGCCCGGGTGGTGCTTCCAGGAAAGGAGCTCAAAATGGACGCGACGGGGATGACGCGCATCGTGCATCTGTCCGATGCGCACGTGCTCGACCCGCGACCGAGCCGGACTCGGTCAGGATGGTCGATGCGGGTTCGATTCTTGAGTTTCGGGCGGCCACTCGACGCCGTCGAACGGCGCCGCAAGCTCGGTCGGGCGCTGGAGGCGGCGCACCGTATCGGCGCCAATCATGTGGTCGTCTCGGGCGATCTGACAGAGATTGGCACGCCGGGCGAATTCGAGACGCTCGCAGAGATTCTGCACGATTCACCGATTGCTCCCGCGCGGATCACGCTCGTACCCGGCAATCACGATCTGTACACGAGCGCCGACGCGTGGAAGTGGGCGCTCGCGGGACCGCTGGCGGCGTTCGCCAAGACCAGCGCCGAGCAGCCGGGCAAGATCATCGAGGTCGGCGGGGCGACCCTCATGCCCATCGATGCCACCTTTCATCAGCCGGTGACGCGTTCCGCGGGCTGTCTCGACCGCATCGCGATGGAAGCCATCGAGCGGCGCGCGATGGACCTCGCTTTTGCGTCGCGTCCGCTCATCGTCGTGCAGCACCATCCGCCGTTCACGCGCAAGACGGCGGCCTGGGACTGGATCGACGGTCTCGTCGGCAGCGTGCAGATGATGGCCATGATGGAGCGCTTCCGGCACCTGTTCGTGCTCCACGGCCACCTGCACACGATCGTCGATCGCGCGCTCAGCTGCGGAGTGTCGCGTATCTTCGGGGCGACCGCGGTCGTCAACGACAAGGACACTGCGCGGCTTCGCGTCTACGACGTCCGCGACGGTCGCGTCGAATCGGCGGGCCTCGTCGCGGGCTGAGCCGGTTCGCCGAGCTTCGCAAGCCTCGGTTTCGGTACCGTCGGCCCCGAAAAAGCGCACCGGAGCCGGTCCGAAGGGCACCCCGTCCGAAGGACGCTCCGCGCCGTCGCAGGACAGGCCATCGGCGCCTCGGGTCGCCCCGGCGCCGGGTAGCCGGCTATCGGCCTTCCATTGCCCTAGCAATGAAGGGCCTATAGTTTGGCCATTTTCGCGCGGGCTCCGGGTTTTCGCCTGGCGACGTGCGAATTTCGCGAGGGGCTGCTGGGTGTTGGCACGCGGTGTGTTTTCCGTGATGGGAATGCACCCCGTGTTTTTCGGTTTGAAGCGCGCGTATTACGCGACGCTCGGGCTCACGCGACGGACGCTCCGCAAGATGGGGCTCACGGCCGCCCGCATCGACATGCTCTACGTCATTCACAAGAAGGGCCGATATCCGACCCAACAAGGCCAATTGTGGCGCACGCTCGGTGTGTGCCCGTCGGTCGTCAGCCGCATGCTCAAACGGCTCGAGGAAATGGGCTACGTCGAACGCGACGTCGTGACCAACGATACGCGCAAGCGGACGGTCGCTCTGACGCCCAAAGGGCGGGCTCGCATCCTGCGAGCGATACGGCAATTCATCGGATGGGGCTATGCGCAGCTCGCGCTTCATTCCGCGCTCGAGCCCCGGCATTGGCATAGCGAATGGCGCACGCACGTTGCCGTCTCGCGGGCCGAGGAATTCCTGCGTTTGATACGGCTTGCCTTTGGCGATCGCGCTTCGCTCGTCGTCTACGCCAGCCGACTGCGCGACGACCAGCTCCCTCGGGCCGCGACGCTCGTTTCCCGGTGGGTGAGTTAGCGCCGTCCGCGTGCGTCGATCGAACGGGGAGCCGGATCTTCAAACCTGCGGGAAGGCGCCGGTGGCAAGCGTTCGGCGCATGACGGGGTAGGGCGTTTCGCCGGCGACTTCCGTGAAGCCGCACGCGGTAAATAGCGCCGTCGTCCCCATCCACGCTTCTTCGTCGTGCAAGCGTCTTCCCGCATTCCGTGGGAAGGCTTCGACGGCGCGGCCGCCCCACGCGAGCACGAAGCGATCGGCGTTCCGAATCAGCGTCTCGGCCACGCCGTGCCCGCGGCGGTTCGGCGCCACGAGCAGGCAGCCGATGCAATAAACGCCTTCGCTCGGGCCGAGCGCGAGGGGCCGGTAAGGTCCGAGATGAAGAAGCTTCGGTAGCGCGTCGCGCGGCGCGAGCTTCATCCAGCCGACGGCTTCGTCGCCGTCGCGCGCGAGAAGGCCCCGCGCCGCCGGTTCGCCGCTCCGAAGAAGGGCGAGCTGCTCATCGCGATTGCGAAGCGGCTCTTCCACGCCGCGCGCCAGCCATTCGTTCTTGGTGCCCTCGAAATGCCAGTAACGGCAAAAGCACGAAGAGCCGCACGTCTCGAAGAGCCGTACCCAAAGGGGGGCGTTCGCCTCGCCCAGGGCTTCGACGGACAGCGCCACCCGCGTTCAGGCCGGTGCGTGCGTGGCTATCGCGGGCAGACGATCCCGGACGCCGGCCGTCGCTTCGCAGGCCGCCGCGACGGCGAGCATGGTCGTTTCGTCGAGTGGGCGGGCCATGATGTGGAGGCCGATCGGCAGGCCCGCGCCCGACATGCCGCAAGGCACGCTCATCGCGGGGATCCCCGCGAGGCTCGCCGGCAGCGTGTAAACGTCGTTCAAATACATCGCGAGCGGGTCGTCGACCTTCTCGCCGAGGCGGAACGCCGGCGTCGGCGCGGTCGGCGAGCAAATGACGTCGACCTCCTGAAATGCCTTTTCGAAGTCGCGCCGAACGAGCGTCCGGACCTTCTGCGCTTTCAAGTAGTACGCGTCGTAATATCCCGAGGAGAGCACGAACGTCCCCAGGAGGATGCGGCGCTTGACTTCTGCGCCGAAGCCGCGGTCGCGCGTCGCGCCGTACATCGCGCGAAGATCGCCGGCGCCCGATTCGCCGAACGACCGCAGGCCGTACCGAACGCCGTCGAAGCGGGCGAGGTTGCTCGAAGCCTCCGCCGTCGCCACGACGTAATACGTCCCGACGGCATAATGCGTGTGGGGGAGCGCGACCGGCTTGACCCGGCACCCGTCGGCTTCGAGCCGCGCGATGGCGCCGCGAACGCTCGCTGCGACCTCCGGGTCGAGCCCGGCTCCGAAGTACTCCTCCGAGACGCCGACGGAGAGACCGCGGAGGCTGCGCCCGCACGCGCCTTCGTAGTCGGCGACGGGCGCGTCCAGCGACGTCGAATCGTGCGGATCATGACCCGCCATGACGCCGAGCACGCGGGCCGAGCCGCGCACGTCCGTCGTGAAGGGCCCGATCTGGTCGAGGCTCGAGGCGAAGGCGATGAGGCCATAGCGGGGCACGCGCCCGTAGGTCGGTTTGATTCCGACGGTGCCCGAGAACGACGCGGGCTGGCGAATCGAGCCGCCCGTGTCGCTGCCGAGCGCGCACGCGGCCATGCGCGCCGCGACCGCCGCGGCGCTCCCGCCAGACGATCCGCCCGGCGCCCGGGCCGTGTCCCACGGGTTGTGCACGGGCCCGTATGCGCTGTTCTCGTTGGAGGAGCCCATCGCGAACTCGTCCATGTTGGTCTTGCCGATGAAGACCGCGTCCGCCGCGCGGAGGCGCGCGATGACCGTGGCGTCGTACGGGGGCACGTAGCCCTCGAGGATCTTCGACCCGGCCGTGGCGGGCATGCCGCGCACGCAGATCGCGTCTTTGACCGCGATCGGGACGCCCGCGAGCGGGCCGAGGGGTTCACCGCGCGCGCGCCGCGCGTCGATCGCGCGGGCCGCCGCGAGCGCCGGCTCTTGCGCCAGATGCAAGTACGCGTTCAGCGGGCCGTTCAGCGCGGCGGATTGCGCGAGCGCCGCCGCCGTCACGTTCTCCGCGAGGAGCTCCCCGCGGCGTACCCGATCCGCGATTTCGCAGACGGAAAACGCAAGGCTCGTCGTCGTGGCGGTCATCGCCGTCACTCCACGAAGGCCGGGACGGCAAAGCCGTCGCCTTCGACCGCGGGCGCCTGGGCCAGCACTTCGTCGCGCGAAAGGCACGGCACGGGCTCGTCAGGGCGAACGGGCAGGCGATCGAGCTGGACGTGCGCGGTCGGCGGGACGTCGCGGGTGTCGAGCCCGTCCAGCTGTTCCACGTAACCGACGATGCGGCCGAGCTCCGCTGAAAAGCGGTCGACCTCGGAGTCGGAAAGCGAGAGCGCCGCCAGCTTGGCGACGTGCAGGACGACCGAGCGGTCTATTTTTTGGCCTGGCATGAGACGCGGCGAACCTAGCACGTGTGCCGGGCCCTCCAGCGGCCCGGCGTCAGGTGGCACGAGCGGCCCGGCGTCCGGCGGCACGCGCGCCGGGCCCTCCGGCGGCTCGGCGTCGGGCGCTATGTCCTCCTCGTATTCCGGGGGCGGCAGAGTGGGCCGTCCATAGCCGCCGCCCCCGCACGCCGCGCCTGTCATGGGCAGGACGAGGCAGAGACCTGCTAGACCTGCAAGCGCGGCCGACCCCACCGCCGCCGCCCCCGCCGACCACCCCGAACGCAACGCTCTGCGGTTCATGGCCATGCGACGCCGGCCGTCATAGCTTGCTTTTTTGCGTGGCGCGCGTACCTTTCGCACCCCGAATCGTACCCGGCTTGGCATTTCGCCCGGCCACACTCACCCCACACGCTCTCCTGCGCGAGCTTTCGTCCGGTGCGTCAGGCCTCCTCCAGGAGGTCCGGCGTTGGCGAGAGATGGAGAGCGGAGGCCCAACCGAAAGGATGCGCAAATCATGACCCAGTCGACCGACACCAACGCCCAAGGCCTGCCGCAGCTCCGCGGCGATCCCCCGCTGCCGCTTCGATCGCTCCTCGACGCCGGCGTTCACTTCGGCCACCAGACCAAGCGCTGGAACCCGAAGATGCGACCGTTCATTTACGGCGCGCGCAACGGCATCCACATCATCGATCTGGACCAGACGGCGCGCCTCTTCACGCGCGCGTTCAACTTCGTGGTCGACACGGTCGGCCGCGGCGGCCACATCCTGATGGTGGGGACGAAGCGCCAGGCGCAGGAGATCGTCCAGGAAGAGGCGACCCGCTCGGGCAGCTTCTTCGTCGTGAACCGCTGGCTCGGCGGAACGCTCACGAACTTTCGCACGATCAAGACGGGCCTCGAGCGCATGCGCCAGCTCGAGCGCATGAAGGAAGACGGGACCTACCAGTCGATCACGAAGAAAGAAGTGTCGCGCCTCGAGAAAGAGCGCGAACGCTTCGAGAAATACCTGGGCGGTCTGAAGAGCATGGGCTCTCTGCCGAGCGCGATGTTCGTCATCGACCCGGCCAAAGAGACGATTGCGGTGCAAGAGGCGAACAAGATCGGCGTTCCGGTCATCGCCATCACCGACACCAATTGCGATCCCGACCGCGTGAATTTCGTCATTCCCGGCAACGACGACGCGATTCGGTCGATCAAGCTCATCACCGGTCGCATCGCCGACGCCGTCATCGAAGGCTCGCAGCGCCGCAAAGAGTTCGTCAATCGCGGCGGCGACGACCAGCACGGCCAGCACGGCGGCCGTCGCGATGGTCCCCAGGCCGAGATCATTCGAGGCGGTCGTCCGCGCCGTGACGACAACGCCGATCGCCCGAGCTGATCGCGCGCGCACGGGCCCGTTTCGCACTCTGATCCCAATTCAAACGAGGAATCGACCCATGGCCGATATCACAGCTTCGATGGTCAAAGAGCTCCGCGAGCGCACGCAAGCGGGGATGGCCGATTGCAAGACCGCGCTCGTCGAAACGGGCGGCGACATGGAAAAAGCCGTCGAAGCGATCCTGAAAAAGGGCATCGTGAAGGCGGCTGCGCGCGCCGGGCGCGTGGCGTCCGAGGGCGAGGTGGGCACGTGGCTCGCCGCCGATCGCAAGCGCGGCGTCATCGTCGAGATCAACTCGCAGACCGATTTCGTATCGCGCGGCGAAGACTTCAAAGGATTCGTGAAGAACGTCGTCGACGTCGCGAGCAAGGCGCCCGCCGGGGCGGACCTTGGCGCGCTTCCGTACCCGGGATCCAGCAAGACGATCGACGTCGTGCGCCAGGAGCTCGTGGCGAAGACGGGCGAGAACTGCGTCATTCGCCGTTGGGCGGCGCTCGACGCGAAAGAGGCGCACGGCTTCGTGCAGGCGTACGTGCACGCGGGCGGCAAGCTCGCCGTGCTCGTGCACGCCGAAGGGCCGGACGCGAAGAACGCCGACCTGCACGCGTTCGTCGACAACGTCGCGATGCAAGTCGCGGCGATGAACCCGGTCGTCGTCGCGAGCCAGGACGTTCCGGCGGCGGACGTCGCGAAGCAGAAGGAGATCTTCCTCGCGCAGCTCAAAGAAGAGAAGAAGCCCGAGGCTTCGTGGCCGAAGATCATCGACGGCAAGGTCGGGAAGTGGTTCACCGAGGTCACGCTGCTCGGGCAGGACAACGTGTGGGATCCCCCGGCGGGGACGATCGACAAGATTCGCCTCGAGCTCGGCAAGAAGCTCGGCGGCGACGTGAAGATCCACTCGTTCGTCCGTTATTCGCTCGGCGAAGGCATCGAGAAGAAGCAGGAAGATCTCGCGGCCGAAGTGGCCAAGACGATCGGGGGCTGAGCCGCCGCTTTGCGTCTGTGCGCCGTCAGCGTCGATCTGGACGAAATACCGAACTACTTCGGGATCCACGGGCTTCCACCGCCCGTCGGCCCGAGCGGTACACTCGTCTATGACGTCGCGATCGATCGCCTGACGGCGTTCGCGCACGAGCTCTCGATTCCGCTGACGCTATTCGCCATCGGGTCGGACCTCGCGCGTCCGGCGGCGGCCGATCGGCTGCGCAAGGCCGCGGACGGCGGGTTCGAAATCGCGAACCACACGCTCGACCACCGGTACGACCTCGTACGCCTCGGGCGGGACGAGATCCGCCGTCAGGTCAACGAGGGGGCTTCCGCGATCGAGCGGGCGACGGGCGTGGTCCCCATGGGCTTTCGTGCGCCCGGCTACACCGTGACCGACGAGCTCTTCGAAGTGCTCGAGGAGCTCGGCGTCGCCTATGACTCCTCCGTATTTCCGTGCCCGGCCTATTGGGCCGCCAAGACCGCGAAGATTGGTCTCATCCGCGCGCTCGGACGCGAGAGCTGGTCGATCGTCGACACGCCCAACGTCCTTCGCGCCCCCGTACGCCCCTACCGTGTGGGACGGCCGTATTGGGAGCGAGGTGCGGGCATTCTGGAGATGCCGGTCCAGGTGACCCGCGGGCTGCGGCTGCCCTTTTTCGGCACGTCCGTCACTCTGCGCGGTCCCGAGTTCGCCCGGTGGTTGGCTCGCAGCTGCGAGGGCGAACCCGTGGTCAATCTGGAGCTGCACGGCATCGACGTGCTCGATGCGGCGGACGGTCTCGCCACGCTGCGAACGCACCAGCCGGACGTGCGCGTTCCCGTGGATCAGAAGCTCCTGTCGCTCCGTGCGGCCATCGAAGAGCTCCGCTCGCTAGGGTACTCGTTCGTCACACTGAAGGCCGCTGCGCAGGCGATGTAGGCCCGCGGCCGACGTGGCCGTGGCGTCCTGCGCTCGAGGCCGAGGCGCGCCCGCCGTTGCCGCGCGCCCGATGAAATGGATTGATAGTGCACTGTAGTTTACGGGCCCGCGCCTCTGCCGGTATCCTAGGAACCATGGCGGAGTTGGCGACCGACCGGCCCGAGACCGGCACAGGCTTGGACGGGATCCCGCTCCCGGGCGAGATGGTCGGCGGCAAATTCGTCGTCGAGCGCGTGCTCGGCGTGGGCGGCATGGGCGTCGTCGTCGCCGCGCGCCACATGCAGCTCGGGCAGACCGTCGCCATCAAGTTCCTCCGCCGCTCCGCCGCGACCAGCCCCGAGTCGGTGAATCGGTTTCTCCGCGAGGCGCGCGCTTCGGTCGGCTTGCAGAGCGCACACGTCGTCCGCGTGATGGACGTCGGCACGCTGGACGACGGGCTGCCGTTCATGGTGATGGAGCACTTGAACGGTACGGACCTCGGCCAGTCGCTCGAAGCGCGCGGCGTGCTGCCGGTCGAGGAGGCGGTGGACTGCCTGGTTCAAGCGATGGATGCCGTCGCCGAGGCGCACTCGTTCGGCATCGTGCACCGCGACCTCAAGCCGTCGAATCTGTTCCTCACGGCCCGCACGGACGGCTCGCCGCTCGTCAAAGTGCTCGACTTCGGTATTTCGAAAGCCGTCGACACAGGAGGCCAGCGTGTCGACCTCACCTCGACGTCGATGGTCCTCGGGTCGCCGCTCTACATGTCGCCCGAGCAAGTGCGGAGCACGAAGAGCGTCGACACGCGCACGGACGTCTGGGCGCTCGGCGTGATCTTGTACGAGCTCGTCGCGGGCGTTCCGCCGTTCGAAGCGGAGACGGTAACGGGGCTGTGCGCGAAGATCGTAGCGGATCCGCCCGTGCCGCTGCGCTCGCGCCGCCCCGAGATTTCCACGGCGCTCGAGGGCGTGGTGAATCGTTGCCTGGACAAGGAAGTCTCGCGGCGCTTCCGGTCGGTGGCCGACCTCGCCACGGCGTTGCGGCCGTTCGCGTCCTCGGAGGGCCGGCTGACGATCGACCGCATCAGCCGCATGGTGGGCTCGCGGCCTTCGATGCCGAGCCTGCAGGACACGGGTCGCGGCGGCACGCCCGTGCCGAACAGCGCGGGACGCGAGAGCGGCGCGCGCGGCGCGTCAGGAGAGCCCTCGTCTCTGTCCGAAGCGAGCGCAGGCTATGCGGAGACCGTCGCGAGCTGGCAGACGACCGGGACACGGCGCAATCGTCGCATCGCGACGGGGGCGAGCGTTGCGCTGGCCCTTCTGGTGGGCACGGCGGCAGGCGTGTTCCTCCTGCGGACGCGCCATGCCTCGCAAGGAGGAGAGCCCCTCGTCGCGGCGGGAATGGTGATGACTCCCGCGGCGATCGCATCGCCGAGTGGGCCGTCGACGGCCTCGCGTGATGCGGTTCCTGCGGCCGTCGGACACGACGCGCCCGGGGCGCCGAGCGCCGTGGCGGTCCTGGCGCCCGCGCCGGTCGCCCCTCCGGATTCCGTGGCGGCGCCGGCCGCGGCGGCGCCCAGCATGCCCGCGGCGAACAGCGCGCCGCAACCGCTGAGCGCGCCCCAGCCCGTAAGCGCGTCCCGCAACGCGCGTCCGCCGACGCCGCCGGCGAGGCCCACCGCGTCCGCGCCGAAGCCCGTCGCGCCATCCGCGCCGAAGCCGTCGCAAGAAGACCTGCTCCTCGAGCGCAAGTAGCGGGCAAGGGGCGCTACGCCAGCCCGCGCAAGAACGACACGACGACCTCCGCCAGGCGCTCGGGTTGTTCGAATGGCAGGCCGTGGCCGGCGTTCTGGACTTGTTCGACCCGCAAGTGCGGGTTGACGCGGCGCAGTTCCGCGGCCATCTCGAGCGTGACTACCGGGCTGTCGCCGATGACGAGCAAGCTCGGGACGTCGATTGCACGGACCACTTCGCCATATTCGGGATTGGGCGGCGTGAGCACATCGAAGGGAGCCATGCGGGTCTTCCCTCTTGCCTCGGCCTGAAGCTCCACGATCTCGGGCGAGCGATGCGGATGTCGCGCGCGGCCCTGCGCGACCAGATCCGACTTCGGTAGACCGAGAACCCGGCGGTGTTGGTCGGCGACGTCGCTATCGCGCACTTCGCGTTGGCGTTCCGGGCTCAAAAACGTCGGATCGACCAGGACGAGGCCGCGGAGGATCCCCGCGCGCCGACTCGCGACCACCGCTGCGGTCATGCCGCCCATCGAGTGGCCAAGGAGAACCGGACGAGAAAGGCCCAGGCCCCGAAGGAGGCCGACCACATCATCGGCGAAGTCGTCGTAGCGGTACCCGTGGTGCGGCGTGCTCGAATCGCCGTGCCCTCGTGCGTCGGGCATGACGACGTCGAACTCGCCTTCGAGAGCGCGGGCGAGGGGAGTCCAGCAAGCGCCGCTCCCCATCAATCCGTGGAGGAGAACGACGGGAGGCTTGGCGCCGCCGGTTCGAAGGATGTGGATGCGGATGCCGTTCGCTTCGCAGACTTCACGGGTCCAGGACGTCATCGGAACCGAGTTGTAACGGCACTCGCGCCGGCTTGCTCTTGCTCAGCGATGCCGCGACGCGATCTCCGCCTCGAGCAGGTCCGGCTCGCGCTGGTAGCGGGCGATGACGTCGGCGATGAAGGAGCTCGTGTACGCCTCGGATCGGGGGTTCTCGATGACGTCGACGAGGGCGGCGGCCGCGCCCTCCACCGGCTGCGCACCAGGGAGCTTGCGGTTGTCGACGATGCCGGCGCCAAGCGAATTGACGCCGAACTCCGTCGCGACGACGCCCGGGAGGAGAAGCGTGACGTGGATGCCGGGATGGGTCGCGCGGAGCTCGACGCGGAGCGACGCCGTCAGCATGTTCACGGCGCTCTTCACCGCGCCGTAGGCTGCCCGCACGGGGGCGAGAGGGGCCCGCGAGAGGCCGCTCGAGACGTTGACGATCTGGCCTGCGTTCCGTGACTTGAAGTGCGGCAACACGGCCTGAACGCCGTAGACGACGCTCTTCATGTTGTCGCGCCACATCGCGTCGAGGTCCTCGTCGGTGAGATCGCCCACCGAGCGCGAGATGCCGCGGCCCGCGTTGTTGACCCACACGTCGATGCGCCCGAAGCGCTTCAGCGCCGCCTCGGCGAGGCGATCGACCTCCGCTCGTTTCGTCACGTCGGTGACGACGGCGAGCGCGTTCTCGCCGATCTGTGCGGCGACCGCCTCGAGCTCCGCTTTGCGGCGCGCCGCGAGCACGACCTTCGCGCCCCGTGCGCCGAGCTGCTTTGCGAGCTCGGCTCCGATGCCTGCGCTTGCGCCGGTGATGACGACCACCTTGTCCATGTTCGAACGCTCCTGCGGACGGCGATTTGGCCGCCGACATTCTTCACCACGCACCGAAGAAGTTCCAGGGGCGGCGCCTTCTCTTCGTCGCTGAAGCCAGCGATGACTCCCCGCTTACCCGCGAGGAGCACCGGTGGCGAGGAGAAGAAATCCGCATAGCGCGGGTGGACGACGGCCGACAGCATTCGAGCGGCGGGCTCGACGGAGGTCCGATCATCACGTTCGTTCCGTCCCAAACGGGGCCGATCAGCGTCGTCGTCGACCAGGTCGGCGGGGGTGCGACCACTCTCTATTGGCTGAACCACGCGCGGCGGTGGCGCCGAACCGGGACGCTCGCGGAAGCCGTCCTCGCATCGCCCTCGATGTTCCTCGCGTCGGGCTTGAAGCAACCCGTGTACTGGACCAACACCGCCGAGGGCGGCGTCTCCAAGGTCGGGAGCAACGGGGGTGCGCCGT
>DATHQY010000252.1:0-3225 GCA_035482215.1 Polyangiaceae bacterium | reverse complement strand
GGGAAGCGGCGCGGCAGCGGGCCAAGCCTCCGGGACAGCGGGAGGGAACGCAGGCAGCACGCGAGCCACGGGCGGCGCATCGGGCAGCGGCAACGCCGGGTCGAGCGGGGCCGCGACTGCAGGCTCGACGGAGGGGACGGCCGGATCGAGCGCTGGGTCTGGAGCGGGAGGCGCCCACGACGCCGGATCGACCGGCAGCACCGGATCGGGATCGGCGGGCAGCAGCGGCACGACCGGAACGGCGGGGAGCGCCAGCGGTGCAACGGGAACGAGCACGGGCGCGACGACGGGATCCGCGGGCAATGCCGGCGACGCAGGGTCGCACGGCGACGCGAGCTCGGGCGCGACGAGCGGCACTTCGGGAACGACCGGCGACGCCGGGGGCGACACATGCGGCGCGGGAGACACGAACCTGCCGGCGGAGCCGACGTTTCCCGCGGTGTGCACGACGCTCACGGCGAGCCAAAACGTCAGCGCGACCGGCGTGGCGGCGGAGAGCAACTTCGACACCACGAAGATCCAGACCGCTCTGACCGGTTGCGCTTCGGGCCAGGCGGTGAAGCTCGTGGCCGGCGGAGGCAACAATGCCTTCATCACGGGCCCGATCACCGTGCCTTCCGGCGTCACGCTCTGGGTCGACGCCGGCGCCACGCTTTACGGGACGCGCGATCCCAACGTGTACGGCTCGGCCTCGGCCCTCATCACGGTAAAAGGATCGAAATCGGGAATCGTCGGCGACGGCACGATCGACGGCCAGGGCGGCGAGCCGATGATCGGAAGCACCTCGTCGTTCTGGGACCAGAACGGAAACGGCGGCTCGAGCCCCGCGCTCATTCAAGTGTCGGGCGCCACGAACTTCACGCTCTACCGCATCACGCTCCACAACGCGCCGATGTTCCACGTCAAGCTGAGCGCCGCCGGATTCGTCGTATGGGGCATCACCATCAAGACGCCTTCCAAGGCGACGAACAGCGCGGGCACAGCGCTCACCGTCAGCTCCGCCCACAATACCGACGGCGTCGACCCCGGCGAATCGGCCAGCAACGGTTACATCGTTTGCAACAAGATCAGCGACGGCGACGATCACATCGCCATCAAAGGGTCGAGCTCCACCGGCGTCACGAACCTCACGATTGCCCACAACCACTTCGAAGCCGGGCACGGCATGTCCATCGGCAGCGAATTCACGGGCGGCGTGTCGAACGTCAATGTCTACGACCTGTCGATCGATGGGTCGCTCGGAGGCTATGCGAACGGCATTCGCATCAAGTCCGATTCGAGCCGCGGCGGGCTCGTGAACGACGTGACGTACAGCGACGTCTGCGTCCGCGATCTCGAGACGCCCATCCTGCTCACGCCGTTTTATACGACGGACACGGGGAGCGACATTCCGCAGTTCACGAACATCAAGATCCAGAACTTCCACGCGCTGAGCGGACCGAGCAATCAGCAGGTGACGTTCGACGGCTACAGCACGTCGTACATCAACACGGTGACGCTCGACAACGTCGTGATCGATGGCATTACGGCGAGCGAGGTCGAGGCGAGCTACACGACGTTCACGCTCGGACCGGGCAACGTCAACTTCATGCCCTCGGGCACGAGCGTCACGGTGAAAAACGACATCTCGGGGTCGAGCACTCCCAACCCGTGCACCGGCAAATGGGTGACATTTTGAGATACCGGTTCGCGCTCAAGCTCGGCCTGAGGGCCATCGGAACGGTCGTCGCGACGACTGCGCTGGCCGCGTGCGGCTCCGGGGGCGAAAGCAACGGGGGACCGACGGGCAGCGCGGGCACGTCCGGCAGCGCGAGCGGCGTTTCGGCGACGGGCGCGTCTGCTGCGAGCACCGGGACGACAGGCGCTGCCGGCGCGGAAACGAGCGGAAGTGCGAATGCCGGCGCAGGCGGCGCAGCGACGGCGAGCGGCGTGGCCGGTTCTTCAGGGAGCGCGGGGACGAGCGGATCGGGCACGACCACGGGCGCGAACGCCGGGACGAGCAGCGGGTCGGATCTCGACGCTTCGATCGCAAAGACCGACGCGAGCGTGGTGCGCGACGCGGGTGGCGCCGCGGACGCGAGCACGAGCCACCCCGCCGACGCAGGCTCGGGCGAGGGTCCCCTCGCATCGGGCGTCATGGCGTTCCCCGCGCCCGGGAGCAAAGGCGTCTGTCCGGACCCACCGCTGCGCCTCACGTTCTCGGCGCCCCCGACATTGGGCACGGCGGGCAAGATCCAGGTCTTCGATGCGGCCTCCTCCGCGAACGCCGTCGCGGTCGTCGACATGGGCGCCACGTCCTTCACCGACGTCATCGGAGGCACCACCTTCAACACGGTGCGGCCGGCCTTCGTCGACGGAAATGACGCCGTGATCATGCTCCCGTCGCAGGCGCTCGCGTACGGGCACACCTACTACGTGACGATCGACTCGGGCGCTGTGATCGGCCCGGCCGGCCCACTCGCCGTGACGGACACCGCGACCTGGCGCTTCACGACCGCCACGGCGGGTCCCGCGAGCGTTGCCGCGCTCACCGTCGCCCTCGGCGGGTCCGGTGACTTTTGCTCGGTTCAAGGCGCCATCGATGCCATTCCCGCGAAGAACACGAACGCGGACACGATCACGATCGCGCCCGGCATTTACCACGAGATCATTCACTTCGCGTCGAAGAGCAACGTGACGCTGCTCGGCGAGGATCGCGCATCGACCATCATCGAAGGCACGAACAACGACGACATGAACCCGTCGACGTCGACGCGATCGCTCGTCGGCATCGACTCGAGCAGCGGCGTCGTCGTCGACACGCTCACGATCCACAATCTGACGCCGCAAGGCGGCTCGCAGGCCGAAGCCCTGCGCATGGAGTCTTGCGACAAGTGCATCGTTCGCAACTCGAACATCGAGAGCCTCCAAGACACGCTGCTGTGGAGCGGGCGTATCTACGCGAGCAATTGCTATATCGCCGGGAACGTGGACTTCGTCTGGGGGACGGGGGCAGCCTACTTCGACAACTGCGAGATCCACACGGTCGGCCAGGCGGGCGCGATCGTCCAGGCGCGAAATCCGGCGTCGACCTATGGATACGTATTCGTCGACTCGAACATCACGGCGGATTCGACCGTGAAGGGGCAAGTCCTCGCGCGCATCGACGTGAGCCAGTATCCGGCGAGCCACGTCGCATACGTCAATTGCACGATGACGAGCGCGATCAGCCCGGCGGGATGGACG
>DATHQY010000251.1:0-10973 GCA_035482215.1 Polyangiaceae bacterium | reverse complement strand
GAGCTCGAAGAGGCGATCGTAGAAGAGCGTTGCGGCGGTCGCCGCGATCGGAAGCACTTTGCGCCAATCGCTCTGGACCGTGTCGATCTCCAGCGGCGTGAGCATGGAACGCTCCTCTCACCAAAATGCCTAGCATTCGGCCAGCCGTTCTCAACCGCGAAATGCATGGCCTGTACGTGCGTCCCGCTCATGGACCGGCTCTGGCGGGACGGGTCGGTCGCGAGGTATGACGTAAAGCATGCTGATACCGTCCTCGTCAGGCTCGCCGGGCTCGCGGTCGTGACCTACTGCGTTGCGCTCAAAGTCGGGGCGGGAATGGTGTTCGCGTCGGATTCGCGCACGAACGCGGGCTTCGACCAGATCAGCACCTTTCGCAAGATGGTGGTCTACGAACGACCGGGCGACCGGTTCATGGTCCTTCTCTCGTCCGGCAATCTGTCGATCAGCCAATCCGTGCGCGAAAAGCTCCAAGTGGAGCACTACACAGGCGAAAATCAGACCGAAACGACCATCTGGAATGCGACCAGCATGTTCGATGCGGCGCGCGTTCTTTCGCAGGCGATGCGCCACGTCTACGACCAGGACGGCCCGGCCCTCCGCGCCGCAGGCATCGACTACGGGTGTACGCTCATTTTCGGTGGCCAGATTCGGGGCGAGACGATGCGCCTTTTTCTCGTTTACTCGACGGGCAACTTCATCGAGGCCACACCCGAGACTTGCTACTTCCAGATCGGGGAAGCGAAGTACGGCAAACCGGTCCTCGACCGGATGCTCACGCCGAGCACGCCCCTCGCACATGCGACGAAGTGTGTTCTCGTGTCGATCGATTCGACCTTGAAGTCGAATCTCTCGGTCGGCCTGCCGATCGATCTCGTCGTGTACCAGGCGGACGCTCTGCAGGCCGACGAGATGGTGTGCATCGACGAGGCGAATCCGTACTTTTCGATGATTCGCGACTCGTGGGCCCTGCGGCTCCGCGAAGCTTTCGAGAGCATCGACGATCCGAACTGGGGTCCGCAGGAGTCGCGTTACCCCCTTCGCGTCAAATCGGGGCGCTACGACGTTTTGCGCAAGATTCACAACCCGGACGAGAAGATCATCTAAGAACCAAAGACGATCGGCCGCACGTCGTCGCGCGGCGCGTCGAACCACGAAAAGGGGAGCTCCCATGGCAGGCCTCGGATCGAGCCGAATCATGGCGTTCGTCGCCACCACGGACGCCAGGCGCGCCCGTGCGTTCTACGAGGGCGTTCTGGGTCTCGCGGTCACATCCGAAGACGGCTTCGCCCTCGCGCTGGACGTGAACGGCACTCCGGTGCGCGTGGCCGTCGTCCGCGAAATCGTGGTGGCGGCTTACACGGTGCTTGGATTTTGCGTTCCCGACATTGCGGAGAGCATCCGCGCGCTACGCGAGCGAGGCGTGCGCTTCGAGTCCTTCGAATTTCTCGTTCAGGACGCGCTCGGAGTCTGGACGTCGCCGAGCGGGGCACGAATCGCCTGGTTCAAAGACCCAGACGGCAACGTGCTCTCTCTGACGCAGACCTAGCGCCGCCGTCGCGGCGTCCTACTTCGCGAAGTAGGTCGTCGCGCGCTTCTGTCCGCGGCTCCGGAGCGCCCGGCTCGCGAGGCCCTCTTTCAGCACGCGGGGGAGCTCCTTCGCTTGAAGCCCGAGCTCGGCCCGAATCTGTTCCGCGCGCAAGCCGTCCTTGTGCTTCGAAACGAGGGTGACGATCTTGGCCAATTCGGCGGCGATGTCGTCCGCCGAACGGCGGGGCAGGCGGCCGGTCGCCGACTTGGGCGCTTTGGCGAGCGGTGTCTTCGCGGCGGTTTTCGGCATTCTCTCGGCGGCCTGGACTCGGGGGCGAGCACCGGATTCGTTGAGAAGCTCTTCGAGCGAGCTGCTCCGGATTGCTTCAACGACGGAGTCGGTGAAGGAGGACGCGAGATCGGATAGGCGTGAACGCAGATTGGACATGGGCGAATCGCATACCATAGGCCCGCTCAAAACGTAAATTCCGGTATGCATACAAGCCTCGGCAGCCGCGAAAAAGCGGACAGTGCCGCTCGCGTTGCCCTCGTATGGCCTCGTATGGCCCTCGAACGCAATCCGACAAGCAGTTGCCCCCGTGCGACGAGCCGGCTTTCCCCGAAGGGCCGTGCAATCCCCTGCAACGGCGGAGGGCCCGCGGTCGTGCCCTAACCCACAAAAGTGAGCCGCCGAGGCAATGACCGGTAACCAGTCAAAATACCTCGGCGATTCGGCGATTCGTCGGCCGGCTCGCGCCGGCAGTGGCTACTCGGCGGCCGCGGACATTTCCGTCACGGCCGGCTTCTTGGCTCGCGCGGCCTTTCGCGACTCGGCGAACAACTTCGCATCGAGCTTCACCCGTTCGACGACTTCCGGCGCCGATTCCACGGCGTTCCGCACGATCTTGACCACCATGTGCGGCGACTGCTGCGCCAGCTCTGCGGATTTCTTTCCGGCCCCCGCGAGGCGACCCATCCAGCGCTGCGCGCGCGTCTTCGTGATGTACGGGCCTACGGCGGCAACCACATCCGCCGATGTCCCTGCGTAAAAGTGCTTCGCCTTGAAGAGGGGGCTCGCGAACCAGGCGCTCGAATCGAGGAACGCTTTGACTTGCTCGCGCGTGACACCGTGCTCCGTGAGCGCTCGTGCATATTCCGCGGCGGAGGCTTGCTTCGCCTTGAAAAGGTACATCTGAACGCGTGAGTAAAAATTCACGCGTCCGTCGCCGCTCGTCTCGACGGGACAGAAGATCGTTCCGGGGAACTTCTCGGTGATCGCCGACTGAACTCCGTCCGAGACGCCGGCGCTCGGCATGCAGCCGAAGGGCTTCACGCTCAGCGTCATATGCGCCTTCTGGTAAATCGTGTTCATGATGAGCTTGCCGACCTCCATGTGGCCTTCGCCGCCGCGGAGCTCGTTGTTGTAGTACTCGTCGCTGATCGCCGCGATGTCATCCATGTTCGGCAACTTGTAGCCATAGAGGCCCATCGTGTGCGCGAACGACTGGAAGAGGATCCGGATCGCGAGGCGCGCGCCCGACAGCGCCGCGAGCTTCGTGCCGATACCGAACGCGTTGTCCGCCATCGACCCCAGGCCGTACTTCGAAGTATCGGCGCCGCGGAGCTCGGCGCGGTCGGCCGTGTCGTGCGACGCTTCCCACACGGTGTAGAGGATCCACGCGGTGACGAGCTGGATGTCGACTTCGGCCCCCTCGCTCTCGAGGAAGCGCTGGAGCTGGTAATTGCCGTCGCCCTCGGTCGTCATCGCCCAGAACTCGCCGATGATGCTCACCTTGGGCTTCGTGAGGGTGCGATCGATCTTCACGGCAGCGAGGATCGGCTTGCACTGCCACATCGCGAACATGATGTTCGTGCGGTTCTCGAGCGCCGTGTAGATGATCTTCTTGCACTGCTCGACGGCGCGATCGGTGTCGCCGACATTCACCTCGTACGGGCGAATGCGGTAACCGAGCGCGTTGAGCACGTCGCCCGCGATGAGCGCCTTCACGAGCGCCCAGAAGAACGTCGGATTGAGCTCGAGGCCTGACGCCTCGCCCGTCGCCTGCTTCAGGCCGCCGGTCTGTTGGAAGAGGACCACGCGGAAGCCCTCGAAGCCCGCGTCGCGGAGCGCCTTGCGGTACTCGGTCACGTACATCCCGAAACGACACGGGCCGCACGCGCCCGCGGTGAGGAAGACGTACTTGTCGACGACTTCCTTCGCGCTCATACCGTGCTTGTCGCGGAGCGTGATGAGGTACTTCACGAGGTTGCCGACGGTGAAGTACGTCGGGTTGCACTGGCCGCGATTGCCGAACTCCTTGCCGACCTGGAGTCCCTCGTTCGTCGGGACTTCCAGCGTCTGGACGTTGTAGCCGACGCCGCGGAGCGCGCCCTGGACGAAGTAGTCCTGCGCCATCGTGAGGCCGCCCACGAGGAGCGTGATTTTGGCCTTCTCCTTCATCGTGAAGGTGAGGCCCGCCATGTCTTCGATCCAGTGTTCCGTCTTTTGGTCGAGCCCGAGGCGCTTGCGCTCCTCGGCCTCGAATTTTTTCAGCTCCGCGTCCATGTCGAAGATCGGGAGCGACCCTTTGCCGTTACCCATCACGCTGCCGGTTGTGGACATTTTCTCTCTCAGCTCCGAGGGTGGACTACGAGGCTTGAACGCGAACGACGCTGCCTTGCGGCGTCTTTCGACCGAGTTTGATGATACCGCTGCCTTCGCGCGACTCCGCGATCGTCGCGCTCTTGGGCGCTTCGTACGCGCGAAGACGTTCGCGGAGCTCTTCGAGCTGCGCTTCGATCGCGGGGTCGCCTTGGTTACGCGCCGCGAGCTGCTCTTTGCGGAGCGTCAAGAGCTCCACCCGCTTCTTGTCGAGCGCGTTGGTGAGCGCGCGGTTTCGCTTGCCCGCGTCTTCGAGGCGCTCTTGGTGGAGCTTGAGGGCGTGTGCATACGTCTTCACGCGGATCTTGATCGACCCGGATGGCTTATTCGCATCAATGTCGTGAAGAGCCGCATACGGCGTCTTGCTCCGCTCGATGATCGACTCGATGAGTCCGTAGGTCGGCGCGTCGTGGCCGCATTTGAACGACGACAAGTCGAGCACGACGACGTTCGGATGGTGCGCCGCGAAATTGGCGGCCCACACTTTTTGCGCGCTGTTGACCGAATAGTTCTCCGGCCAGAGATGATTGAGCTCGAGCGGGCTCTTCATCATGCCCTTCTCGAGCTCGTCCTTGTAATAGCGATCGAGGTATTCGCGGTCTTTCGGGATCGAACGGACCGAGAGGATCGGATAGCCAAGAACCTGGAACTCCTCCGGAATCCCGTGATTGAGCCCGGGATCCGAGTGGTACGGCCGGCCGATCATCAGAATCGCGACGCGATCTTCGGCTTCGACGGTCTCCAGAATCGCCCGGCCCTTCTCTTCGACGTCTCTGTCGAAAGTCCGCTGGGCCTTCCACGCTTCTTTGCACGCGAAGTCGTTCTCGTCCTCGGTGATCCCGAGGCGCGGCCCGAATACGTCGAACATTCGGCGCGCCGTGAGCGTCGGCTCTTCGAACGTGAGGGCCGGCGCGAGGTATTCGATCCCGCGCGTCGCGAAGAAATCGACCTCCTTCGTGAAGGCCGCTTTCATGACGTCGGGCGCACCGGCGACGATGGGGCAGCTCGCGTTGTCCATCGTGTCGGCGACGAAGTTATTCACGTGCGTGAGAATCGGGAAGAAGATGTACTTGAGCGGCTTTCGCTCTTCCGGCGCGTGCTCCTTGAAGAGCAGATAGTGAATGTGCGCCTGGGCGACCTTGCTCGGGTAGCAAGGATCGATCGATCCGTACTTGCCGCCCTCGACCCACATCTCCTCGGTCGTCGCTTCGCTGAAGATGACGTTCTGCTTGGGAATGCCGACCGCCTCGAAGTACGTGCGGATCCAGGGCGCGGTCGAATAGATGTTGAGCACGCGCGGAATCCCGATCCGCACGCGCTTGCGCGCGGCCCAGCTCTCGGCGGACGATCGGCGGAACGGGCGCGTGACGGCCGTGCGGCGCAACCCGAAGATTCCCTTCTTCAATTCCGTATCCGCGACCGGCGATCCTTCCGCCGGCATCGGCGACGTATCGTAGAAGTGCATGAACGCCTTCTTCGATTCGTAATCGACGAGGTTCGGGAACTCCTGCGCGATCTTCTTTCGCTCTGCGACGAGCGAGAGCATCGCTTCTTTCGACTCGACGGTTCCCTTCTCGCAGCTGAACCCGGCGATGTAGCGGCTCGCGCTCCCGTCCGGGCGCTTCGTGTCGATGAACGTGCGTTTGCACTCGTTCGGGCAGAAGTGGCACACCGTGTCGACGTCGTTCTTCGTCGTGTATTCGAGCTGGATCGAGGCGTCGATCCCGATGAAGCTCGAAGTTCCCTTGCGCTTGACGACGCGGAGCGTCTCCATGGCGGCGCCGATCGCGCCCGCTTCGCCCGTGTGCGGGTGCACGAAGACCTGCGCGTCGGGGACGCGCTCTTTGATGTAATCGACCTGCGCTTTGACCGCGGCGAGGTTGTATTGCGTACCGCCCTGGAGCACGTATTTCGTCCCGAGCGCGGCAAGGCGCGGAATCTGGACGACGTACTGCCAGACGTTCTTCGGCAGCACCTGCGCCAGGCCCGCCAGCATCTCTTCTTTGGAGAAGCCCTCTTTCTGGAAGTTCACGCGGTCCGTGTCGAGGAAGACGGCGCATCCATACGAGAACTTGGGCGCGAGCTCCGCCTTGAAGGCCGTGTCGGCGAAGTCGGTGACCTTGACGCCGAACGAATCGGCCGTCGCTTGCAGGAGCATCCCGTTTCCGGCCGAGCAGCTGTTCGACAGGCGGAAGTTGGCGATGTCACCGTTCTTCATGAAGAGGACTTTGATGTCCTGCCCGCCGATGTCGCAGATGACGTCGACGTCGCCGAAGAAGTGCACCGCGGACAGCATGTGCGCCACCGTTTCGACGATGTTCACGTCGGCGCGGACGCATTCCTGGAGAACATCGGCGGCATAGCCGGTGGCGCCGAAGCCCATGACTTCGAGCTTGGCCTTCTGCTCGACCTCGACGTAGTTGCGGAGCTGCGCGAGGAGCTCCTTCGTGTCCTGGATCGGATTGCCCTTCGACAGCTGGTAGGCCTTGCAAAGAATCTTGCCGTCCTCGTAGTCGACGAGCACCGCTTTCGACGAAGTGGAGCCGCCGTCGAGGCCGACGACGGCGCGAACGGTCTGTCCCTCCGTGAAGGGCACGGGCTGGAACTTCGGAATCCGATAAAGCTCGCGGAAGTCGTCGAGCTCCTGCCGCGTCTTGGACAACGGCGGTCCCGCGCTCTCGCCGAGGCGCGCCTTGCGGCCCGTCGTGATGTATTCATTCAGCGGCTCGAGCGCCGTGAAGACTCCGATATGCGCTTCTTCGTGGAGCCCGTAGAGCACCGCGCCGAGGGCTGCGTAGTACTGCGAATTTTGCGGGACGAAGATGGTCTCTTCGATCGGCCGGTCTCTCGGCCACTCGTAGTCGCGCTCGTCCCACGTCTGCGGGATGCGCAGGCGCCAGCATTCCTGGAGAAACGGCAAGTAGGTGTTCGGGCCGCCGAGCAGGAGCACCTTGTGCTTCAGTGTTCCGCCGCGCGTGAGCACGCTGAGGTTCTGGAGGACGATCGCGTCCGCCAGCGAGCAGAGAACCTCCGTCGACGGAATGCCGCTCTTGATCAGATTGACGATGTCCGTTTCGGCGAACACTCCGCACTTCGCGGCCACGTGGTGCAGCTTCGTCGCGTCGAAGTGGAGCGAAGTGACGAGCTCGGGAGGCGCATTCACCTTCAGGAAGCATTTGTCGATCGTCGCGCCGGTGCCGGATGCGCACTTGTCGTTCATGGACGCGAAGGGCGTCTTCTCGCCGGTCTTCTCGTCCTTCTTGAACATGATGATCTTCGCGTCCTGGCCGCCGAGCTCGATGACCGAACCGACGTCGGGATGCAGATGCTCCACGGCCAGAGTCACGGCGTTCACTTCTTGAACGAACTTGCCTCCCGTGGGCGCGCAGAGGGGCGAGGCGCCCGATCCGGTCATGAACATGCGCCAGCCACCCGACGGCATGCCGGGAAATGCCGCGAGAATCGTCTGCAGCATCGAGAGCACGAACTCGGGCTGCTTCGTGTTGTGCCGCTGGTACTCGCTCCAGAGAATGGCCTTGGTCTGCGGGTCGACGACCACCGCTTTCACCGTGGTGCTGCCGACGTCCATCCCGATCGCGAGCTGCCTCTGTCCCGCCGTTGCCATCGTATTTGACCTCCCGAACGCGCTAGACTGGCATGTCAGTCGGGACGAGTACTACCCCGAAAGAAGCCGCAGGGGAAGAGCGCCTGGAGCGACTGACACACGTGTCAGTCCCGGTCATGGTATCGTCCGCTGGGGCCGCGGGATGGGCAAGGTCGAGCGACGGCAGAAGATTCTGAACCACGCTCGTGACGTCTTCGCACGATCCGGATACCACGAAGCCAAGATCGAGGACATCGTCGCGGCCGCCGATATCGCCCGCGGCACCTTCTATCTGTATTTCAAGGACAAACGGGCTGTTTTCGAGGAAATCGTCGATCGGGCGTTCACGAGGATCGGCGTGGCGATCGTGCGGGTCGATCCCAACGATCCCGGCCGTACGGTCGACGACCAGGTCCACGAGAACATTCGCCGCATCGTCGGCGCGCTGCTCGAAGACCGGCCGACAACGAAGATTCTATTGACCGCGGCGGTGGGGCTCGATCCGGCGTTCGATCGAAAGCTGCAGTCGTTTTACGAAGTGGTGGAGAATCTGCTCGTCGAGAGCCTGCGCGACGGCCAGGAGCTCGGCGTCGTCCGTACGGGCGACGCGCGCATCTTCGCGTACATGATCCTGGGCGCGATGAAGGAATTTCTGTACCAGGTCGTGCACCGCGAAGCGCCCTATTCGGAACGCGAAGTGGTGGACGGGATTTACGACTTCTTGTGCCGGGGGTGCCTTCGCACGCAAGCGCTGAAGGACCCGCACCGCGGCGGCGACGCACCCGCGCTGCTGCGTTGACCTAGTTGCACCCGCACGCCGTATAAGTGGCGATAGCGGTCGTCTGCGGCGCGGACCCACCGCCGATCATGTTGATACCGCAGACCCCGTCGTTCGAGGCACACGGGTTGTTCGCGACGGTCGGATCGCAAGTATTCGTCAAGTAACACATCAGGTAGTCCATGCATTTGGGCATGTCGCTCGCGTTCATCGTCATGCAGATCGTGCACGTCGAGGCCTCGTTCGAGAGGCAATTGGGCGAACCACCCCCGACGGTCGCATCGGGCCCCGCGTCGACCATGCCCGCTGTACCGCTCGCGGTGCCCGAAAGCGTTCCGCTGGTCGTTCCGGATGTCGTTCCGCTGGTCGTTCCGGATGTCGTTCCGGATGTCGTTCCGGATGTCGTTCCGCTGGCCGTTCCGGCCGTCGTTCCGTTGGTCGTTCCCGCCGTTGAACCCGTCGAGGCGCCCGACGCCGCGCCAGTCGAGGCGCCCGACGCCGCGCCAGTCGAGGCGCCCGAGGCGCCCGAGGCTCCCGAGGCCGCGCCCGAAACGCCACTCGTATCACCCGACGCGGTGCCTGCAGACGTTCCCGCCGTCCCGCCGGTCGATCCCGTCGCGGTTCCCGTGGTCCCCTGCGCCCCCGAAGCGCCGCTGGCAGCACTTGCGGCGCCCGAAGTGCTCCCCGTCGTGCTGCCGGAAGCGCCTCCGGCGCCGGATGTGCCGAGGCCACCCTGCGCCTTCGAGGTGTCCCCAGGGTCAGCCGCACAGGCGGCGGCCGCTACTGCCACCGCGACGGAAAGCCACGCGGAAGTACGAAGAAGCCGAGTACGAGCGCGCACGAGGGGCATGAGAAACCTCTAAGATTCGCGGCTGCGAGCGCAAGGTGACCACAGCGACAGATCGCGCTCGACCTAACTGGGATCATACACGGCGAACAGGCTCGTGCACCGCGCTCGTGCGTCTGCGGATGCGCCAGCGCGCCATGTCTGCGCGAAGATGCGTGTGACTCGCATGATGAGGTGCGCGGCGGTGCCCTCACGTCGTAAGCCGTGGCAGGCTCGGACCCATGAGAGCCGACGTCGTCATCGTAGGGTCAGGTCAGGCAGGCGTGCCGCTCGCGACGCGTTTTGCCGCCGCAGGCAGGCGCGTTCTTCTCGTGGAGCGCTCGAGGCTGGGGGGGACGTGCGTCAACTACGGATGCACGCCCACGAAGACGATGGTCGCGAGCGCGCGCGCCGCACACGTGGCGCGAACGGCGGGTCGTCTCGGCGTACGCACGGGGGATGTTCGCGTCGACTTTCCCGCGGTCGCCGAGCGCAAGGACGCCATCGTGCGCCGCTGGCAAAACGGCGTGGAGAAACGCCTGCGCAACGCCGGCGAGCGCCTTCAGGTCCTGCACGGACACGCGCGCCTCGTAGGCCCCCGTGAAGTCGAGGTGAACGGCGACCGCCACCAGGCCGACATCGTGATCCTCGACGTCGGCTCGCGCCCGCTCGTGCCCGCGATCGACGGGCTCGATCCCGCGAACGTGCTCGACAACCACCGCATCATGGATCTGCGTGAGCTTCCCTCGCACCTCGCGGTCCTGGGAGGCGGCTACATCGGATGCGAATTCGGCCAGATGTTTCGCCGGTTCGGATCGGCCGTCACGATCATCGACAGCCACGAGCACATTCTCCATCAGGAGGATCCGGACACCTCTGTCGCGCTGGAAGACGTGTTTCGTCAAGAAGGGATCAATCTTCGACTTTCCGCGACGGTCGTCGCGGTTCGGCATGGAAAAAGCGACGCCGTCCTCCGGCTGCAGGACGGGAGCGAGATTGCAGCGTCGCACCTGCTCGTGGCCGCGGGCCGTAGGCCGAACACCGACGACCTGGGTTGCGAGGCCGCGGGCGTCCGCCTCGATGCACGCGGATTCATCGAAGTCGACGATGGGTATCGGACGACCGCGGACGGGATCTTCGCCGTGGGCGACGCCACGGGCGGACCCGCGTTCACCCATTCCGCATGGGACGACCACCGAATCCTCTTCGATCGCCTGCACGGCCGCACCTCGCGAGGACGCGGCGACCGGCTCGTGCCGTTCGTCGTGTTCACGGATCCGCAAGTCGCCGGCGCCGGAATGAGCGAAGGCGAGCTCCGTGCGCGCGGAATCGCCTACGAGGCCGCGACGATGCCGTTCGGCGACATCGCGCGCGCGATCGAGATCGACGAGGGAGCGGGCATCATGAAGCTCCTCATGGATCCTTCGACCGAGCGGGTGCTCGGATGCCGTCTAGTCGGTGCGGAAGCGGGCGAGCTGGTGCACATATTCACCGCGTTGATGCAGGCGAAGGCGAGCTTACGCGCGATCGTCGACGCGGAGGCCGCACATCCCACGTTCGCCGAGGGAGTCCAATC
>DATHQY010000250.1:0-14233 GCA_035482215.1 Polyangiaceae bacterium | reverse complement strand
ACTTCGGTCCCGACAGCGCTCTCTACGTCGGGACCGCGAGCGGCATCTTCCGGAGCACCAGCACGTCGCTCGGAACCCAATGGACGCAGCTCGCGAATTCGCCCAACGCGGACTGTTTGATCGACGACGGCACGTACCTGTACGCGAGCGACACATGGGCCGGAAACGGGCAGTACGGCAATGGCGACGGGCAGGTTTTCTGGCGAGCGCCGCTCGGCGATCTCACGTCGTGGACGCAGATGACCTCTCCCGATTCGCCGCGCGGCTCCTATGAATTCGCTTATGACAAGATCCACCACATCGTTTATTCGGCGAACATGATCGGCGGCCTGTGGCGGCTCGTCACGCAGTGATCTCGCCGCAGTCTCGCCGCAGCGTGGCCCGGTCAGCGTTCGCCGCCCAGGATCTCGAGCAGGCTCAAGCCAGTGGTCTTGATGGCCCGGGTCATGAGAACCGCGACCCGCCGGCGCGTTTGGCGATCCCAATAGGGAGCACACTCCACGAACGCGGCACGGGCTTCGGACCGATCGCTCACGAGCTGCTCGAGCAATTCTTCGTCCGTCATCGTCTCGGCTCTGGCGCAAAACAAAGCCGCGCGTTCACGCCCCACGAGACACGGATCGCTCTCTACCATGCCGTTCTTCGAGCACAGGCGGGGCGCATTGACGATGCCTCCAAGCCTCTTGGTCGCGCGGTTTAATGTCCCGTTTACGCGTTCGCGCTCGATGGACCGTCAGAATCCCCCCTCGACGCCGAGGCTCGGAAGCGCGATCGGCCCGATCGTTTGCGCCGTGCAATGCTCCGTGGTGAGCTCGCACTTGTACTGCACGGCCTCGGGCGTGAGCGTCGCGTTGAACATCTCCGCGACGACCGCGAACCACTTTGCGCCGAATGTCCAGCGCTTCTCCGCGCGCACGTCGATCCGATAGAAGTCCGGCAAGCGCATCTGGGGCGCCTGACTCGTGCCGAACGCGTAATACACGGGCACGCCGCCGAGGGTAAAGGCCGGGATGTCCGGGCGCCCCGAGTCATACGTCGCGCGCACCCCGACGTCGACGCCGGCACCGAAGTCATAGCGTACGACGGCCGCGATCACGTGCGTGCGGTCGAACGGGGACAAGAACGTGGTGCTGCCGATGTGCCGCTCGGCGCGCGACAGCGTATACGAGACCCATCCGGCGAGCCTCTGCGAGAACGCACGCCTCACGGTCGCCTCGAGCCCGTAGGTGGATCCGTCGACGCGCGCAACGCCGTTGCAGTCGGCCGCGAAGATGCCGCAGTCCGAGGCGAAGTCGTTCGTGTTGCGATCGGCGTCGTAGAAACCAGTGACGATCGCCGACAGCGCCAACGGCAAACGAAGCTCGACCCCCTGTGAATATTGATAGACGGTCTGCAAGCCGGCGGAGGGGTCCAGGCGCAAACCGGGAATCGGAAGAAAATACGTGGGCGGCTGGTGCGAGACGCCGAGCGTCGTGAGCGTCGACACCCAGCGCGCAACGCGGAACTTCAGCGAGATGCGCGGATCGGCGGCGCCGGTGACCGCCTGGGTGGTCGCATAGGCATCGGCACGGACGCCGGCGCTGAGCTCGATCCGGTCCGACGGCACATAGCGAACCTCCGCGAAGGCGCCCGCGATCTGCTGCAGCACGAGCGGCGCCGTGCCGACTCGATTGAGCAGACCGCTCGCATCCCCGCCGACTTCGAGACGCAGATCCCTCGCGAGCCACTGCTTGGCTTCGACGCGCACGCGGACGCTCGTCTCTTCGAGCCGCTCGAGAATCCCCGGCGTCAGATCGGTCGCGGTTCGGTCGTAGCCGAGCGTCGTGGCGACGCGAACCGAACCGCGCGACCAGGTGTGGTCGAGCCGCACGTCGACGCGATGGAACAGCGTGTCGACCGGAGTGAGCTCCTGGCTCGCGTCGGTCTCCGTGTCGTAGCTGCCGAGCGCGAGCACCGAGATCGTATCCGCCGCGTTCAACTTGTGCGTCGCGCGAAATGTGTAATCGCCGTACGCGAGCGACAAGCCCGGAGCCAAGAGCGACAGAAGCGCATTGGGATATCCGTAGCGGCCGGCGGCGAGCACGCTCGACGAATCGCCGACCGGCGTCTCCACCATGGCGCTCGCGTCGAACAGCCGCACCGACGCCTCGCCGCGCGGGGCATCCGCCGGTCGTGCAGTCTCCCCGGCGATGATCCCGCCGGCGAAGCGCCCGTATTCCGCGGGTGCCGCACCCGCGAAGAGCTCGATCCGGTCGATGAGCGCCGCGGGCACGACGGACGGCCCAGGCCCGATATGGAACAGCGTCGGGAGCGGAACGCCGTCGATATAATACCCGGTATCGGCGGGGGGCGCCCCGCGCACATAAAAATACGGCAGGCCACTCGTCACCGGGATCACGCCGGGAAGCGCCGCGACGGCCTGGAACGGGTCGCCGAAAGTCCCCGGAATATCGCGCAGCTCGTCGGCCTGCGCCGCGGATGCGCCGAGATCGCGGACGCCGCGCACGCTGACTTCGACGGGGGCCGGCTCGACGGGCGCCGCGGCCGCGGGCGCGCCTCCACTCGTCACGGGCGGCGTCTGCGCGTAAAGCGGTCCGCTCGCGAAGAGCGCGATGCAGCCCGCCCGTATGCGCATCCCCGTCTTCTTCTATTGCGTAACGTGCTGGTGCGTCGCCGGAATTTCGAAGCCCTCGGACGTGAGCGTTTCGCGAATCACGCGATTCGTGTCGAAGTACACCTGCCAGTAGTCGTCGCTGCGCGCGTACGTGCGCACGGCGAGGAGCGGCCCCGCCAGCGTCAAATCGAGAATCTCGACGTCCGGCGCCGGCACGGCCAGCACGTTCGGAATCGTCGCGAGCCGGGCCTTCAGCAGCGTCATCGCGCGCACGTGGTCGTCCTCGTGGGCGAGCTGCGCGAAGCGATCGACCCGGCGATAGGGATTGGCGCTGTAGTTCTGGATCGTGTCGCCGAAGATCTTCCCGTTGCCCACGATCGTGCGAACGTTGTCGGGGGTCTGGATGACCGTCACGAACATGCCGATCTCGTCGACGGTTCCCGTGACGCCGCCCGCCATCACGAGGTCGCCCTTGCGAAAAGGCCGGAGGAGCACGAGAAACGCCCCTGCCGCAAAATTGGAGAGGAGCCCCGACCACGCCGTGCCGATCGCGAGCCCGGCGGCAGCGAGAAGACCGGCGAAGGTCGTCGTCTCGATCCCCACGAAGCTGAGGAGCACGACGACCAGCAGAATATTCAGCAACACGCCGACGACGCTGTCGACGTATTCCATGAGCGTCGGCTCGATCGCGCGAAGGCGCAACGCCCGCTGGACGACTCGCTTGAGAGCGCGGATGGCGAAGCGCCCGATGATCCACAGGATGATGAGGCCGACGGCCTTCGAGCCGATGTCGATCGCCTTCGCGTAGAGGACCGGGAGCAGCGAGTCCATGCTCGCGGCGTTGAGGGCGGCGGGATTCATGCCCGCCGACTCTACCAAACGTCATCCCTTGGATTCGAACCGGTCGTAGTCCGACACCCGCCATTGCGGCTGCCGCCCGTCGTCCTCCATCTCGACGGACACCGTCCCCTGCGCGTCCACGCGCACGGGATACACGCGAATGCCGCACGACCCTTGCAGGGCCATCCCCGATACGAGGTCGAACGACCACTCGTGAAGGGGGCATACGAGCGTCGTCCCGCCGAGCAGGCCGTCCGCGAGCGGCCCGTTCTTGTGGGGGCACTCGGCCTGCGTCGCGTACACGCGGCCGTCGCGCCCGTGGAAGACCGCGATCTTCGCGGGTCCGATGTCGAAGTTTCTCCCCTCGCCTTTCGGAATGCTCGACAAGGGCCCCACGTGAACGAGCTTGCTCATGGCGCTTATCCCGCTTAGCCCACGACCGGCAGCGATCGTTTGAACTGGTTCTCGGTCTTCGGTGCGTCGCGTTCGAGCCACGGATCGTACGTGGCCTCCACGGACTCCTCCATGGCGCGATCGAGGTCCGCCGTGATCTTCTCGCTGTCGTCGACGAGAATCGCGCGGAGCTTTGCGACGCCGACGCGCTCGACGAACGTGTACGTGCGCTCCTTGTACTTCGCGTTCTCGCGGTAGTATTGCGTGAATCGGCCGGCGATGCGCAAGACGTCGTCTTCGCTGTCGACCGTGCAGAGCAAGTCGCCTTTTCGCACGTGCGCGCCGGCCGCGCCGCCGATGTAGATTTCCCACTTGCCGCCTTCGACGGCCACCGCGCCCACGTCTTTGACGAGAGCCTCGGAGCAATTGCGGGGGCAGCCCGCGGTCGCGAGCTTCATCTTCCCCGGCGTGTCGAGGCCGCGGAAGCGGCCTTCGATCGCCTTCGCGAGCCCCATGCTGTCGCCGAGACCGAAGCGGCAGTAATCGACGCCGATGCAGCTCTTGCACGTGCGGTACGCCTTCCCCCACGCGTACCCCGCGGGCATCCCGAGGTCGCGCCAGACGTCGGGCAACTTGTCTTTCGCGACGCCGACGAGATCGACGCGCTGGCCTCCCGTGATCTTGAGGAGCGGCACCTGGTACTTTTCGGCGACCTCCGCGATGCGGCGCATCTCCGCCGGCGTGCAGACGCCGCCGGGGATCTCCGGGATCACGGAGAACGTCCCGTCCTTCTGGATGTTGCCGTGCACGCGATCGTTGATGAACCGCGCGTCGCGCTCGTCGTCGTATTCGCCTTTCCATACGATCGACAGGAGCGAGGCGAGCGCGGGCTTGCTGCCCGCGTCCTCCTTGCCCTCGCCGAGGGCCGAAAAGACCGACGACACCGACTTCAGCCCGAGCTCGCGAATCGCCTTCGTGAGCTCGCCCCGGTTCAGCGGAATCGTGGGCACGTAATAGTTCGCCGTCGGATCGGCATCGACTTCCCCGTCGCAGAACCACTCCACGAGCTCGCCGACCATCGACTTGCACGACCCACACCCCATGCCGGCGCGCGTCGCCACCATGACGGACTTCGCCGTCCGCTTCCCGCGCGCGACGCAAGCGCCGATGGCACCTTTCGTCACCCCGTTGCAATTGCAGATCTGCGCCGTTTCCGGCAGCTCGTCGAACGTGACCTTCTTGGCCGGTGCGCCGATGTCGAAGAGCAGCGACAGTCTGTCGTCGGGCAGCGGCGTGTTCCTGTCGAAGGCCTGCGTGAGGTAAGCCACTTTGCTGAGATCGCCCATCATGATCGCACCGGCCAACCGGCCTTTGCGGATGATGAGCTTCTTGTAGCGCCCCTTCTTGGGCTCCGAGAACTGCACGACTTCGTCGTCTTCGTCCTGCGGCTCGGTGATGCCCATCGACGCGAGCTCGACGCCCATGACTTTGAGCTTCGTCGCGAGCTTCGATCCGTAATAGCCCGCCTCCGTGTTCTTGCCGGTGATGTGATCGGCCAGCACTTTGGCCTGGTCCCAGAGCGGAGCGACGAGGCCGTAGACTTTGCCCTGGTGCTGCGCGCACTCGCCGACGACGTACACGTCGAAGTCGTCGACCGAGCGCATATGGTTGTCGACCACGATCGCGCGCTCGACCGTGAGCCCGGATTGGCGCGCGATCTCGGAGTTCGGCTTGATCCCGGCCGACACGACGACCATGTCGCAATCGAGGGTCGAACCGTCCTTGAACGCGAGGCCGGTCACGTGGCCGTTGCCGAGCACCTCCGTCGTGCTCTTCGTCAGATGGACCTGGATCCCCATCTCTTCCATGATCGAGCGCAAGATCGACGCGCCCGGGCCGTCGAGTTGCTGGTTCATGAGGCTCGCCGAGAGGTGCACGACGTGCACTTCGCACCCGTGCGTCACGAGGCCCCGCGCCGCTTCGAGGCCGAGAAGGCCGCCTCCGATGACTGCCGCGCGCTTGGACTTCGCGGCCTGCGCGACGATGGCGTGGCAGTCATCGAGAGTGCGGAATGCAAAGACGCCATGGCGCAGCTTGCCGTCCTCGTCCGCGATGTTCGCGATGGGCGGGATGAAGGCGCTGCTGCCCGTGGCGATGATCAGCTTGTCGTACCCTTCGAGGACGCCGCCGGCGCCGAGGACGTGCTTGTGCGCCCTGTCGATCACGAGCGCCTTGATCCCGGCGTGCAGCCTTATCTTGTTTTCGTCGTACCACCCGAGGCTGTTGAGGAAAATCTCGGTCGGGTCCTGCGCGCCGTTCACGACGTTCGAGAGCAGGATGCGGTTGTAGTTGCCGTACGGCTCTTCGCCGAACATCACGATGTCGAAGAGATCGGCTCCGCCGCGCGCGAGAATCTCTTCCACGGCGCGCGCGCCCGCCATTCCGTTTCCGATGACGACGAGTCGTTGCTTTCTCATGGGCGTTCCTTTCGAAGCTCCAATCTCGCAGCTCGAGCCCTCAGTCGATTTCCAGAAGCCCGAAGTCGACGACGATGATGCCCGACGCACCTTCGGGCGCGGCGACGAGCACTTCGAGTTTGCTCTCGGGGAAGATGTCCTCCACGACCGTGAGCGGCACGTGCAGGCTCGCCTTGGCGCCGATCGGAAAATGGCGCATCGGTTTGCCGTTCCGCGTGAGCACGAGATTCACGAGCGCGTCGCTCGAGTTGCCCCCGCGCATGTAAACGAGCTGCGCCCTCTTGTCCGGCGCGACGACGAAGCGCGCCGCGTCGTGCAGCGGCTGGGGGTTGCCGAGTCCTCGGCCGGTAAACGAGTACGTTCCCTGGATGAAGCGAGGCGTAGGATTCATGGTCTCTCCCGTGCAAGGACCGGCTTTGGCTCCGGTCGCTCGATGCATGCCGCCGATATCTTGAACTCCGGAATCTTGGATTGAGGATCGATTGCATTGCCGGTGAGCGTGTTGGCGCGCCCGGCTCCAGACCAATGAAACGGGACGAAGAGCGTGTCGAGGCGCATCGAGGACGTCGGCCGGACGACGAAGCGCGCGCGTCCACGGCGCGTCCGCAACCACACCGGCGCGCCCGCCATGAGCCCGTAGCTCGCCGCGACCTGCGGATGAATCTCGACGAAGGCCTCCGGCTCCGCCTCGAGCAGCGACCGCACCCGCCGCGTCTGCGTGCCCGATTGGTATTGCGCCAGAATGCGCCCCGTCGTCAGGTAAAATGGATATTCCTCGTCGGGCTCCTCGGCGGTCCCCCGGTATTCCACCACGTGAAAGCATGCGCGCCCGTCGGGCGTGAAGAAGCGGTCCTCGAAGAGACGCGGCGTGCCCGGGTGCGCTTCCCCGGGGCACGGCCAATGAAGTGCTTCGCCCTCGCGCAGGCGCTGGTACGTGATTCCGTAATAGTCGGCGATGCCGCCCGCGGAGCAGCGGCGAAGCTCGTCGAAGACCCGTTCGGGCGAATCGTCGATGACGCCGCACTTGCCGAGCTGCTCCGAGAGGCGCCGGAGAATCTGCAGATCCGAGAGCACGCCGTGCGGCGGCGCGCGCGCGGGCCGCCGGAGCAGGACGCGACCCTCGAGGTTCGTCATCGTCCCTTCTTCTTCGGCCCATTGGGTCGTCGGCAGTACGACGTCCGCCGCGGCCGCCGTCTCGGAGAGAAACGCGTCCGCCACGACGAGCAGATCGAGCCCGCCGAGCCGCGCCTCGAGCGCGGACGCGTTGGGGGCCGAAACGAGCAGATTCGATCCGAAGACGAGGAGCGCCCGCACGCCCGCCTCCGTGCCGATCGCCCCGAGGAGTTCCGTCGCGGACGGTCCGGGTCCGGGCAGCGCCGACTCCGGAATCCCCCAGATCGCCGCGATGTGCGCCCGATGGGCGCGGTCGGAGAGCTTGCGGTACCCGGGAAGCTGGTCGCACTTCTGCCCGTGCTCTCGCCCGCCCTGCCCGTTGCCTTGGCCGGTCAGGGTGCCGAAGCCGGAATACTCCTTTCCGGCCTGCCCGAGCGCGAGCACGACGTTGATGAAGGCGAGCACGTTGTCGACGCCGTGGCTCTGCTGTTCGCCGCCGCGCGCCGTCAGCATCACGAGGCGGGGCGCGCTTGCGAGGAGGTGCGCCGCCGCCTCGATTCGCACCGCCGGAATCCCCGTGATTCGCTCGGTCCGGTCGGGCCAATACGAGGCGACCGCGTGGCGGACGGCGTCGAAGCCCGTCGTGCGCTCGGCGATGAACGCCGTATCGGCGAGGCGGTCGCGCAGGATCACGTGCAAGAGACCGTTCGCGAGCGCCGCGTCGGTCCCCGGCGTCAATTGAAGATGGATATCGGCGCGGTCCGCGGTCGCGGTCTTGCGCGGATCGACGACGACGAGCTTTCCTCCTCGCGATCGTTGATCGTCGAAATGACCCATGATCGGCGGCATGGTCTCGACCGGGTTGGCCCCGATGACCGCGACGACGTCGGCGTGGCCGATGTCCGCCACGGGGAAGGGCAACCCCCGATCGACGCCGAACGCCTTCTGGAGCGCCACCGCGGCGGAGGCCATACAAAAACGTCCGTTGTAATCGATGTTCCGCGTGCCGAGCACCACGCGCGCGAACTTGCCGAGCGCATAGGCCTTCTCGTTCGTGAGCCCGCCTCCCCCGAAGACGCCGATCGCGTCGGGGCCGTGAAGTTCCTGCAATCTCCGAAGTGTCGACGCGATTCGGTCGAACGCCGCGCGCCATGAAACGGGCTCGAGCGAAGCCGAGCGGGAGCTTCGCATCCACGGCGTCGTCAGCCGTTCGGGCGAGTCGAGCAACTCTGCCGAGGTCCATCCCTTGCGACACAGACCGCCCCGATTCGTCGGGAAATCACGCGGTGTTACGTCAAAGTTGACGACGTTGGGAGAGAGCGTCATCGCGCATTGAAGCGCACAGTAGGGACAATGAGTCTCCGTGGCTTTCCCGGCCGTCTCTGCGATCAAGCTCTGCGCGGGAGACGCTACCATTGCCTCGATGGAGAGCCTCCACAAGGCACGTTTCCTGTGCGTGTCGAGGAACGATATTGTTCGATTCCAAACCCCCGACGGCGCACGCCGTCGCGATGCCGCGCGACGCAACGCAACCGAAACACCGCGTTGACGCCGCGGGAGCGAGAGAGGCGGCTACGCTCGATTCATGATCGACGTCACCGCTGCCAAAGCGACGCGCATTCAGATCTTCAGCTTTTCCACGCCGCAGATGCGCGCGTTCCACATGAGCTGGATGGCCTTTTTCGTATGTTTCTTCGCCTGGTTCGCGGTCGCTCCGCTCATGCCGATCATCAAAGCGGATTTGGGCCTGTCGGCGGGCCAGATTGCGAACATCAATATCGCCGCGGTGGGAATCACCGTTCTCGCGCGGCTCGCGATCGGCCCCCTCTGCGACAAACTCGGCCCGCGGCTCGTACACACCGCGCTCCTCGTCGCAGGCGCCATCCCGGTCTTCGGAATCGCGTTTTCGACGAGCTATACGTCGTTTCTCGTCTTTCGTTTGTTGATTGGCGCCATCGGCGCGAGCTTCGTCATCACGCAGTACCACACCGCGGTCAACTTCGCGCCGAACGTGGTCGGCACCGCGAACGCCGCCAGCGCCGGTTGGGGCAATGCCGGCGGCGGCGTCACCCAGTCGACGATGCCGCTCGTCGTCGCCGCCGTGGTGGGGCTCGGAATCGCCAAGGGAATGGCCTGGCGAGTTTCGATGATCGTCCCCGGCACGCTCATGCTCGTCGTCGCCCTCGCCTATTGGCGATTCACGCAAGACTGCCCGAAAGGCAACTACGCCGAGCTCCGCGCGATGGGGGTCGAAATCGAGGGCGGCAAGAAGGGCGGCTGGGCCGTCTTCCGCCAGGCGATGGCCAATTACCGTTCGTGGATGCTTTTCCTGACGTACGGCGCGTGCTTCGGAATCGAGCTCTTCGTCCACAACGTGGCAGCGAGCTATTACGTCGACCACTTCAAGCTCGATCTGAAGTCCGCGGGCCTCGCCGCCGGGTCCTTCGGGTTGCTCGCCCTGTTCGCGCGCGCGCTCGGCGGCATGCTGTCCGATCGCGTCGCCCGGGCGCGCGGGCTCGGCGCGCGGACGGCGCTCCTCTTCGTGCTCATGATCGGCGAGGGTCTGGGGCTCCTCTGGTTTTCGACGACGATGACGGCCGCGAGCGCCGTCGCGGCGATGATCACGTTCGGCCTCTTCACGCACATGGCGTGCGGATCGACGTACGCGCTCGTGCCGTTCATCGATCGAAAGGCGCTCGGGGGCGTCGCCGGAATCGTCGGCGCCGGGGGCAACGTGGGGGCCGTGGCCGCGGGCTTCTTGCTGAAAGCCGAGGGCGACGTGTCGCGCTGCTTCGAGCTCCTGGGCTTCTGCGCGCTCGCCACCGCGTTCTGCGCGCTCGCGGTCCGCTTCAGCGCGGAGCACAAGGCGCGCGAGAAAGCCCTCTACGAGCAGGCGGTCGCCGAGCGCCGACGGAGCGAGCGGTATGTTCCCGCGACGGGAACCGCGAAAGCCGAAGCCGCCTAGGCACCCGGCCGAGAGGGGCCCGTCAGCGCGGCGGGATCGGGTGAATGACCTGGCAGGGGAAGCTGCCCGCGATGCTCATCCCGCTCGTTTGCCACGTCGTGCAGGCCGCGCCGACGAGATCGAGCTCCGTCGGCGTCGACATCGTCCAGCCGTCGCCGCCCGCGTCGGCCGACGCCACGTAGGACAGAGGGGTGCCGTCGATGGAGACCGTCCCGAGATAGGCCATCGTCAGGTCGACCATGATCTGGCCCTGGAGGTCGAAGCTGCAGCTCTTCACGGTCTTCAGCGCGGTGGCAATGGCCGTCTCGAGGCTCGCTTCGTCGATGGAGGAAGGGCTGAAGAGCGGCGCGTTCGCCACGGTGGTCGCCGTCGAATACGTTCCGATGGATTGGCCCGCGGGGATGTTCTCGGCCGTCACGATCGCCTGCCACCCTCCCTCGCCCGAGCACTGCTGGCTGATGGTGAGCGGAGACGCCGGGGGCTGCCCGGGGTTCGACGGCGGCGCTAGCGCCGGCATCCCGACGCCGGCGTTCGCCAGGCCCTGCAACACCTGCGGCGAAATCGACGACAGATCCGACGGCAGGCCGAGCACGAAAGTGGTGATGCCCTCGTTGTAGAGGGTCTGGACTTCGCCGGTGACCGCGTCGGCCGGGCAGAGGGGCGAGCCGTCATCGCAAAAGTCGGTTTCGCCGTCGGTGACCCAGAGGACGTACATGCCGCCGGCCATGGTGGTCCCGCCGTCCGTCACGGCCGCCGCGGCTTGCTTCAAATACGTCGCCGCCTGACCGAGCGCGATCGTCGCGGGCGTATTGGTCTTCTGGTACGGCTGCATGTCGCCGAGCGACGTATAGAGGGTATCGATTGCGCTGTAGTTGTTCGGCGCAATCGGAACGTTGTTGAGAAGGCCGCACATGTGCGCCGAATAGTCCGCCGCCGTGTAGGTGGAAGCCGATCCATTGCTGCCGTAGTCGCCGAACCCGAAATCGACGGTCGACTGCAAGCTCTGAATCACGTTGAGCGTCGCCGTGCGGAGCGGCACCCACTCGTCCGACTGACCCCCGTCGGGCTGGGTACTCGGGTCGAACATGCTGCCCGACGAGTCGACGAGCACGTAGACGAGCGGGATGCGCGGCGTGAACTGGAGCGAGAACTGCTGACAGGCTTCGGCCGTCGCATCCAATGTCTGCTGGCCCAAGACGGTGCTGCCGCTGTTCGTGCCGCCGAGCGAACCGGTGCCCGTGCTGCCCGAGCCCGTGCTGCCGCTGACCACGCCGCTCACCGAACTGCCGGAATTGCCGGAAAACTGTGACGCACCGCTCGTGGGGCCGGAGCCCGGCGGCCCTCCACTCGTGGCACACGCTCCAACGACCAAAGCACAAAGAAGGACGGCAAGCGTCGAACGACGGGTAAGGCAAAGCACCATAGCGCGGGAGCGTACAACGCCATTACGCCCGGTCGAGGACTAAGTCGTTGAGCTACGCGCCATCGCCGTTGGCGGCGCTCGCGCTCAGCGCGGGGCCGGTGTGGGCGAGCCCGGGCACTTGGTCGAGGGACAGCGGGAGCGGTGGCGGGTAGCGCCGCGACCACGCTTCATCCATGTGCTCCAGCGCGCGGCGCGCGATCGTGCGGGCCGCTTCGCCGTCGCGCGATCGAATCAGATCGATCACGGCGGGATAAAGCTCCCCGCGGCGAATGCAATCGTCGTAGAGCGCGGCCACGAGCTGCGGGTGCTCGTCGGGCCAGCGCGCGAACGTGTTCAGAAAGAGCTCGAGCCCGACGTTGCGCGCCGCCTTGCAGACCGCGCGCATGAACGCGAGATCCGCGCGCGCGAACGCCAGCGCGTCGTCGCCGTGCTCGCGGAGCACTTGCGCGCAGCTCTCGATCGCCACGAGGTCTTCCTCCGTGTGCCGCTCGGCCGCGAGGGCCACGGCTTCGGCGGCGAGGATGCGGCGGATCTCGAGCGCGCTGCGAACGAGCTCGTGCCACGTGGGATCGGCGAGCTTCAGACCCTTCACGAGCGTCCCGAGCATCTCGAGGCCCGCGCGCTCGCGCCAGGAGGCGACGATCGTCCCGGCCCCGTGGCGGGTCGTGATGAGGCCGAGCGCTTCGAGCCGCGCGAGCGATGCGCGCAGCGTGAGGCGGTTCACGCCGAGGGCCAGCGAGAGCTCGCGCTCGGAGGGCAACCGCGTCCCCGGGCGGAGGCGCCCCGAGAGGATTTCTCCGCGCAGCCGGTCCGACACCGCGTCGACGACGCTCTGGCGCGCGACGGGGGCGATGGAGGCGAGCGTGGCCGCATCGGGCGGCGACAGGGTCGATGACGGCGGTTCTGGGTCGTCCGGCATGCGGTCCTCTACTGGTTGAACCAGTTAACCTCTACTCCTCGCGCCATGGCCGCGCAACCGCCTGCGCTGCAAGCTGCAAAAGGCGATTCGCAGCGGGACCGCTTCTTTCGCTCGCAGGGGGCGGTCGAGCGCCGGCCGATCGAATGGAGGGCTCGCGTCCGGCGCTCTATTGTTTGGAGGCGTTCGAAGCGTTCGAAGCAAAATTGTTCGAAGCCCGTCGCTCCGTTCGTTCGAGCGAGCTCCGTTCCAAGGATCCGTATGATCGATCTGCGCAGCGACACCGTGACGCGGCCGACTCCCGCCATGCGAGAGGCGATGGCGCGCGCGGAGGTCGGCGACGACGTCTTCGGCGAAGACCCGACGGTGCGCTTGCTCGAAGAGACGATGGCGCGCCTCACCGGCAAGGAGGCGGCCCTCTTCGTCACGAGCGGCACGATGGGCAACCAGCTCGCAATCGCCATCCAGACCCGGCCGGGCGACGAGGTCGTCGTCGGGCAAGGCGCGCATCCGGTGCACTTCGAAGCCGGCGCGGGCGCCGCGCTGAGCGGCGTTCAGTTCACGATCGCGGGGAGCGGCGGCTTCTACACCCCCGCGGACCTCGTAGCGTCGATCTCGCTTCCCGCGCCGTGGACGCCGCGGGTCACGCTGCTCTCGGTCGAGAACACGCACAACCGCAGCGGAGGCCGCGTGTGGCCCGCGGGGCAGGCCGAGGCCGTGGCGGAGGAGGGACGGCGGCTCGGAATCGCGACCCACATGGACGGCGCGCGCCTATGGAACGCGAGCGTCGCGAGCGGCGTCCCGGTCGACAAGCTCTGCGCGCCGTTCGACACGGCGAGCCTTTGTTTTTCGAAGGGACTCGGAGCGCCTGTCGGAAGCGCTCTTTGCGGTTCGAAGGCGCTCGTCGAAGAGGCGCGCCGTCTTCGCAAGCGCTGGGGCGGCGGGATGCGGCAGTCGGGCATCCTGGCGGCCGGCGCGCTCCACGCGCTCGCCCATCATCGTGAGCGGCTCGCCGAAGATCACGCGAATGCGCGGCTCTTCGCCGATCGCATCGCGGCGGCGGTTGGGCCTGCGGACGCGTGCATCTCGCTCGCGACCGTCCAGACGAACATGGTGTTCATCGAAGTCGCGGCGCCGGCCGAGGCGATTGCGCGCGAGGCGCTCGCGCTCGGCGTCGGTGTTGCTCTCGTCGCGCCGACGCGCATTCGCGCGGTGTTTCACCTCGACGTGTCGAAGACCGATGCGGAAACGGCGGCTTCGTCGTTCGCGCAAGCGGTCGCTCGGGCCAAAGCGACCGCGCCCTGAGAGGAGCGGAGAAAGCAGCAGGAAGCGGGCGGAGACGCGTCGGGTCGGCGGAGACGCGTCGGGACCGTCACTCCTTTTCCTCTTCTTCTTCCTCTTCTTCTTCTTCGTCGTCCTCTTCGTCTTCGTCTTCGAGCTCTTCGTCCTCGAAGTCGGTCGCCTCGTCTTCTTCTTCGTCCTCTTCTTCGGC
>DATHQY010000249.1:0-3122 GCA_035482215.1 Polyangiaceae bacterium | reverse complement strand
CATGCGCATTCTCAAGAAGATGAACATGAAGACCAACGCGGAGCTCACGCACTACGCCGTCCGAAACGGGCTCGTGCAGTGACGCCTTCCGCCTACTGGCACGCCTAGGACAAACACCGACAAGACCGGTCGCGAGGTCCTACGCGCGATCGCCCCGTGCGCCGATGGGCCGCCGCGAGCGCGCCGGGTATCCCTAGGACGATGAGAGTGCTCGTGATCGACGATTCGGCGGCCGTCCGATCGCGCCTCTCCGAGCTCCTCCGCGAGATCCGGTCGTTCGAGCGGATCGACGAAGCGTCCGATGGCGTGTTCGGCATCTTGCTGGCGCGCATGCAGAAGCCCGACGCCGTCATTCTGGACCTGCAGCTGTCGGGCAGCTCCGGGCTCGACGTGCTCCCCGTGCTGAAGCGCACCGATCCTCCGCCGACGGTGATCGTGCTCACCAACCACGCCACGGCGGCGCATCGCCGCGAGTGCATGGCGCGCGGAGCGGATTACTTCTTCGACAAGTCTCGCGAGTTCGAGCGCGCCGTGCTCGTCGTGAAGTCGCTGGCCCAAGCGCAGAGCGCATAGGACATTTTCCTACGGGGCGGGGCGCAACATCCGACGCGCAAAATAGGCTGACGCCGATGGGGGAGCAGAAGCGTGGGATTTAGTGTCTCTGGCATGCAAAACGACCCGCGGGGGAATGGGGATTCGGCCGCGCGCACGGAGGGCGAAGACGCCCTTCTGCAGAGGCGCCGGCTGGAATCGTTGGGGTACGTCGCGGCGAGCGTGGCGCATGACTTCAACAACTTGCTGACGCCGATCGTGGCCAACGCGGCGGTCCTGGGGGAGGTGCTGCCCGCGGGGTCGCGCGAGAGCCAGATGGCCGCCGAGATTCTCATGGCCGCGGAGCGCGCGGCGGGGCTCGTGCGGCAGATGCTGACGCTCGCCCGACCCCGCCGGTCGGAGGCGAAGTGCATCGACGTGCACCGCGCCCTCGCGGACATGATGTGGCTGGTCCGGCGCGTCGTGCGGGACGGCGTCGAGGTGGCGGTCGAAATGGGGGCCGGCGAAGGCCCGATCGAAGTCGTGGCCGAAAGCGACAAGCTCGAACACGCGATTGTCAATCTGGTAGCGAACTCGCGCGACGCGATGCCGCGCGGCGGCCGGATCACGATCACGACCGCCGTCGTCGCGCTCGGCCACGAGCCGTCGGCATGCACGGCGGAGACGACGGAATACGTCGCGATCACGGTCGCCGACACGGGCGCGGGAATGACGCCGCAGGTGCGCGAACGGATCTTCGAGACGTTCTTCACGACGAAAGAGGAAGGGCTCGGAACGGGGCTCGGCTTCGCTTCGGTGCGGCGTTTCGTCGAGGCCAGCGGCGGCTGCATGGCGGTCCATAGCGAAGTGGGGCGGGGGACCTCGGTGGTCCTCTATTTGCCGCGCGCACGGTCCTCCGCGGCGCGGACGTTCAGCGAGAGGCCGGTTCGGCTCTGAGCCGGCGCCGATCATTCTCGGTTTCTCATTTTGGCTCTTGCCGCGGGCCGGGCGAAGGCGAATTCTCCCGTCCCGACAACCCCCCCAAGAACCAATGAGCACGCTAGCCAAAGACATTCTCGCCAAAGCCGCCACCACCGCCCGAGGCCTCGCGATCGACGCCGTCGTCGCGAGCCAGAGCGGCCACCTCGGTCTTCCCCTCGGATGCGCGGAGATCGGCGCCGTCCTGTACGGCCACGCCCTCCGCCAGTGCCCCGACCACCCCGAGTGGCTCGATCGCGATCGGTTCGTTCTATCCGCCGGCCACGGATCGATGTTCCTCTACGCGTGGCTGCACCTCGCCGGGTACGCCGAGATCCCCATGGCGGAGATCAAGCGATTCCGCCAGCTCCACTCGAAGACGCCGGGCCACCCCGAGCTCACGCACGCGCCGAGCGGCGTCGAGGCGACGACGGGGCCCCTCGGGCAAGGCGTCGCGAACGCGGTCGGCATGGCCGTTTCGGCGAAGATGGCCGAGGCGCGCTTCAACACGCCCGAGCACAAGATCTTCGGCCACCACGTCGTCGTGCTCGCCGGCGACGGCTGCATGCAAGAAGGCGTCGCGATGGAGGCCTTGGAGTTCGCGGGCCACCAGAAGCTCGACAACCTGATCCTCATTTACGACTCGAACGCCGTCACGCTCGACGCGATGGCCAAAGAGACCCAGAGCGAAGACACCGCGAAGCGGTTCGAGGCGATCGGCTTCGACGTGCAGACCGTCGAAGGCGACGACATGGGCTACTTCCTCGACGCGTTCGAACGCGCGCGCGCAGCCGGCAGCGGCAAGGCGCAGGCCATCATCGCGAAGACGCTCATCGGCAAGGGCATCCCGGAGATCGCCGGGACGCAGAAGGCCCACGGCGAGGCCGGCGCGAAGTTCGGCGCGGCCGCGCGGAAGGCGCTCGGGTTGCCGGACGCGCCGTACTACGTCTTCCCCGAGGTTCGCGCGTACTTCGACGAGCGCAAGAAGACGCTGCTCGGCGCGTACGAAGCATGGACCAAGACGTACGACGCGTGGAAGGCGAAGAACCCCGCGCTCGCCGCGGAGCTCGCGCTGTCGCGCGGGTATTCGCACACGGTCCCGGAAGACACGAAGCTGAAGACGCCGAGCTTCGCGGCGCTCCTCGACGCGATCCCCGAGTTTCCGAAGGACGCGAAGATCGCGACGCGCAAAGCCGCGCAAGACGTGCTGCAGCCGCTCGCCGCCAAGGTGCCGCTCCTCATCGGCGGCAGCGCGGACCTCTACGGGTCGACGCTCAACTACATCGGCGATCTGAAGGCGGGCAACGACGACTTCAACGTGGCGCACCGCACGGGCCGGAACATCCGGTTCGGGATTCGCGAGCACGGCATGTGCGCGATCCTGACCGGCATCGCGGCGGACGGCATCTTCCGCCCGAGCGGCGCGACGTTTCTGGTGTTCGCCGACTACTGCCGCGCGGCGATCCGCGTGGCGGCGCTGAGCCGCCTGCCCGTGATTTACGTCTTCACGCACGACAGCGTCGGTGTCGGCGAAGACGGGCCGACCCACGAGCCGGTGGAGACGATCCCGGGGCTTCGCGTCATCCCGAACCTCGACGTCATCCGTCCGGTCG
>DATHQY010000248.1:0-6100 GCA_035482215.1 Polyangiaceae bacterium | reverse complement strand
CCGGCGCCACGAACGCGTGGCCCCGACGGCGGCGCGCGCGCGGGCCCTCCGGCTCCTCGAGCGCGTTCACATCCCGGATCCCGAGCTTCGCATGCGGCAAATCCCCGAGGAGCTTTCCGGCGGCATGCGCCAGCGCGCGATGATCGCCATGGCGCTCGCCTGCGGTCCGGATCTCCTCGTGGCCGACGAGCCCACGACCGCGCTCGACGTGACGACGCAGGCGCAGATTCTGGCATTGCTCAAGGAGCTGCAACGGCAAGACGGCATGGCCGTCCTGCTCATCACGCACGATCTCGCCGTGGCCTCTGCGATGGCCGATCGCGTCGTGGTGATGTACGCGGGGCGGATCGTCGAGCAAGGCTCGGCCGGAGCCATCTTCTCGCGGCCGCGGCACCCGTATACGCGCGGGCTCCTGCGCGCGTCGGCGCGCGTGAGCCATTCACGGTCGGGCCGGCTCGACGCCATCCCGGGCGCGATGCCGCGGCTTCACGAGATGCCCTCCGGCTGCCGCTTCCACCCGCGCTGCGAAAGCGCGACCGCCCAGTGCAAGGAAGCGGCGCCGCGGCTCGAGGAGAGCGGCGACGGGGGCGCACTCGCCTGCTGGAACGCCCAGGAAGAGCCCATCGAGCCTCGCGTTTCGCTCGCGGTGATCCGGGCAGAGGATCCGATCGTGCCGAACCCCGACGAGGCGACTCCCCTGATCGAGGCCGTTTCGCTGCGCAAAGTCTTCGAAAGTCGACGCGGCGTGGGCGGTTCGCGCGTGCGGGTGCACGCTCTCGACGGGGTGTCGCTCGCCGTTCGGTCCGGCGAGACCTGGGGGCTCGTCGGCGAATCGGGATGCGGAAAGTCGACGCTCGGTCGGGTGTTGCTCGGCCTCGAGTCGCCGAACGAGGGCTCCGTTCACTACCGCGGGCAGCGGATCGACACGGTCCGGAGCCGAGAGCGGCGCCGCCTCGCCGGCGAGATGCAGATGATCTTCCAGGATCCGTACGGGTCGATCGATCCGCGATGGACCGTGCATGACGTCGTCACCGAGCCGCTCGTCGCCCAAGCCCCTTGGGACGCCGCCAAGCTGCGCCACCGCGTCGAAGAAGTCCTGGACTGGGTCGGCTTGCCGGCGACCGCACGCACGAGCTATGCGCACGAGTTCTCCGGGGGGCAGCGGCAGCGAATCGGAATCGCTCGGGCCATCGCCTCGCGCCCCCGGTTCATCGTCGCCGACGAGGCGGTGTCTGCGCTGGATCTGTCGGTGCGCGCCCAGATCGTCAATCTGCTCGCGGACCTGCGCGGCAAACTGGGTCTCACGTCGCTCTTCATCGCGCACGGGCTCGACGTCGTCCGCCATATTTCGGATCGCATCGGCGTCATGTACCTCGGGCGCCTCGTCGAGACGGGGCCGGCGGACGAGGTCTTCGCGCGGCCGGCGCATCCGTACTCCCACGCCCTTCTCGGGTCAGCTCCCACCCTCGGTGGCAAGCGGCATCTCCCGCTCGCGGTACCGATAGGCGAAGTCCCTTCCGCGGCGACGCCGCCGTCTGGGTGCCACTTTCACCCGCGTTGTCCGGCCGCGTCGGATCGGTGCCGAACCGAGGCACCGGTTCTACAATCGATCGATTCGCGACGCGCCGTTGCGTGTCACCACCCTCGAGCCTGAAAAGAAGCGAAATTCCTCATGACACGGACCGAACCCGCGGCCGCCGGAGCGGACGCGAGCTGGTGGCGCAGACTGTCGCCGTTCGTTCGCCCCCATCGTAACCGCCTCGCGTGGGCCGTGATCCTGTCCGTCGTGGGGACGGGACTCATCGGCCTCATGCCTTGGGTCCAGAAGATCATCGTCGACGACGCCGTCGTCGGCCACAGAAAGCCGCTCCTGCCGTGGCTCGCGCTCCTCGTCGCCCTTGCCCTCGCCGGGTTCGTCCTGAACTACTTGCGCCGGTCCTTTGGCGCGCGGGCCAGCCTGGACGTGCAGGACGAGCTGCGCCGCGCGATCCACCGGAAGGTCAACGAGCTCGACATGGTTCGCCACGGCGAGATCTCGATCGGCGATGCGATGTCGCGGGCCGCCGGCGACGTGACGCTCGTGCAAGCGTTCCTGAACCAGATCCCCATCTTCACCGCGAACCTCACGATGCTCGGCGTGGCGCTCGTCGTCATGGCGGGGCTCTCGGCGCCGCTCTGCCTCGTCGTTGCCGGGTTCGTCCCGATCTTCCTCGTCCTCGCGGTGCGGTTTCGCGACCGCATCTTTCCGGCTAGCTGGAACGACCAGCGGCTCACCGCTGCGGTGGCCGGTGTCGTCGATGAAGCGGTCTCCGGCGTCCGGGTGGTCAAAGCGTTTGCGCAAGAGGACCGGGAGCTGTCGCTTCTCGCTCTGCGATCGCGCGCGCTCTACGCCTCGAGGATGCGCACCGTACGTCTCACCGCACGGTATTCGTCGACGCTTCAGGCGTTGCCGACGCTCGCGCAGTTCGGCGTGCTCTGGCTCGGCGGATGGCTCGCCGTCGAAGGGCGTGTTTCGCTCGGAACGTTCCTCGCGTTCTCGAGCTACCTCGTGCAGCTCGTCACGCCGGTGCGGATGCTCTCGGGGATGCTCGCCGCGAGCCAGCAGGCGCGCACGGGAGCGGAGCGCGTGCTCGAGATGCTCGCGTGGCAGCCGGTGGTTCAGGATCGTCCGGGCGCGGTCGCGCTCGAGGGACCGCCCGGCGCGATCCGCCTCGACCACGTGTCGTTCGGGCACGGGTCGGCGCCGCCCGTGGTGGACGACGTGTCCATCGAAATCGCGCCCGGCGAACGGCTCGGCATCGTGGGCGCGTCGGGTTCCGGAAAGACGACGCTCGCGCTGCTCCTTGCGCGCTTCTACGACCCGACCGCGGGCACCGTGCGGTTCGGCGGCCGGGACATACGCGATTTCACGGCCCAATCGATCCGCCGGAACGTCGGATTCGTGTTCGAGGAGAGCTACCTCTTCTCGGGAACGATTCACGAGAACATCGCGCTCGGCGCACCCGGTGCGACCGACGCCGCGGTCGAGCAAGCCGCGCGCACGGTGGAAGCCCATGACTTCATCGCGGCCCTTCCGGGCGGCTATACGACGCGGGTCGGCGAGCACGGGTATTCTCTCTCCGGAGGCCAGCGCCAGCGCATCGCCCTCGCTCGTGCCGTGCTCGCGAATCCCGCGGTGCTCGTGCTCGACGACGCCACGTCCGCGATCGACGCGCGCACCGAGGAGGCAATCCACCGGGGATTCGAGCGAACGCTCGGGGAGCGAACCACGATCCTCGTCGCACATCGCCAATCGACGCTGCGCCTGGCCCACCGGATTCTCGTCGTCGATCGCGGTCGCGTCGTCGCGGAGGGGACGAACGAATCGCTTCTCGCGGGCTGTCCGCTGTACAGGGATTTGCTTGCGGGCCCCGACGCCGAACCGGACGAGGCGGCGGACGACGAGCCAAGCGTCGTCGAGGCGCGGACGCTCGATCCGCGTGCGTGGCCGAAGAGCGCTGCATCGAACGGCGCGGAGCGCGCGGCGAGCGTCGATACGGCGATCGATCTCGTGACGTCGACCGTTGCGAGCGCGCACGGCGGTGGCGGCGGGGTGCGCGATCTCGGCGGGCACCGCGCGGCCCTCGTGGCGGCGACGCCCGAGCTTCTGGCCAAGGTGGCCGCGCTGCCGCCTGCGACCGACGCGCCGTCCATCGATCCGCGGGACGCGTCGATCGAGAGCTCTCGGGTCACGTGGGCCGATCTGCTCCGCCCTTTCCGGGGCGCCGTCGCATTCGGCATCGCCCTCGTCGTCGTCGACGCCGTGACGACGCTCGCCGGACCGTTCGTGACGGGCCGCGCGATCGACCTCGGCATCATCGGCCGCGCCCCGGGCGCTCTCTTCGGGCTCGCGGCGCTCTTTCTCGGGCTTCAGATCGTGAGCTGGATCAACGCCCAGGTGATGCAAGTCACCACCGGCACGACGTCCGAGAATCTCCTTTTCTTGCTGCGCGTCCGCAGCTTCGCCCACCTCCAGCGTGTGTCGCTCGACTTCTACGATCGGGAGACCAGCGGGCGGATCATGACGCGGATGACCACGGACGTCGAAGCGTTTGCGCTCCTCGTCCAACAGGGGCTTTTGACGGCCGTCGTCAGTATCCTCACGTGCGGCGGCGTTCTGTTCGCGCTCGTCGCCCTCGAACCGCGTCTCTCCGTCGTGGTCCTCGCCTCCGTGCCGTTCCTGATCCTCGCGACCGTCGCGTTCTTCCGGAGGTCGACGAAGGCGTATCTCGCCGCGCGCGAGCGCGTGTCGGCCGTGCATTCGTACATGCAGGAGAGCCTGACGGGCTTCCGGGTGACGCAGGCGTATGCCGCGGAGGCCCGAAGTCACGCGCGCTTTGCGGCGTTCTCGCGGAGCTACCGCGATGCGCGGCTGCGTTCGATGGAGCTCATCGCGGTGTATTTTCCGTTTCTTCAACTCGTCTCCACCCTGATGAAGGCCGCCGTTCTCGGACTCGCTGCGGGCCTCGTCCACCGGGGATTGCTGACGCCGGGCGTGCTGCTCGCGTTCCTCCTCTACCTCGACCAGTTCTTCACGCCTCTCCAGCAACTCTCCGTCGTCTTCGATCAGTGGATCCAGGCACGCGTCTCGTTGGGGCGCCTGCGCGAGCTCTTCGCGACGCGGTCGACGACGCCCGAGTCTGCCGATCCGGTCGTCCTCCCCACGCTTCGGGGCGACGTGCGCTTCGAGGGGGTGCGCTTTGCCTACGAGGGCGGCGCCGAGGCGCTTCGCGGCGTCGATCTGCATGTTCGACCCGGCGAAACCGTGGCCCTCGTCGGCACGACGGGCGCCGGCAAGTCGACCTTCGTCAAGCTCGTCGCGCGGTTCTACGACGCGACGCGCGGCTGCGTCCGAATCGACGGAGTCCCGATTGGCGATCTCGCGATTCGGCCTTACCGGACGCGGCTCGGCTACGTCCCGCAAGAGGCATTTCTCTTCTCGGGGACCTTGCGGAGCAACATCGCGTACGGCCGTCCCGACGCGAGCGACGAGGACGTCGAGCGTGCGGCGCGGTCCGTGGGCGCGCATCGATTCATCGCGGCGCTGCGCGAGGGCTACTACACACCCGTGAGCGAACGGGGCCGCTCGCTGTCGGCCGGCGAGCGGCAGCTGCTCTGTCTCGCGCGCGCCGCGCTCATCGATCCGGCGTTGCTCATCCTCGACGAAGCCACGTCGAACCTGGACCTCGCGACGGAAGGGCGCGTGCGGTACGCCATGCGAAAGCTCGCCCGCGGCCGCACGACGCTGCTCATCGCGCACCGCCTCCAGACCGCCCGGCACGCCGATCGCATCGTGCTGTTGGAGAACGGCCAGATCATCGAGGAAGGCCCTCACCGGGAGCTCGTCGCGCGCCGCGGCGCCTACGCGAAGCTTTGGGAGGCATTTGCGGCATCCCGCCCGGCGCCCGTGCGGGAGAGTCAGGCGCTGCCCGCAGCGGTCGCCTGAACGCCGCCGCGGATGCAGGATCGGTGCGCCCCAACGGCGACGCCCTTCCGGCGGGCGGCGGAACGCCGGGACCGATTCGTTATTAACTCGAGCGAGGCCGCGCCCGTACCCTCTGCGGCGCTAGGTGGGGCACACGCGGAGGCGGGGATCGGCTCGTCGCGCGGTGAAACCTCGGGGAGGACGGGACCGTGAACGGACAGACGCGTTTCGGCGTCGGCGTGTTTGCCATGGCGCTCTTTTGGGTCGCGTGCACCTCGGGTTCGAGCGGGCCGGGGTCCGGCAATGCGGGTCCTTCCGGGTCGGCCGGGACCAGCGGTTCGGCGGGAACGTCAGGCTTCTCGGGCACGAGCGGAACGACGGGCTCGACGGGAACGACGGGCTCGACGGGAGCGACGGGAGCGACGGGAAGGACCGGTGCGAGCGGTTCGACCGGCGCTTCGGGCTCCGGCGGGTCTTCCGGATCAGCGGCGTCCGGGGCTTCCGCCGGGACAACGGGATCGCCCGCAGCCCACGTGCAGTTCGTCCTCCAGGGGGTCCGATGAATCGGTATGCGCTGTTCGCCATCTGCGTGTTCGGTGGCGTCGTCGTGCCGGTGGCCGCGCGCGCGCAGGCCGT
>DATHQY010000247.1:0-2825 GCA_035482215.1 Polyangiaceae bacterium | reverse complement strand
CTCGCCGATGCGCTCAAGTCTTGCGCTCCTCCTCTCGTCGCCGAGCCGAGCACCCCGAAACTCTCTGCTGATGTCCGAAATCACGCGGAGAACCGATCACGCGGCGCCCACGCTCGCAAGCAAATTGTGTGGGATCCTTAGGGGCGAGCGCGTGGGTGAGTTCACGCTGGTTCGATCTCGACGAGGCGCATCTCGATGGCTCCCCCGCCCGTCCACGTGTCGGCGCGGAGCGCGCCGATGACACGCGCATATTCGCCAAGGCGAGGCGCACGGTCGCCCATATCGCCCCCGAAGCACGACAGCGGCTTGCCCCCGACGTCGAGCGAGACGCGCAGATGGCCACCACGCATTTCCCGCGCATGAAGCACCCGCGCGCGTGCGATGGCGACGCGCGGCGCCGGATTGCCCTGGCCGCACGGCTCGAAGCGCCCGAGCTCCGCGGCGACGCGCGCGGGAGCGTCGCCTTCTTCGAGGAGCGCATCCGCGTCGCAGCCCGCGGCTCGCGCCGGGACACCCAGCGCGCGGCATGCCTCGCAAAAGAGCTCGCGAAGCGTCTCGACGCGGTCGCTCGCGACGTCGACGCCGGCCGCCGCGTGGTGGCCCCCGAAGCCGACGAGCGCTTCCTTGGACCGCGTCAGCGCCTCGTAGACCGAGAACCCTGCTGGCGCGCGCGCCGATCCGCGACCGCGCGCGCCGTCGAGCGCGATCACCACGGTCGGCTTCGCGAAGCGCGACGCGAGCCGTCCGGCCACGATGCCGACGACGCCCGGATGCCAGCCTTGCTTCGCGAGGACGATCCCCGGCAGCGCCGCAAACCCCGGGTCCTCGAGCATCGCCAGCGCCTCGACGAGCACGCCGCGCTCCACTTCTTTGCGGCGCGTCGAGTGCGCTTCCACTTCGCCTCCGATGCGCTGCGCGTCGGCATCGGTCTTCGCGAGGAGGAGTGCCAGCGCCAAGTCCGGCTTGTCCATGCGCCCCGGGGCGTTGATCCGCGGCGCGAAGCGATACGCGATGTCCTCCCCGGTCGGCGTCGCCGAACAGCGCGCCGCCTGCGCGAGAGCACGCGTGCCCGGCCGAGCGCCTCGCCCGAGGAGCGCGAGCCCGGCGCGAACGAGCGCGCGGTTGTCGCCGTCGAGCGGAGCGACGTCGCCGATCGTGCCGATGGCCACCAGATCGAGCCACTGGCGCATGTCGAGCGCGATGCCCAGCGACGCGCGAACGCCGGCACCCACCGTCAACGCGAGCCCCACTGAGGCGAGGCCTTTGTAGGCGAAGTTGCAGCCGGGCCGGTGCGGATTGAGGAAGGCGAGTACGGGTAGCGGCACGTCCGGCACCCGGTGGTGGTCGATGACCACCACGTCGATTCCGGCGGTGCGCATGCGTTCGAGGCGCTCGTGATCGCTCGAGCCACAATCGCACGTCACGAGGAGGGTGGCGCCCGTCGCGCGCACGCGAGCGAGCGCCGCGTCGGAGAAGCCGTACCCTCCATCGAAGCGATCGGCGAGGATCGGACGCACGTCACCGCCGAGCGCGGTGAGCACGTCGGTGAGTAGCGCCGCGGCGGTGATGCCGTCCGCGTCGTAGTCGCCGAACACGCAAATGCGCTCGCGAGCGCGCACGGCGCGCGCGATGCGCTGGATCGCCGCATCGCGGTCGCGCATCGAGTCCGGCGCGGTGAGGTGCGCGAGACGCGGGTCGAGAAAGCGCACGCTCTCCGCGGGCGCCCGCAGGCCTCGCGCGAGGAGCACGCTCGCCGCCGTCGTCGAGAGCCCTAGCTGGCGCGCCAGCTCCCGAGCCTCGTCGCCCGCACGGGGCGGCAGGTTCATCATCGTGCGTGACAATCGTCCCGCGCGTCGTCAGCGTCAACGGCGAAGAGCGCGGCAAGGGCGAAGCGCGTGCTTCACTCCGCGGGGCGAGCGGTCCGAGCCGCGGAGAGCGACATCCGCTTGTCGATCCATTCCGTGAGTGGCGCGGCGACGTAGATGCTCGAGTACGTCCCGGCGATGATCCCCACGACGAGCGCCAGCATGAAGTCTTTGATGACGCCCGTACCGTAGATGAAGAACGCCAGAATGCTCAGCATCGTCGCTCCCGACGTCAGGATCGTGCGCGACAGCGTCTCGCTCACGCTGAGGTTGATGATCTGCGCGAACGACTTGCCGCGGTGGCGGCCAAGATTTTCGCGGATGCGATCGTAGACGACCACGGTGTCGTTCATCGAGTAGCCGAGCACCGTGAGGACCGCCGCGATCGTCGAGAGCGTGATCTCCTTGTGGAGCAGGATGAAGACGCCGATGACGACCATCGCGTCATGCACGCACGCGACGATGACGCCCGGCGCGAAGCGCAGGTCGAACCGGAACGCGAGGTAGAACATGATGAACACGATCGCGATCGCCACCGAGTTGCGTGCGCTGTCGCGGAGCTGCTTGCCCGCCTTGGGACCGACCCACTCGACGCGAAGCGCCGCATCCGCCGGCACCGTCGCCGCCCCGAGCTCCGAGCGCACCTTGTCGATCAACTGGTCGCCCTTGCTGAGCAGCTGAATCTCGACGCGATGGTCACGCGGGTTCAGGACCTGCGGGTTCGTCGCGCTGTCGCGGAGCGCGATGCCCGCCACCGAGCGCACCTGCTTCTTGATCGTATCGAGGTCCGGATCGACGTCGTAGCGCGTGCTGATCTTGTCGCCGCCGGCGCTGAACTTCACTTCCGTCGCGCGCGCGTTCGCCGGGCACTTCGTCTCGTCCGCGAGCGGCGACTGCGGGTCTTCGACATAACAGAGCGCGCGGCGCAGGCTCGCCTTGTTGTCGTCGGTGATCGCGCTC
>DATHQY010000246.1:0-11464 GCA_035482215.1 Polyangiaceae bacterium | reverse complement strand
GCTTCGGTCGTCACATAGATGACGCCCGTACGCGGAACCGGGCGAAACGCGTGGTGAGCGGTGGTCACGAACGCGAGTCTAGATTGGGCTACGCGCGCGCGCGATGTCCCGCTCTCGTGCTCGACTCTCGTGCTTCGGATGCGTCGACTATGCTCGCGGGCCCGCATGACCGCCACCGCCGCACAAGTCGACGTCGCCCTCGTGGGTGGCGGAATCGTGGGCCTCGCGACGGCCCTGGCCATCACCGCCGCGCGTCCGGGCGTCTCGCTCGCGCTGCTCGAGAAAGAACCGGCGCTCGCGGCGCACCAGACTGGGCACAACAGCGGCGTCATTCACGCAGGCCTCTATTACAAGCCGGGTTCGAAGAAAGCCGCGATGTGCGCGCGCGGGCGCAGCCTGCTCGAGCGCTTCTGCGCCGAACACGGCGTGGCGTTCGAGCGGTGTGGCAAGGTCGTCGTTGCCGTCGACGCGAGCGAGGTGCCCCGGCTCGACGAGCTCGAACGGCGCGGCCGCGCCAACGGGCTCGATCGCATTCGCCGGATCGGTCCGGAGGAGCTCCGCGAGCACGAGCCGCACGCCACCGGCGTCGCGGCGCTCTTCGTGCCCGATACCGGCATCGTCGATTACATGGAGGTCGCACGGGCCTACGGGCGCGAGCTCGCCCGGCGCGGCGCGGCGATCGCCACGTCGGCGCGGGTGACCGCGATCGCACGGCGCGGTCCGCGCGTCGCGGTCTCGTCCACGAACGGAGACCTCGAGGCGCGCGTCCTCGTCGGCTGCGCGGGCCTCGCGAGCGACCGCGTGGCGCGGATGGCGGGGCTCGACTTGGACGTCGCGATCGTTCCGTTCAGAGGCGAGTATTGGACTCTCGCGGAACACCGCCGAAGCCTCGTGCGCCATCTCATCTATCCCGTACCGAACCCGTCGTTTCCCTTTCTGGGCGTGCATTTCACGCGGCGCATCGGCGGGGAAATCGAGGCCGGGCCGAACGCCGTTCTGGCGCTCGCGCGCGAAGGTTACAGGCGGACGAATTTTCATGCGCGCGACGCGCTCGCCATCGCGCGATGGCCGGGGTTCTGGACTATGGCCCGCCGGCACTGGCGCGAAGGCATGGCCGAACAGCTTCGCTCGCTGAGCCGCAGCGCGTTTGCCCGGGCATGCGCGCGCCTCGTGCCGGAAGTGACCGCCAGCGATCTCGCGCCCGGAGGCGCCGGTGTGCGCGCGCAGGCCGTCGGTCGCGACGGAACGCTCGTCGATGACTTCGCCCTGCGCGAAGCCGAGCGCATGGTCCACGTCGTCAACGCCCCCTCCCCCGCGGCCACGGCTTCGCTCGCCATCGGGGAAGAAATCGCCGCACGAGCGCTCGCGTGGTTATGATGGAGGCTCTCCGAGACGCATGTCGATCCTGGCACTTCTCGTCTTCGTCGGTGTGGCCGCCGCTTTTCTCGTGTCGGCTTACGGAGCCAAGCAAGAGCGCATCCGCGTCGTCTCCGACGAGCTGCGCGCTCTCGGCGCTTCTCCCGTGAGCTCGGGCAATACGATCATGGGCTCCGCGGGCGGGACCCCGTTGTCCTACGAACTTCGACCAGGAGGCAAGAACACGCCGAACCGCACGTTCTGCACGGCGCTCCTCCCGCCCGACTGCCCACGCCTCGAAATGGAGCTGCGGCCCCAGACCCCCGGCGAGCTCCGTCACGTCGAGAAGGGCCGCGCGATCGATCTCATTTTGGGCGACGACGCGTTCGACGACGCCTTCATCATCGAAGCGGCTCCGTCGGAGGTGGCGCGCGAACTCCTCGACGAACCGATTCGTGCGGCGTTGCTGACGTTCTGGCCGTGCCGTCTGACGGTGGCGGCGCACGAGCTGTGCTTCGACAAGGGCGGCTTCATCGAGCAGCCCGGCGAAGTGAAACGGCTCCTCGAGATGTGCGTCGCCGCGTGCGGACGCCTCGGCGCGCTGTCGGCTGCCTTCCAGGAGCGGCAGCTCGAACTCGCCCGCATGGGAGACCTCGGCGGTTACCGCGGCCTCGCGCCCGAAGCGCTGCGTGCGCTCGATCGCACGAGCGGCGCCGAAGTGGAGCTCGCAGCGCTCGACGCGGCGCGGACGCGGCGCCGCAAGTGGCGCAGGCAGCGCACCACTCTGGCCATAGCGGCGCTCCTCGCCGGCGTCCTCGTATTCTGGCGCCTCGCCGCGTGTCACTGACGTATTCCGCGGCGTAAGCCACGAAACAGCGCGTCGGCGTCGCGCGACGATCAGCCGCTGTCCGAAAGACGCCCGGCGCCGGCCGAGGACACCCGACCGGCGCCCCGGGGACCGGCCCGCGGCCGGACACCTCGGCCATAGGCCTTCCATTGCCAAGGCAATGAAACGCCTATAGTTCGACCGATTTCGCGCGGGTTTCGAGAATCGCCCCGCCGGCATGCGCGAACTCGAAAGGCGCGTCTTTGCGCTGGCACGCAATGTGTTTTCGATGATGAGAAATGCACCCCGTGTTTTTCGGTTTGAAGCGCGCGTATTACGCGACGCTCGGGCTCACGCGACGGACGCTCCGCAAGATGGGCCTCACTGCGGCTCGTATGGATATGCTCTACGTGATCCACAAGAGGGGGCGATATCCGACACTACAAGGTGCGTTGTGGCGCACGCTCGGCGTCTGCCCCTCGGTCGTGAGCCGGATGCTCAAGCGGCTGGAGGAAATGGGCTACGTCGAGCGGGACGTCGTTACCAACGATACACGTCGACGGACGGTCACGCTGACCCCCAAAGGGCGCACCCGCATTTTGCGCGCGATACGGCAATTCATCGGATGGGGCTATGCAGAGCTGGCACTGCGTTCGGCGCTCGTGCCCGATCATTGGAATAGCGAGTGGCGCACCCACGTGGCCATTTCGCGGGCTGAGGAGTTTCTCCGTTTGATAAGGGTCGCCTTTGGCGACCGCGCTTCGTTCGTCGTCTACACCAGCGGTCTGCGCGACGACCAACTGCCACGCGCGACGACCCTTGTCTCCCGGTGGGTGAGTTAGTGCGTCTCGCGCGAACTACTGCGCGAGCAGCCCGATCTGCCCGGTGACGGGATCGAAGTAGACGTCGTATTGAAAGAAGAGTGTGAGCCCGAGGTTCAACGAGCTAGGTAGCTGCGCGACGGGCGGCAAGACGGCGAAAAGATCACGCCCGGGCTGCGGATCGGCAGAGACCGTGACCTGGAACTGCGCGAGGGGAGCCGCCGTTTGCCCGACGGCGACCGAGACGTTGTCGCCGGGCGCGAGCTCCGCCGTCTCGGATTGGTTGGCCAAGTAGATGACGGTGAACGGTGCCCCGGTATCGAGGATGGCCGGGTAACAGAAGTTCATCGGAATCGTCGAATCGTCGACGCACGCGGGTACGCCCGTATCGTCCCAGGCGGGCGTGCCGTTCGAGAGCGCGCCGCCCGTGGCGAAGGGCTGCAATTGCAGGATCGGGAAACGCGCGACTTCGTCCGCCGTCGGACCAATCCGCAGCGTGCCCGTCCCGCTCGATCCGTACGCCGGCGCTTCGACGATGAACGAAGGCTGGCCGGGAAGCTGAGGAATCGGGCTGCCTGGCACGGGTGCGCCGCCGGGAAAATTGCGCAAACCCGCCCCCACGATGGCGGGGTATCCGTTGAACAGGGTGTCGGCCATCTGGCCCGTCGTCATTTGATCGACTGAGCACGGCGTATTCGGCGCGCAGGCAAAGTCCTCGAATACGATGATCGAAATGGGCTGCGGCGTCGTGCGATTGCCAAGCGTCACCGTCGCGCTGCCGACTACGCCCGTCGCGATGACGCCGCCCGCATACTCGCTGCTGACGGACCGCGCGCTCATTTGGATGGCGACGCGCTGCTCCGAGGACAGGGCGCTGCCGATGACCTGGATCCCTTCGGAACCCGTGTCGAGCCATGCGTCGATGGGCGGCGCGTCCCCCAGACCGAACTGGAGCCCGAGGCGATAGCCCGCGAAGACGGTGCCTCCGTCGCCGTCGGGCTGGTTGATCGCCGAGAGCGTCAGCGGAACGTCCGTGGGCCCTCCGTCGAACGGAACGACTGGCACGGTCGTGGGGCCGAGACCACCGGCCCCGCCCGTGTTCAGCGTATCCGGCGGTGCGTTGCCAGACCCGCTGCCACAGCCCCAGGCCGCGCCGGCGATGGCAATCGCCACGACGCATCGCGCCGCATGAACCGCTCTCCCGATGCCCACATGGCCGGCGGTCCCGGAGAACGCACTGGCGGCCGTCCCGGCGCCCGCGCCACCCCCACCGCATCCCGCCCGGTTTTGCCCCATGATGGATGTCTATCCGAGGTGCGTGTGGGGTCACGCGCATTTCCTCTTCAGAGCCGGAGCTCGCCGATTCTCGAGAGCCGGAGCTCGCGAATCCGATGTACGAAAGACGGAGCGACCGCTACGAAGACGTCACGCGTTCGAAGACGAGCAGCTTGTAGTCCGACAGCGGGGCGAGCCAGGGCGCCGCGTCGAGCAACCATTCGCCCGCGCGAAACAGCGGGTCGACCCATGAGTGCGGTAGGTCGCGCACGCTGAGAACGAGCCGCGCCGGGACGAACCCCATGCGCGATGCGCGCTGAAGCGCGAGTCCTTGGCGATTGGCGCACGCGATCCATTCTTCGATGCCGAGATCGAGCACACGGCGGAGCAGGGGCGAGCGATGAATCGGCTCGAGAAGCACGACGCGCCCGCCCGGCCGCACGGCCCGTGCGACGTTGCCGAGGGCTCGTTCGAGGGACGCGCGATCGCGGCACGCGACCGACAGGCACCCGAGGACGAGCGCATCGTCGAAGGTGGAAGGCGCGACGCTCGAGAGCCCTGCAACGACGTCGCCCTGCTCGTAGCGAAGAACGCCGCAGGACACGAGGGCGCTCGACTCGAGGCGGGCGGCGTCGACGGTCGCCTGCGAGAAGTCGATGCCGACGACGCTCGCGGCCCCGCGCTCCTCCGCAAGCCACCGCGCCATGCGACCCGTTCCGCAGCCGACGTCGAGCACGCGGCGCCCGCGCAGCGAACCGAGTTCGCGGTCGAGCAGCGTGCGCTGGCGCTCGTCCCACACCGCGTTGAATGCGTTGGACGGCCACAGCGATCGGGCCATGCCGCTCCGGGCCGACGCGCGCGCGTCCCAGTACGCCGCAGCCCCGTAGAGCGCCGTGCGCGTCTGGCGCTCCTTGAAGAGCTGGAAGATGCCCGATGAACCGGTCTTGCTCGCGACCTTCGTTCGGGGGGTGCCGTTGGTTTCTTTGGTTCCGTTGGCCCCGTTCGCATGCGTGGTCATTGCGTCGCCTCCGCGGCGGGCTCGGTCTGCGTCTCAATGCGGAGGCGCACGAGGGCGGCGTCGGCGCGGGCGAGAACATCGGCGCGAGAGGCGCCTTCGCACAGGACGTAGGCCGCGCGCTTCGCGCTGTCCGTCAAGGGCCACACGCGCCCGCCGACCGGGACGAAGACTTCGACGTCCTGCACGCCGGCTTCCGCGCGGGCGCGGTCGAGGCCCGATACGCGCCGCACGAACCCCGGCTCCGCGACGAGGAACTTGGCGACAGCTGCGGGCTGCGCCGGCTGGACCGCCCCCTGGCGTTCGAGAGCGGGATCTCCGAGTGCGACACCGAGGAGGCGCTCATAGAGGTCCACCCCGGAAGCCAGCTTCGTCACGTCCGCATCGAAGCCTCCGCCGAGGCGCGCCGCCGTCTCGAAGAGCGTGGGCCGTCCGCCGGGGCCGAGGGCAACCTGCGAATAGCAAGGCCCGCGCACGTGGCCGAGCGCCGCCGCTCCACGGCGCGCTTCTTCGACGACGCGTGCCTCGTCCTCCGCGGACAGGCCCGACGGATACAGCTCGGCGATCATGACGCCGAGCGGTCTCTTGCCAGGCACGGTGAGGCGCTCGGTGACGCAATAGCTTGCGAGGCGGCCGTCTTCGATCCAGCCGTTGACCGAATATTCGCGGCCCTCAAGCCATCCTTCCACGATGACGGCGGAGAGGCCGGCGCTCGCCGAGTGGGCGCGGGCTTCTTCGAAGGCGCGCACGAGATCCCGCTCGTCGTCCACGCGGGCGACGCCGCGTTGCCCCCAGCCGCGCGCCGGCTTCACGACGAGCGGGTAACCGTAACGCCCCGCGAGCGCACGGGCCGCGGGCAGGTCTTCGCAGCGCGCGAAGGCGGGGACGCTCACGGAGGCGCGCGCGTACGCCGCGCGCATCGCGTCCTTGTCCTGGCAAAGACGCACTGTATCGGGGTCCGCGTAAAACGCATGGCGCTCGCGCGCGGCGACTTCCGCGGTCGCTTTCAAAGCGACTTCGCTTCCGGTCGTCGTCACGGCGTCGGCACGCGACGATCGCAGCGCGGCGCAAAGGCGGTCGACGTCGTTCGTCGAGACTTCGACGAACTCGTCGCAGTGCTTCACCGCGACCGCCCGCGGATTCGCGTCGGCGCCGATCACGTGAAGGCCCCGCCGCTTCGCTGCGCGCACGAGCGACAGCTGCGGGAAGCCGCAGCCCACTACGAGGATGCGCTTCACGACGTGGCTCGCTTCGCGGCGAGAGCGCCCTGCGACGAAACGGCGGCCGAACGCGGGGCTTCCGAGGCGGGCCCCTCGGACACGTGCGCCCGCGCCCCTCCCACCGGTGCGAGCGAGAGCCGCTGCAGCTCGTCGGGAGCCTGCAGCTCATTGAAATTGAGCCGCTCGGCCACCGTATAGAGCGGCCGCGCCTGCGCCTGCACGTAGATGCGCGCGATGTATTCGCCGATGACGCTCGTCGCCATGAGCTGGACGCCGCCGAGGATGACGACCGCGGCGAAGAGCGATGGCCACCCCATCATGCCGTAGTCCCAGAGGAGCTTGCGCGTGATGACCCACGCGCCGAGGCAAAGGCCCAGCGCCGCGAACGCGAAGCCGAGCGTGCCGATGTAGCGCAACGGCTTGCTCGAGAAGCCGACGATGAGGTCGAACGTATGGTTCAGGAGCTTGGAGAACCCGTAGTGCGAAGCGCCGGCGTGGCGGGCCTCGTGCTTCACGTTGACGCTGCCGATGCGCGCGCCGCTCCAGACGAGCAGCGCGCTGAAGAACTTGCGCCGCTCGGGAAGCGCCGCGACGAGACGGGCGATGGGAGCGCTCATCAGGCGGAACGTCGACACGTCGTCCGGGAGCTCGATCTCCATCATCGAGCGCATGCCCCATTGCATCGCGCGCGACGCGGCCACGCGGAACGCCGAGTCGTGCCGCTGCCGGCGAACGCCGTACACGACGTCGTAGCCCTCGTCCTTCTTCGCGACGAGCTTCGGGATCTCTTCGGGCGGGTGCTGCAGGTCCCCGTCCAGTTGAATGAGCCAGCGCCCGCGCGCGTTCAGGTAGAGCGCTTCGACGGCGGCCTCTTGCCCGTAGTTGCGCGTGAATCGAACGACGCAAATGCGACGGTCGCGCGCGGCGAGCTTGCGCAGGCGCTCGGGCGTGCCGTCGCGCGAGCCGTCGTCGACGAAAAGAAGCTCGAACGGGGCGCCGACTTGCTCCATCGTCCGAATGACGCGGGCGGCGAGCGCCTCGACGTTCCCCTCTTCGTTGAAGACGGGGACGACGACGCTATAGGTGACCGGGTGCTCGGACGCGGCGGTAGCACATTCTTGCGCTTGCGGAATCAAAGGCCGGCGCGCACCTTAGCACGACCCTAGGCACGGGCGGCTCGAGGCGCGTCGCATGCATCTGCTCGAGCAATTCCGCGAGAAACCCCGCTCCTGCGCGTACCTGCCTCAAGAGACGGCGCAGCTCGAGATCCGCGTGATGCTCGACGTCACGGAGGGCGAGCTCGAGTCGCTCCTCGAAGGCGGTTGGCGGCGTTTCGGGCCCATCTACTTTCGCCCGAGCTGCGCGCGCTGCACCGAGTGCGTTAGCCTGCGCGTTTTGGCCGGGAGCTTCGCGCCGAGCAAGAGCCAGCGGCGGGCGGCGCGCGCCGCGTCGAGCTTGCGGCGCGTCGTCGGCCCCCCGCAGGTCGACGACGCGCGCCTCGACCTCTACGCGCGATGGCACGCGTCGCGCGAAGTCGCGCGCGGATGGGAGGCGAACCCGCAGACGCGCGAGCGGTACGCGCTCGAATTCGCCTTTCCGCACCCTTGTGCCCGCGAAGCCGCGTTCTACGATGACGGAGCGGGCGGCCGCCTCGTCGGCGTCGGACTGTTCGACGCCACGCCGAACGCGCTCTCCGCGGCGTTCTTCTATTACGATCCGGCGTACGCGCAGCACTCGCTCGGGACCGCGAATGTGGTCTCTCTCGTGGACGACGCGCGGGCCGAAGCGCGCCCGTACGTCTATCTCGGGTACCGCGTTCGCGAGTGCCGCTCGCTACAATACAAGGCGTCGTTCCGTCCGCACGAGCTCCGCGGGCCGGACGGGATCTGGACGCTTCAGGAGGCCTAAGCCCTTTCGACGGGCGCGACCGCCGGAGCACCGCGCGGGCCCCTCGGCGAGAGCCTCAGGAAGCGTGGCCCGCGCGAGCGACGAGGCTCCGCAGCCGCCCCATGTCGAGCGGCTTCTCGAGGCACGGGTTCTTCACGCTCTCCATGAAGGCCCGCGCGCGCGCCGTGAACGCACCGCCCGTCATGAAGACGAGTCGCGCGGCGAGCTTCGGCACGCGCCGCATGACCTCCGCGTAGAGGTCCATCCCGGTCATGGCCGGCATCATCAAGTCGCAAAGCACGACGTCGTAGTGTTCGCCGGCATCGATCCGCGCGAGGGCCTGCCGCGCGTCGGTCACGACTTCGACCTGGTTGTCGTCCGCGAGCGAGCGCGCGATCGCTTCCGCGACGAGCTTCTCGTCGTCGATGATGAGCACGCGGCACGGCTCGGCGGACCGCACGTCGACCAAATGCGACGAGTTCGATGCGATCGCGGTCTTCGCCGGCCGTAAAGCGATACGAAAGGTCGTGCCGCGTCCGAGCTCGCTCTCGACGGCGATTTCGCCGCCGAGGCTCTTCACGGTGCCGTGCGCCACGGCGAGGCCCAGGCCCGTCCCGTCGCCCTTGGTCGTGAAGAAGGGATCGAACACGAAGGGCAGCTGATCTTCGGCGATGCCGACTCCCGTGTCGGCGATCTCGATCACGGCGTTCCCGTCTGCGTCGGTGCGGCAGGCGACGCGAATCTGGTGGTCCTCGGTTTCCCCTTCGGGGATCGCCTGCGCGGCGTTCATCAGGATGCTCAGAAAGACCTGCCCGAGGCGCGCTTCGTTCGCCTCGACCGGCGGCACCTCCGCCATCCGCCTGTCGAGGCGGGCCTTGTGCCGGATCTCGTGCCAGGCCATCTGCGTCGCGCTCTCGAGAATGCCGCGCACGTCGACGATCTTCTTTTGCTCGATGTTGCCTTGCGAGAACGTGAGCAGATCGCGCATGACTTGCCTCACGCGATGCGCTCCGTTTACGGCGTGCTCGAGCGATTCGACGAGCCCCGAGAGTCCCTCGCCCTCGGGACTCGTGAGCACGGCCAGAGGATCGTCGCTCGCGCCGGCCGTGCGAAGCTTCCGGAGCACGTGATCCAGATTGGCCAGGATGTACGTGAGCGGGTTGTTGATCTGGTGCGCGACCCCCGCCGAAAGCGTTCCCAGCGACGCCATCCGATCGCGCTGGAGAAGCTGGTGCTCGACGTCGGCGTCGTTCGTCGGGGCTCGAGGCCGGCGCTGGGTCTTCCCTCCCGGGTCCTCGCCTTGCCCCGCCCGAGCGGCGCGCTCGTCCCGCTCGCCGCGTGCCCCCTCGACGCGCTCGCTGCCAGCGTCCTCATCCTTCTCGCCGGAAGGGTTCCGATCGGAGGGATGAGTCATGGGCGAGAGCGCGAGCGAGGGCACGGAGACGGACGGCATCGTCATTTCGGAAGCAAAACCCGTGGCGGGCCCGCCAGATTCCCCAAAAAGCGCGCACAACGTAATGTTTTCCAAATGTTACGAATTGTTGCGCCGGTTGTCCGAACCGACGCGTTTTGCACACGGCGCCACAACGGTCTCCTCGCAGCGCGTGGCAAAAGCGTCCGGCTCGTAGAAGGCTCAGGAGGGCCTGAGCGCGCGCACGTGGAGGGCCGCGGGCGGCGGACGACCTTCCGCGCGGGTCGACTTGACAGGCCGGCCGTCGCCACGTAGGTTCCGCGGCCCTTTGGCGGGGCTCTGCGCATACGCGCGCCCGCCGACGGCCCTCGCGAAAGTCGCCATCGTCATGTCATCCCCCGAGTCCCAACCCACGCGCCGGCCTCAGAAAACCTTCGTCATGACGGCAGCGCAAGCCCAGGCTTCGCGCGCATGGTGGGTGGTGGACGCCACGAACAAGCCGCTCGGCCGCCTGGCCAGCGAAGTCGCCATGGTGCTCCGCGGCAAGCACAAGCCGCAGTACACCCCCCACGAAGACACGGGCGATTTCGTCATCGTGGTGAACGCCGACAAGGTGCTGCTCACCGGCGGCAAGCTCGACAAGAAGTTCTACTACCACCACTCGGGCATCCCGGGCGGTTTCCAGGCCGAGAGCTACCGGCACCTCCTCGCACGCAAGGGCACGTTCCCCGTCGAGAAGGCGGTCCGGGGCATGCTGCCGAAGGGCGTACTCGGCCGCCAGATGCTAACCAAGCTCAAGATTTACACGACGCCGGATCATCCGCACGTCGCGCAGAAACCCCAGCCCCTGCCGCCGCGCACGGCGCAATCGTCGTAATCCCATGCCCACCGATACCCGCACTTACGCTACCGGCAAACGCAAGACCGCCATCGCTCGCGTATGGCTCAAGGCCGGAAGCGGCACGATCGTCGTCAACGGACTCCCGGTCGATCAGTACTTCGAGCGTGAGACGTCGCGCATGGTGCTCCGCCAGGCGCTCGAGCTCATCGAAGCGCAGGATCAGTTCGACGTGTCCGCCACGTGCGCGGGCGGAGGAAAGAGCGCGCAAGCCGAGGCGATGCGCCACGGCATCGCGCGCGCCCTCATCGCGCTCGATCCCGAGAAACGCAGCGCGGTGAAGCGCGCGGGCTTCTTGACGCGCGATGCGCGCAAGAAGGAACGCAAGAAGTACGGCCAGCCCGGCGCGCGTAAGCGGTTCCAGTACTCGAAGCGCTAAAGGCCGTGGCGTTGCGGCGGAGTCGGACGCGAAGAACGCGGGTGCCAATCGCAGCGGCTTTGGTCGGCGCGTGCGTGGCGCTCCTTTTCCTGGTCTCGCTCGGCGAGCCGGCCGCGCGCGCGACGATCGTCGAGCGTGTCGTGGCCGTCATCGGCGAGCGACCGATTCTGTGGACGGAGCTCGTGCACCGAGCCCTCGCGGGCCGCGTGCAGATCCGTACCCAGACGCAGGACCAGAACGTCATCAGCGTCCAGGAACAGGAGATGTACAAAGAGCTCCTCAACCGGATGATCGACGATCGTCTGGAGGAGCAGCAGGCCGATCGAGCGCACCTCACGGCGACGCAAGACGAGATCGACCGTGGCATGCAAAACAT
>DATHQY010000245.1:0-20442 GCA_035482215.1 Polyangiaceae bacterium | reverse complement strand
CGGAGACGGCGGCGGCGACTTCGGTGCGGCCCTGGGGCCCGCGGATTGCGATCAGCGCCTGCCCCACGCTGACGACGGCCGCCGCCACGTCATCGTCTTCCGCACTGGCTCGATACATTCCGAAGAATCGCTCCATCGTGGGGACTTCGCCCGTGCCACCGACGATCGCGAGCGCCGCGGCGGCCTGCTTCACGTCGTCTTCCGTATCCGACGGGTCGAGCAGATGCGACGCGAGGAGCGGCGCCGCGGCCGTTTCTTTCATCGCGCCGAGCGCCTCGGCGATGGGCCCGACGGGCGGCGCGCGTAGAACGTCCTTCAAATAGTCGTAGTGGCGCGCGAGAGCCGCCTCCATATACGAGGCGCCGTTGCGGCGCTTCGCCAGATCGGCACGCGCATCGTGCAGCAGATCCGGGCCGGTCCGCGGGTCGCTCGCCAGCTCCACCAGTGTCCTCGTCGCCGTATCGTCGGACATGCCCGCGAGCTCGCGCAGCAGCATCTTCTGCGCGGCCGAGAGCTCCGGTGCGTCGGCCAGGACGACTTCCTCGAGTTGTGCGATGAGCGGCTTCGCGTCCGACGGAGCGCCCTCGAGCTTGTCCCCGTCGATGTGGACGACGCACGCGCGGATAGGGCCGCCGAGGTCCCAGGTGGAGAGCGTGCCGCCGGTCTTCGCATCGAGCGCGACGACCTTGCCGTCCTCGTCGCACAAGACGATGCCGCCCGACGCCGCCGCGCCGCCGATCGAGTCGGCGCTCTGGAGCCGCGTCCAGGCGAGTTGGCTGCCGTTCGCCCCGTTTGCGCCAAAGCCCATGGCGACGCGGAAATACGTCGCGTAGTAGCGGCCGTCTTCGATCGCGGCGCCGTTCGCGCCAAACGACGGCTTCGCGTAGAGCCGCACCTTGTCGTCGGCGTTGGCCGCGAGGGGCAGCGGTTCGCTCCCCGGCTCCATCAACTTCGGCTGGCCCGGCAGCTCCCGCGCTGCAAGCTGGATCGTCGAAGCGCCCCCGCGGGAGGCCTGGCCGATCCGCTCGTCGAACCGGATGTAGCCGAGCTCACCGAACCACAGCGAGCCTCCCTCCGTGAAGGCGCGGCTCGACTGCTCGCGCAGGGTGACGCGCGCCGCTTCGTCGCCATTCGTCAGGTCGATGACCGATACGTACTCGCCGGCCCATGGCACGAACGCCATCCGCCCGACGACCGCAGGCTCCCCCACGGACTTGTCCGTCTCGATCTGGCGCACCACCTCACCGTCGCGCGTCACCGCGAGGAGCACGCTCCCGCTCGCCCCGGCGCGCTTGAAGGCGACGACCGTGACCGCGCCGTCGTCGCCGGCCCCCAACAGCGCGATCCCGCCCGTCGGCCGCTTCCAGACGAGGTGTCCGCTCGTGGCATCGAGCGCAAAGACCTCGCCGCCGCCCGACCCGATCACGAGGCTGCCCGCGACGGTGGGGCGCCCGTCGAGCGCGTGCGCAAACGTCCACTTCGAGCCGCCCTGGGAGAGGGGCAGGCCCACGATCGTGTCGCCGCTGCGCGTGACGCCGACGACGACATCGGCCGATGGCGCAATCGGCGTGCTCGCGATGCGCTGTCGCACGCGTTCGATCGAGGCTCCCCGATCGTCTTCCCAATCGGTGGAAAATAGGTTGACGCGCGTCTGTCCGCCCCCGCAGGAGGACACCACGGCGGCGAGGACCGGAATCGAAAGGGCGAGGTGCAGGCGACTCATTGGGCTCTCGTGGCCTCGTCCGCGCCGGGCGAGCTCGCGGTCGCGATGACGGCTTGGTCGATGGCTTGCTTCACGCGCGCCGATGCGCGCGTAGGCCAGCGCGTCTGCACGCCTTTCAAGAACCGATTGGCTTCGGCGGTCCCCATCTCGCGGACACGCCCGACAATCTTCACTTTGATCTCGTCTTTCACGTCCACCGGCGGGCGCAAAAGCACTTCGTCCAGACCGCTCGTGACGACATCGAACGGCATGTGGCCGATTTTGGCAGCCAGCCGCTCGCAATCCGTGTCGGAGCAAAGTTCCCCGATGGCGGCGGCCGCTTCGGGCACGTTGTGCTCGAGCGCCGCGAAGAGGGCGGGCACAGCGTCCTTCGCCCGCATGTCTCCGAGCGCGGTCGCCGACAATCCGCGGACCGCCGGATCGGGATCCGAGAGAGCGTTGCGAAGGGCAGTGACCGCCTGCGTCCCTTTCGTTCGCGCGAGCGACTGGATGGCGGTCCGCCGGATTTCGACATTTCGATGATGGGAGTACCAGGCGAGAATGTCCGTGGCGGTCTCGCTTTCGGTGTCACCGAGGGTCTCGATGGCCGCCAGCGTGAGCGCAGGCGTGAGGCCCGCGCGCAGGCGCTCGACGATCGCCGGTACCGCGGCAACACCCGCTTTGCCCGACACGCGCACATCGTCCAGTGCGGATTTCACCTGGACGGCGTCGCTGCTTTTCAGGCGCTTGACCGCGTCGGGTGGTAAAGGAACGAAGGCGCCCGCGCTGGCGGAGCGCTCGGAGGCGGCGTGGGCCGTGTCGGCGCTCGCGGCCGCTCCAAAAAACACCACGGACGCCAAGGCGGCTCCAGCGGCGATAGCTCGCATGGACGGACATTAGCCCGGCACACTGCCTGGAGCAATGTAAAGGGATGTAACCTTTCCCGGGATTCTCGGAATCGCCGGGCGAAGAGGCGAGAGGCGACGTGAACATCTGAGCAATAGTTCACGACGGAATGGCAATGCCGTCGCGCGTCTGGCACTTGAGGGGCCGACGCTGCCGGCAGATGGCAGCTTCGGCCGCTCGGGGTACGTCCCGCTTGTCGTCTCACGTTTCGCGCGCGGTTCATCTGGCGGTTGCGGCGGCGGTGCTCCTCGGGGCGGGGGCTCTCCTCGCTCACGCTTTCGCGGGGGTCGACGCGCGGGCGACGGCGCGCGCCGTCCTTCGCATGGGACCTGCGGCGCCGCTCGCGCTCTTTCCGTGGATCGCCGGGATGGCGATGGACGCGGCGGGCATGCGTTTCGTGCTGGTCGCGATGGGCCGGCGCGTGCGTCATGCGTCCCTCGTTCTCGTTCGCGTAGCGACCGAAGCCCTGCACATGACGGCCCCTGCCGGATTTCTCGTGTCCGACTCGATGACCGCCAGCCTGCTCGCGACGCGCGAGGGCGTGCCTCTTGCCGACGGGGCCGTCCTTGCCGTCGGCCGGAAATGGCTCGTGACGAGGGCGCACGCCGCGTACATCGTGCTCGGCGCTGCGCTCGGGGCGGAGGCCCTGACTGCGATCTCGCGACGCGATCTGGGCGGCGCGTGGCTCGCGTGGGCGATTGCCGCTTCCGCGCTCGTTCCCCTCGGGCTTTCGCTCGGCCTCGGTCTCGGCTTTCGCGGTTACGGCGCCCTCGTGCGGATTCAATCGGCGCTGGCCAAAGTGCCCAACGATTCCTTCCGGCGGCGCGTGGCGGCCTGGCGGGAGCACGCCTCCGCGGGCGATGCCACGCTTCGGCGCGTCGGCGCGGCGCGCGACCTGACCTGGAGCGCGACGGCGTGTTTCTTTTGCTGTTGGCTCTTCGAAGCCGTCGACACCGTAGTGATCCTGCGCCTTCTGGGCGTGCCGCTCGACTTCGGGTTTGCGATGGGCGCGGAAGTCGCGATCTCGTTGCTTCGTTCGGCCGGCAACGTCCTGCCCGCGGGGCTCGGCGTTCAAGACGCGGGCTATGCGGCGCTCCTCTCCGCGATGGGCGTCGCGCCCGACGCTGCCGCCGCGTTCGTCGTGGTCAAGCGCGGCAAGGAGCTCGTATGGATTGCCGGAGGGTACGCGCTCTTGGCCGTTCTTCGCCGTTTGCCTTCGCGAACGGCCGCATCGGTCGCGTTCGGCACGTTCGGCGCGCCCGCCGCGCCGGCCGTTTCTTCAGGCGTCGCCGGTCGGCGCGTCGAAGCCGTAGCCCACGCCCCGCACGCTGCGAATGAAGGCCGCGGCGTCCCCGAGCTTCTTGCGTAATCGCTTCACGTGCGTGTCGACCGTGCGCGTCGTGATTCCGCGTTCGTCGCCCCAGACTTCGTGCAAGAGCGCTTCGCGCGACTGCACCCGCGAACCGCCGTCGTAGAGCGCGCACAACAGGCGCAGTTCGAGCGCCGTGAGTCGAATGTCGTGCCCGCGGACCAGGACCCGGTGCGCGGCCCGATCGATCGACAGGGGGCCCACGGTGGAGCGGACAGGCTTTTGCTGGGTGGTGCGCCGAAGGAGCGCCTGAATGCGAAGCACGAGTTCTCGCGCGTCGAATGGCTTCGACACGTAGTCGTCCGCCCCGAGCTCCAGGGCGAGCACCCGATCGCTCGGCGCGTTCTTCGCGCTCAGGAACACGATGCACGTGTCCCGTGTCGCATCTTCGGCTTTCAGCGAGCGGCACACTTCGGTGCCGGGAATGTCCGGCAAAATCGCTTCGATGACGACGACATCAGGCCGCTGCGCGCGCGCGCCGACGATTCCGCCGGCGCCGGTCCGGGCGACGCGAAGCGAGTGTCCGGCCTCCCGCAGGGCGCCAACGAGGACCTCGACGGCGACTTCGTCCGAATCGATGACGAGGACGTCGGCCACGACACTTGCTGGTAACCGAGAAGCGTGACCGTCGCGTGACAACTAAACGGCGCAAGCGATCTCGTCCTCCGCCGTCACAAAGTCGGATGTACCGGCACGCGAGCCGGATCGAACGGAATGCAACCCGCGGAATAAGGCGAGCATGTGTTGTACGGAGTGAGCGTGGCGTCGCCCGCGTCGAATCCGCCGTCGTAACAGAGAATTCCCGGATTGCCGTCTCCGACCGTGCCGAGTTGGGGCCCGGCATCGACCCCCGGCGTGGCGGAGGAGTTGTCATCGCCGTTGCCGCAAGCGAAGAGGCCGAGGAAGGAGGCGAGGATCACGGCGAGCGCGCACGCAAGCCGGAGAGAGAGGCGTTTCGTCATGGAAGAGCCTCGCAATAGCCGTAGCTGCAAAACGGAGCGCCCGTGACCAGCTGGCAATCCGTCTCGGACTGGCACGTCGCGCACCGCATCGGCGACGGCGAGGATCCCATCGCGTTCTCGAAGGCGCAGCCGCACGGTTCCGGCGGTGCATACGAAGATTCGTCGCCCGCCTCCACGCCGCGGACGACTTCCATCGCGCACCAGGGGACGAGACCCGCAGTTGTTTCACCCAGCATGAGGAGCTGCTTCGTGCTCTCGCTCACGGCGGTCGCCTGTGGAGCCAGCGCCGTCGGGGGCGCGCTCGGGGAGGACGACGGCCCCGTGCTTGCGAGGAGGTTCGCGAGCATGGCGAGCGACGAATTCGATTGCCCGTTGTGGTCGAGCGGATTGCCCGACCCATCCACGCTCATGATGAAGTGGGTAGGCCCCCAGAGCGCGTAGCGGCCCTCCCTGACGTTGATTCGATCCGTATGCAGCGAATCGGAGTCGGGCAGGTATCCACAGCCTTGGCCCGTGTGCTCGTACGCGAGCACTTTGAGCGACGTAGGGTTCGCTTCCGCGGTGATGGCCGGAAGGATGCCGATGGCCGCGTTGGCCTTGCCCCCGGACACCGCTTTGACCTCCGCGGTGAGCGCCGTGTTGGCGACCAGTGGACTGGCCCACTTCGGGGGCGCGAGCCCGATCGCGGAGCCGACGAGCATGAGCCCCGACGACGCGATTTGCGGCTCGAAGATCGAGGCCGGATCCGTCCACGGTTTGACGGCGTAATCGACGGCGCCGAATCCGAAGATGACGTAGGCGGCGTCGGCGTTGACCGATGGCTCGGTGGAGGCGAAGGGCACGACGAGCGTCGACACATTGACCGGTCCGAGAAGGTCGAGCTGGTTTGCCGTGAGAAGGCCCGGCGTGCACGTGTCTGCGTAGACTTCCGACAGGGCCAAGTCGGGGATCATCCCGCTCGCCGTGCAGGGCATGAGCGCCCCTGCTCCCGTCGGCGTCACGTAGTTCCCTGTTGCCCCGGCGGCCGTGCCGGCAATGATGTCTTGAATTGCGGCGCAGGACGGAGTCGTCACATAGACGAACGCCTGCTGCAGCGTGGTCGCGATCGTCGCAACGAGGGCGGACCCCGTAGCGGAGCCGAGGGTGGCGTCGGGCCCGGCGATGGTGAGCGGGCTCGTGGCCGGTCCGCCGTCCTGAGCGATCGTCGGCTGCGCAAGCTGGCTGCACGTCGGCACGATCACCTGGGCGCGCGCCGTTCGCGGTTGGGCGGCCGCAAGAAGAGCGAGGATGCCGATTGTCCAGCGCACCGGAGCCTTCGTGATCATGGAACCAAAAGGGTCCTTTCGCAGAGACTGCGGGAGAGCGGACCGAGCGAGACGCGGCCGGACCCTATGCCCTCGGACCGGAAATCGCGTGAAACGTTTGTAACATTTTGGCCGGCAATACCCGCGACTCCGAAGCCTTCGGTCGCCACGACCGGGCGGAGACCCGCTTGCCACACAAACGTCGCGGACAGTTTCGAACTAGCGGTGTAGTGGATCCGGCGCGCGCGGCAGCCCGCTCATCCCTCATCCAGGATCCGGCCCGCGCGGACGGTGACGCGCGACTCGGAGACTGCACGCAAGAATGACCTCTTCGTCCGTTCGAAACCGAAGGCTCGCGCGGGCAGCGTTGCCATTGGCCGTGTCCCTCCTGGGGCTGGCGCGAGATGCGCGCGCACAGATGAACCCGGCCTGCGAGGGGGCGGATTTCTTCGGCAACGACAACTTTCCCGATCGCATCTATGTCGCTGGGTCCAGTGCGATCGCCCCGGTGCTCTCGGGAATCGGGGGAAACCTGCTGTCGCTCGTTCCTGTCGGTGCGCCGCCAGGAGTGTTCAGTATCATTTGGCAGCCCGCGGACTCCTGCGTGGCGCTCAACGATTTGATCGAGGGGCAGCCGTCCGGGGAAGTGCCCGTGACCGATCCTCCGACTGTCCCACCGCTGCCGATCTACTACGGCCCGAGCCGGGGCCAAACGCCGCCGAGCGGCGGGATCCTTACGCTCCAGAACGGAACCGCCTGTACGTCTTCGGTTCCGGCTCCACCCGTCGATATCGTCGTGTCGGACGTCTATTACGAGACGTGCGAAAATACGACCACGATTAGCCAAATGGCGAACCCGGGACATATTCTCGGCCCCATCCAGGCGGCGACGTTCGCCGCGCCAGTGCTCTCGGGTGCATCTGCCATCAGCGCGGAGGCTGCTTACGTCGTCTTTGGATATGACGCCCTCGGATACTCGGTTCCCCCGTGGACCGACCCGGGGTCCATTTTCGTCCGGCAATCGACATCGGGGATTCAGACATTGCTCGGCGCCGCGATCGGCCTCTCGGCGCCCCTCTGGGCCAACGCGGAGCTGGCGACGGCGGGCGCCATCACGTGTCTGCCCTCCGAGCCGATGAACGACGGGTGCGTCCCCATCCAGCAACAGGCGGAGGCGCCTTTCATGGGGGACGCCCTCGCGAACGTTCTCGACGACCAGTCTGCGACCATCGGCGTCCTTTCCGACGGCGAAGTCGCCCAATACAACGGTGGCGCCACGGACAACAAACTCAAGATTTTGGCCTATCAACACGCCGGGCAGCCTTGCGGTTACTTGCCCGATTCGGCGGCGACCGCGAAGGACAAGCTCAACGTTCGACAAGGGCGTTACGCCGCGTGGGGTCCGCTCCACTTTTATTACAACGTCGATGGAGCGGGCAATCCGCTGCCGGGCAACGGGGATTCGAGCAATACGGGGAAGATTGCGGCCATGATCGCGTTTTTGAATTATTTCATCGCGACGGGGCCGAACCCGGGCCAACTGCTCACGCCGGAGCCGTTGGACACGAATACGGACGCACTTGGCTTCCTCGATGGCGGCGGTCCGACGGCTTTGCCGCGCTCGATCGGAGCGTTCGAAAAGCAAACGGTCCAGGCCTCGGAAATCAGCGCTTCGCTCGTGCCTTGGTGCGCGATGGAAGTCGTGCGGGCTTCCGAGATGGGACCCGAAGCGTCTTACCAGCCGGTCGAGCCGTGCCCTTGCTTCTACTCGGTCACGACCGGCGCGACGTTGCCGGACTACTGCGTGGCTTGCACGAGCGACCTCGATTGCTCCGCGCCGTATCCGAGTTGCCATGCAGGTTACTGCGAGATCCAATGACGACTTCGATGAAGACAGTCGTCGGCGTGTCGCTTCTCTGGTTTCTCGTCTGCCTGCTCGCCGGCTGTGACAGCCACGGCGGCTCCGGCGACTCCGTGGATGCGGGTTTCGACGCGGGGGAAGCTTCCTGCATCGTCGAGGCGGGACCGGACGCCGACCCGTTGATGACGTGCTCGCCGACCGGGTGCTTTCCATTCGACAATTCCGTCGTGCCGAACGTGCCACGCCTCGAGTAGCGGATTGCAGCGAGCGGCTGACCTCCGCCGCGGGCGAAGAACCGCTGAACGTCTGCGACCACCGTGTAGTGACGCAAACGTCACGGACCCGGCGCCGATTGGTTGCAGAATCCCACCAGTGTCTCCTCATGGCTCGCGTGCTCGTAGTGGAAGACGAGGCCGACCTGCGGGAGGTACTTACGTACAACCTGACGCAGTCGGGCCACCGGCCGTTCGGCGCCGCCACCGGGGAGGCTGCGATCCGGCTCGCGCACGAGGTCCGGCCCGAGGTCGTGCTTCTCGACGTCATGTTGCCCGACATTCCCGGGACGAATGTGGCGAAGGTCCTCCGCCGCGAGCCGGAGACGCAGCTCGTCCCCATCATCATGGTGACGGCGCGCGCGGAGGAAATCGACCGGATCATCGGCTTCGAGCTCGGCGCGGACGACTACGTCGTGAAGCCGTTCAGCGTCCGCGAGCTCATGCTGCGAGTCGACGCCGTCTTGCGGCGCGGCCGCACGCCCGAAGCGCGCGTCCTCGAAGTGGGGGAGCTCCGCATCGACCGCGAAGCACACCGCGCCACCGTGGGCGGCGAAGAAGTGGCGCTCACCGCGCTCGAGTTCAAGCTGCTCGTGACCCTGACCGAACGTCGCGATCGGGTGCAAGGGCGCGGCACGCTCCTGACGGACGTGTGGGCCACCGACGCGGACGTCGCGTCGCGCACGGTCGACACGCACGTCAAACGGCTCCGCGACAAGCTCGGGACGGCGGGTCGCTTCATCGAGACCGTGCGCGGTGTCGGTTATCGATTCAGCGAAACGCCGAACGCCACGGCGGATTGAACGTCAGGCGGCGGCTGCCGCGCGGTCTTCGGAAGCGGTCCGGACGCCCTCCGGCGCGCCGTAGAGTGCGACCGCGAGGATTACCCCGCAGCGCGCTTCTTCTTCGCGTGGCCCTTTTGCTTCTCGCCCTTTTCGGTGTCTTCGTGCTCCGTCTGGTCACCGGACGTCGCTTGGTGGGCGCTCGCGTGATGCGTTTTGGCGGGCCCGGGCTTATTTGCCACCTGAATCGACCGCGACAAGAGCTCGGCCAGGTCGATCACTTGGGCGCCGGTCGCCGCCGCCGCAGGCGCCTCCGCTTCCGCCGTTCCATCCTTCGAAACGTGGCCCGCCTCCACCTTCTGATCCACCGCGGCGAGCACGGCGCTGCGGTATTCGTCGGGGTGTTTCGCCGGGTCGAACGGACCGGACAGCTCTTCGATGAGGTGCAGCGCGAGCTGCTTTTCGCGCGGCTGCGCCGCCTTGCCTTCACCGGGCGCAATCTCGTCGCCGGGCACGAGCTCCTCCGCGTAGCGCATCATGTCGAGCGAGAAGAGCCGCCCGCGCGGCCGCAGGAGCGCGAGGCGCGTGCGCGTGCGCAGCTTCACCTTGGCGAGCGCGACTTTCTTGGTCTCGTCGAGGACCGCGCGCAATAACTCGTAGCCGCGCACGTTTTTGCTGCCCGGTCCGACCCAGTAGCTCTTCTCCACGTACGCGAGGTCCACTTCGAGCGGGTCGACGAACTCGACGATGTCGATCGTCCCGCCGTCCTCGTCGCCGTCGAGCTTCGCGAGCTCCTCTTTGCTGAAGAGGGCGTACTCGCCCTTGGCGACTTCGTAGCCCTTGCCTATCTCGTCCCAGGCGAGATCGCGGTGGCACTTCGTGCAGCGCCGCACCATGGTGACACGGCCGCCGTCTTCTTTGTGCAGCTGGTGAAACTGTGGAGTCAGGTCTTTGGTCGCCGTATACAGTTTCGCCGGAATGGTGACGAGGCCGAACGCAATTTCACCGGACCAGAAGGAGCGCATCGCAGATTCTCCTCGCGCGGGGCGCGCGACAGCATCGTGACCTATGGCGACTAGCAAAAAAAGCTCCGCATCGAAGCCGAAGCCGACCACTGAAACGCCGCGCAGTCCGGTCGGGCCCGACCCGGAGCAGCGACTCGCGACGTACCGCGCCAAGCGGAGGTTCGGAGTCACGCCCGAGCCCGCGCCGGAAGACTCCGCGGGGACGCCGAGTCCTGCGGGCGGGGCCGCGCGAGGCGATTCGAAGCGATCGTCGCAGACCCGCGAAGGCGAGGAAAAGAAAACGGCGTCGGGCGCGGTGTCGGCTGGCCCAACAGCGCCTTCGCTGGAAGCCGCGCCGGCCTCGGCGGCGGCGCACCTCGCGTTCGTCGTCCAGAAGCACGACGCCCGCCGTCTTCATTACGACGTACGTCTCGAAATCGACGGTGCGATGGCCAGTTGGGCCGTGCCGAAGGGACCGAGCTTCGACCCCACGGTGCGGAGGCTCGCGGTGCAGACCGAAGACCATCCGATGGCCTACAACGCGTTCGAAGGGCGCATTCCCGACGGCGAATACGGCGCAGGCGACGTTCTCATCTGGGATCGCGGGACGTACGAGACGGTCCCCCCCTACCAGGAGCGAGCGATGCTCGAGAAGGGGCACCTGCACATGCGCTTTTTCGGCGAAAAGCTCGTCGGGGACTGGCATCTGATCAAGACGGAGCGCTCCGGAGGCGACGACGGCGCGGGCGGCAGCGGCAAGGCGCAATGGCTGATGTTCAAGGCGAAGGACCGCCTGGCCAACCCCGCCTTCGACGTCGTGGCCGAGAGGCCCGAGTCCGTCGTCAGCGGTCTACGCTCGACGCGCGGTCCTCTGCGCGTCGGCGCGTCGTCCCAGGGCAAGAGCGCGCGCGCGCTGCTCGACACCGTCGGCGAGCCCGCCCTGGCGACGGCGGTCGCGTCCCTTCCTGACGACGACTCGTGGCTCTTCGAGGTGAAGTACGACGGGTACCGCGTGCTTGCTTGCAAGGCCGGCCCGGAAGTCCGCATCTACACGCGGCGGGCCAACGATTGGACCGCGCGCTTTCGGCCGATCGCCGAGGGCGTCGCGCGCCTGCCCGCGCGCGAATGCGTCGTCGACGGCGAGGCATGTGTCGTCGACGAAGCGGGCCGTCCTTCGTTCGCCGCGCTCCAGGCCTGGCTGTCCGATGCGAGCCAGCCGGCGAAGATCGCGTACGCCGTCTTCGATCTCCTCTGGCTCGACGGGCGCGACCTCCGCAGAGAGCCGATCGAACACCGTCGCGAGCAACTCGAAAAGCTGATCGCGGGGCAGGGGGCGCCTTTCTCCATGTCGCGCGGCGTGACGGGTGCAGTTCGCGACTTGCTCGCGGCGGCCAAGGCGGGCGGGCTCGAAGGGCTCGTTGCCAAGCGCAAGGGGTCTCCTTACGTGGCAGGCCGCTCGGGCCATTGGCTGAAGATGCGATTCGATCGGACGCAGGACTGCGCCGTCGCCGGTTGGATTCCGCTCGTCGATACCGACGACGTCGTGGGCGCGCTCCTCCTCGCAGTCGCGGACGGCGGCAAGCTGGTCTTCGCCGGCCGCGTCGGGACCGGCTTCGACGATCGCACCCGGAGCCTGCTCGCGAAGAAGCTCGGCCGCGGAGGATCCACGAGCACCGTCGAAGGTGGCCCGCGCATTCGCGACGCGCACTGGGTCGCCCCCACGCTCGTCGCCGAGTGCGCGTTCACCGAGTGGACACGCGACGGCTCGATGCGCCATCCGCGGTTCTTGCGCCTGCGCGACGACAAGGCGCCGCTTGATTGCGTGCGCGAAGGGCCCGCCGTGGCGACCGACGACGAGCCGGTCGCGCCCCCGCCCGCGATCGCGCCCCCCGCGCCCGCGCCCGCGCATTCCGCCGCACCCTCGCTCGCGCACCGCGCGGCGGCCTCGCCCGCGCGTCACACGACGGCGCAAACGGCAAAAAGCGGCGAGCCCAAACTGGCCAATCCCACCAAAGTGCTTTTTCCGCGGGACGGGATCACCAAACAGGACATCTGGAATTACTACACCGCGGTGGCCAACGTGATGCTGCCGCACCTCGCGGGCCGGCCGCTGACGTTGCAGCGGTATCCCGACGGGATCGACGGCGAGGAGTGGTACCAGCAAAACGCGCCCGAGAAGACGCCTGCTTTCGTGCGCCAGGTCGAAGTCGGCGTCCATCACGGCAACAAGAAGCGAATCGTGTGCGAGAGCGTCGAGACCCTGCAGTGGCTCGCGAATCTTGCGGCGCTGACGCTTCACCAGTGGGTGAGCCACAGCCCGCCGGAGCTCGAAACGCGGGCGGCGATCGACAAGGCGCTCGGCGCGCCCGACTACGTCGTTCTCGACCTCGACCCGGGCGACGGACCCTGGTCGCATCTCGTCGAAGTCGCGCGCGCCGTGCACCACCTCCTCGACGCGCTGAAGCTCGAGAGCTACCCGAAGACGAGCGGCAAGCGGGGGGTCCACGTCGTCGTCCCCGTCGCCCCGGGCGCCACGCACGCCGAGGCGACCGGCTTTGCCGAGCAAGTCGCGCGCGCGGTCGCCAAGGTTCTCCCGGAGATTGCCACCGTCGAGCGCATGAAAGAGAAGCGCGGCGGCAAGCTCTACGTCGATTACGGGCAGAACGGCGAGGGGAGGACGATCGTCTCGCCCTATACGATTCGCGCGCGGGATGGCGCCGTGGTGTCGACGCCCATCGCGTGGGACGAGCTCGACGAAGCGCTCGACCCGACGAAGTTCACGATCCGCACCGTTCCCGCGCGCATCGCCGAGCGCGGCGACCTCTTCGCGGGGGTGCTCCGCGGGACCAAGAAGCTCCCGGCGGTGTGAGCCGCCCGCAGGTAGCGGAAGCTCGCACTCATCGTCTCGGGCGGGTGCCACCCTTGCGTCAAAGCTTCGACAATTCGCGCCGAATATGATCAATGTGGTCGGGACGAATGCCTGTGCCGCTCTCTTCGACGAGCTTTTCCTCCCCCGCATCGACGTCTGCGCAAGTCCTCTGCGTCCCCCACGTACGCCTCTTCGCGGACCGCGTCGTCGTGACCAGCACCGACGGCCTGTCGGAAGCCCATGACGAAGCGCTCGCGCCGCTCATCGAGCTGTCGTTCGAATACGGCGGGACGAAGGTCCGCTCGTCCGACGAGCGAATGCGCATCTTCCGCGCCGACGGCCACGGCCTCGAGACCCTCGAGCGCAACCGCGCGGCCGAGATGGAGGCACGCCGCGTCCTCGAGCGGCTCGGCGGGATCGACCTCGCGTGCGTCGACGTCGTTACGCCGCCGGAGGGCTGCGAGGCGGATTACGTCGTGCGCACCGACGGGGACACGCACTCCTTCTGCGCGTTCACGACGCGGGCTCTCGGCGCGTGGCGGGCCCTCGGCTGGCGCGTCGACGTCGACCCCGGCTACCCCTTTCGCGTCGTCGAGAGCGAGCCCGAATGGTACGCGCGGATCGAGCCGTGCGACGAGCCCGTCGGTGCGCCCACGGACTGGTTCGGCCTCGAGCTCGGCGTCGAGATCGGGGGCAGCCGCGTCAATCTCCTTCCCGTACTGCTCGACCTCATCGAACAGCTGGACGGCGGACTCGACGCGCTATCGGCCTCGTGCCGCCCGACGTGGGCCCTGCGCGTGAACGAGACGCACCACGTCACCGTTCCGCTCGATCGGCTGCGGGTGCTCCTCCGCGTCGTCGGCGAGCTGTACCAGGGCGAACACCGCCGGGCGAAAGCCTTCCCCGAGTCCCGCGCCGCGGCGCTCGTCGAGCTCGACGAGGCTTTCGCGAGCGCCGGCGCCCCGATCCGATGGACCGACCGCTCGCGGGTGACCGAGCGCGCGCGCGCGCGCATCGCCCCGCTCGCCGTGCCCGCGGCGCCGACGGGGCTGCGAGCGACTCTGCGGCCTTACCAGGCCGAGGGCGTCGCGTTCTTGCAACGCCTCCGCACGGACGAAGCCGGCGGGATCCTCGCGGACGAAATGGGGCTCGGCAAGACGCTCCAGACGATCGCGCACATCTGCGTGGAGCGGGCGGAAGGCCGGCTCGACGCGCCCGTTCTCGTCGTCGGCCCGACGACGCTCGTCGGCAACTGGTCGCGCGAGCTCGCGAAGTTCGCCCCCGATCTTCGCGTCGTCGTGTTGCACGGCACGGAGCGGCGCGCCCGCTGGGCCGAAGTCCCCGCAGCGCACGTCGTCGTGACGACGTATCCGGTGCTCGTGCGGGACGAGGAGCGCTTCGCCGAGCAGCGCTTTCACATGGCCGTGCTCGACGAAGCGCAGGCCATCAAGAACGCGCGAAGCCAGGCGCGTCGCGCCCTCGCGTCGCTCAACGTGAAGCACCGCCTTTGCCTGACGGGTACGCCCGTGGAGAATCACCTCGGCGAGCTCTGGTCGATCGTCGACTGGCTCGTTCCCGGCCTGCTCGGAGGCGAGCTCGCCTTTCGGCGCTTCTGGCAGAAGCCGATCGAAGCGCGCGGCGACGCCGAGCGGCTCCTCGCGCTGCGCGCCGTCGCGGCGCCCTATGTCTTGCGCCGCCTGAAGAGCGACGTCGCCAAAGAGCTGCCGCCGAAGACCGAGCTCTCGGTTCCCGTGGAGCTCGGCGGCAAGCAGCGTGATCTCTATGAGGCGATCCGCGTGGCCGCGCACGCCGACGTGCGCAAGGCGATTCGCGTCAAAGGCCTCGGCGCGTCCACGCTGATGATTCTCGATGCGCTCACGAAACTCCGCCAGATTTGCTGCGATCCGCGGCTTCTCGCGATGGATGCCGCCCGTTCGGTGCGCGAGTCGGCCAAGTTCGACGCGCTCATGGCGCTCGTCGAAACGCAGCTCCAAGGCCGCCATCGGATTCTGATCTTTTCGCAGTTCACGAGCATGCTCGCCCTCGTCGCCGAGGGGTTGCGCGCGCGCGGCGTCGAGCCGCTCTCGCTCACAGGCGCGACGCGCGAACGGCAGCGCGTGGTCGACGCCTTCGAAGAAGGGCGCTCCGACGTCTTTCTCATCAGCCTGAAAGCGGGGGGCACCGGCCTCAATCTGACGAGCGCCGACACCGTGATTCATTACGACCCGTGGTGGAATCCTGCGGCGCAAGCCCAGGCCACCGATCGCGCCTACCGCATCGGCCAGAAGCGCCCCGTCTTCGTCCACAACCTGTATGTCGCGGGCAGCGTCGAAGAGCGCGTGCTCGCGCTCCAAGACAAGAAGCGGTGGCTGTCGACCGGTTTGCTCGGCGACGGAGGGGCGGCGTCGCCGCTGAACGAAGGCGAGATCGACGCCTTGTTCGCGCCGATCGCGTCTTCCGCCGAGCCTTCTTGAGCCCCAAGCCTTACATCCCGCCGGAGGCGCGACTCCCCGAGCTCACCTGGGCTCCCCTCCTCATCGGCACCGTGCTCGGTGTCGTTTTCGGCGCCTCGTCTCTCTACCTCGCCCTCAAAGTCGGCCTCACCGTCAGCGCCTCGATTCCGGTCGCCGTCATCTCGATCACGCTGTTCCGCATGCTCGAGCGGTTCGGCGCGCGAAGCCGGAGCATCCTCGAGAACAACATCGTGCAGACGGCCGGCTCCGCCGGCGAATCGATTGCCTTCGGCGTGGGCGTCACGATGCCCGCCATCATGATCCTCGGCTTCGACCTCGAAGTGACGCGCGTGATGCTCGTCGCGGTGCTCGGCGGTCTGCTCGGGATTCTGATGATGATCCCGCTGAGGCGGCCGCTCATCGTCGAGCAGCACGGAATCATCAAGTACCCCGAGGGCACCGCGTGCGCCGAAGTGCTCAAGGCGGGCGCTTCGGACGAGTCGAGGCGAGCGGCGGGTGAAGAAGGCCTTGGCGGGGCGAGCGGCGCTGCACACGGCGGCGCAGACGAGCGCGTGCACGAGCGCAAAGGCGCGGGAACCATCTTCGCGGGCTTCGCCATCGGCGTCGTCTACAAGGTCGCGATGGTCGCGCTGAAGGCGTGGAAAGACGTGCCCGAGCGCGTCTTCGGGCCGCCTCTCGCCGCGGGGTCGATCTCCGCGGAGATCTCCCCGGAGCTCCTCGGCGTCGGTTACATCATCGGGCCCGGGACCGCTTCCGTGATGTGCGGCGGCGGCGTCCTCGCGTATCTCGTCTTGATTCCAGCCATCAAGTTCTTCGGGTCCGGCATTCCGGGCGTTCTGCCCCCCGGGAGCTTCCCGATTCGGGACATGACTCCGTCCCAGATCCGCGGCGCGTACATCCTCTACATCGGCGCCGGCGCGGTCGCGGCTGGAGGCATCATCAGCCTCGCGCGATCGGTCCCCACGATCTGGCAGGGTCTCCGCGCCGGAATTCGCGATTTCACCCGAGCGCGCGGCCCCGCCGCCGAGGCCGTCCCTCGCACCGATCAGGATTTGCCGATTCGCTTCGTCCTCTTCGGCACCCTCGGGCTCATCGTCGCCATCGTTCTGGCGACGCCGCTGCGCATGAACCTGGGCGGCGCCCTGCTCATCGTGATCTTCGGGTTTCTCTTCGTCACGGTCTCGTCCCGGCTGACCGGCGAAATCGGCTCTTCGTCGAATCCGATTTCAGGCATGACCGTCGCGACGCTCCTCCTCACGTGCGCGGTCTTCCTCGTCCTCGGCTGGACGGGGCCGACCTACTACGTGACCGCGCTCTCGGTCGGCGGGATCGTCTGCATTGCGGCCGCGAACGCGGGGACGACATCGCAGGATCTGAAAACGGGATTTCTCATCGGAGCGACCCCACGCCTTCAGCAAATCGCGATTCTCGTCGGAGCGCTGGTGAGCGCGCTCGCTCTCGGGCCCATTCTCCTCAAGCTGAACGACGCGGCGACCGTGTACGTCCCGCAGACGACGCAGACGAGCGAGCTGCGATACGCCGTGGGCGGCGGCGCGGGCGAGGCCACGCCGGCGCGAACCGTCTCCAACTTCGATATGCGCCTTCACACGGACGTCTCGAAGCTCGACGTGCGGGAAACGCTGAGCGGACCGCAAGCGCGCACCGACCCCGGGACATATTGGGTCTGGAACAAGACCGACGAAGAGGGCGGTCCCGCCGGCCGGTACTTCGTGAATGACGTCGGCGTCGCGGTGTACTTCGTGGACCCCGGCATCAACGGGACCCACGCCACGCGGCCCGACGGATCGCGAGTCGTCAAATTCGATGCGCCGAAGGCGACGCTCATGTCGTACATCATCAAGGGGATTCTCAATCGCAAGCTGCCCTGGGAGCTCGTGCTCCTCGGCGTTGGCCTCGCGATTGTGCTCGAGATGAGCGGCATTCCGTCGCTGGCGTTTGCGGTCGGCGTGTACCTGCCCCTGTCGGCATCGACCCCGATCTTCGCCGGTGGGTGTGTGCGATGGCTCGTCGATCGGTATGTCGCGAAAAAGCACGCAGGCGAGGCGCTCACGCCCGCCGAGCTCTCGGCGGAAGCCGACAAGAGCCCGGGCATTCTCATGGCTTCCGGCTACATCGCGGGCGGCGCCATCGCGGGGGTCGTCGTCGCGTTCCTCGCCGGCACGTTGAGCCGAGCGACGGACGCGATCGAGGCATGGTCCTCCGCGCACAATCCCTTCTACGAAGGGCCGTATTCGGATCTGTTGTCGCTGTTACCGTTTGCCGCAATCACGGCGCTTCTCTACGCCGCAGGGCTCGAGAAGTTCGGGAGCACTGAGACGGCGCGACTCTCCGTCGTCGAGGTCACTCGTAGGTCGCGCTGACCAGCACCCGGATCAAGCGGCCGCACGGAGCGCCGCGCAAATGGCCGAGGCACACATCCTCCAACGCGAAGGACTTCGCTCCTTCGGACAACCGGCGCACGAGCATGTCCGTCACCTCGTGGCCTCCATCGCGGCAATCGGCGTCGCCGCACGCGATCACGAAGAGCGACGGCGCGTGATCGACCACGACGTGCCGCACATGGCGCGTCTCGGCCAGGAGCGACTCGCCCCGGCGTTCCTCGACATCGAGACGTAGCGTGCGGAGCCGCGGTACCTCCGCCTTCAAACGCGGCGATTCGTCTTCTCGCTTGCGTCGTTCCGTGAATCGCAGATGCGCTTCTCTCGCGCGGCCGTTCAGCGGGCTTCTGTCCATTCCTCTTCGCTTCCTCGCCCTCTCGATCGCCTTTGGATCGCCGGCGACACGTCCTCGAACCTGCGTGTGACCCCATTCACGCGCGCGAGCACTAGGCCATTCCCACCTCGTCAAAGTGGCCGCGCTGCCCGAGTCGACGCGTCTCGGCCGCTGGCGGTCCGTCGCCCGTGACCTTCGCGCAGCCTAGCGCGCCGCCGAGGTTGCGCAAGGCGCCCGCTTCGCGTTACGAGGCGCGCTACACGCAGTGATTCGCCTCGACTCCGTATCCAAGCAGCACGGTAGCCAGATCCTCTTCCTCGACGCGTCGATGAGCGTGTTTCGAGGCGAGAAAGTCGGCCTGGTCGGCCCTAACGGGTCCGGCAAGTCGACGGTGTTTCGCATGATCGTGCACGACGAAGCGCCCGACTCGGGGCAGGTCGCCGTCGATCGGGGCGTCGTCATCGGATACTTCAGCCAGGATGTCGGCGAAATGGCCGGGCGCAGCGTTCTCGAGGAGACGATGGCCGGGGCCGGCGAAGTCTCGGAGGCCGCGCACGAGCTGCACGGGCTCGAAGTGGCGATGGCCGACCCCGCGCGCATGAACGAACTCGAAGAGCTCATCGAGCGGTTCGGCCACGCCCAGGCACGATTCGACGAGCTCGGAGGCTACGCGCTCGAGTCGCGTGCGCGAGAGATTCTCGAAGGGCTCGGCTTCGCGCCGGATGTCGTCGAAGGAGACGTCGGCAAGCTCTCCGGCGGGTGGAAGATGCGCGTCGCGCTGGCGCGCATTCTCCTCATGCGGCCCGACGCCCTCTTGCTCGACGAGCCCACGAACCATCTCGACATCGAGTCGATCATCTGGCTCGAGCGATTCTTGCGCGATTTCCAGGGCGGTCTCGTCATCACCTCGCACGATCGCGAATTTTTGAACCGGCTCGTCACGAAGATCGTCGAGATCGACGGCGGCGAGATGACGACCTATTCGGGCAACTACGACTTCTACGAGCGGCAGCGCGAGATCGCCGCGGCCCAGCAAGAAGCCCAGTACGCGCGGCAACAGGCCATGCTCGCGAAGGAGCAGGCGTTCATCGACAAGTTCAAGGCGCGCGCGAGCCACGCCGCTCAGGTGCAGTCGCGCGTGAAGAAGCTCGACAAAATCGAGAAGGTCGAGCCGCCGCGCCGGCGCAAAGCGCTGGAGTTCGACTTTCGTCCCGCGCCGCGTTCGGGCGACGACGTGGTCAAGCTCGCTTCGGTCGGCAAATCGTACGGATCGCGCGTCATCTACAGCGCGCTCGATCTCTTGATTCGACGGCGGGAGCGGTGGTGTGTCATGGGCGTCAACGGTGCGGGCAAATCCACACTGCTGAAGCTCATCGCCGGCGCCACCGAGCCAACCGCGGGGCAGGTCACGCTCGGGGCGAGCGTCAAGCTAGGTTATTTCGCGCAACACGCGATGGATTTGCTCGATGCGGAGAAGACCGTGATCGAGTCGCTGCGTTCGGCCTTTCCCCTTGCGACGATCGGGTCGATGCGCACGCTCGCGGGGGCCTTCGGATTCTCCGGCGACGATGTCGAGAAGTCATGCCGGGTCTTGTCGGGCGGTGAGAAGGCTCGGCTCGTCCTCGCGACGATGCTCTACGACCCCCCGAACTTCCTCGTGCTCGACGAGCCGACGAACCACCTCGACATGGGCACGAAAGAGATGCTCGTGAAAGCGCTGACCGGCTTCGAAGGGACGATGCTCTTCGTCTCGCACGACCGGCAATTCCTCGCCTCGCTCTCGAACCGCGTACTCGAAGTCACGCCCAACGCGCCCGGCGGCGTCCAGATGTACGGCGGCGGCTATACCGAATACGTGGCGCGCACCGGCCACGAGGCGCCCGGCGTGAACTGAGCTCGCCAGGCTTTAACTCACCCACCGCGAGACGAGGCTCGTGGCCCGAGGGAGTTGGTCGTCGCGCAGTCCGTGGGTGTAGACGACGAGCGAAGCGCGATCGCCGAAACCAAGGCGGATCAACCGGAGAAACTCTTCGACGCGCGAGACGGCGACATGCGCGCGCCACTCGCTGTGCCAGTGGTCGGGCTCCAGCGCCGAACGAAGCGCGAGCTCCGCGTAGCCCCACCCGATGAATTGCCGTATCGCGCGTAGAATGCGCGCCCGCCCTCGGGTCGTGAGCGTGACCGTCCGCTTGCGCGTGTCGTTG
>DATHQY010000244.1:0-9329 GCA_035482215.1 Polyangiaceae bacterium | reverse complement strand
CGCGATCGACCACTTCATCGATCGCGAGGACGTGAAGAAAGTCCTCGAAGTGCACCCGTACCGGTCCGACGAGCCGTACTTCATGGGGCTCTTCCTGAACGGCGCCTATCAGGAAATCCTCGGCGACTTACACAACCTCTTCGGCGACACGAACGCAGTCCACGTTCGCCTCGGCGAGCAGGAGGGCTACCACGTCGCGCACGTCGTCAAGGGCGACTCGGTGGCCGAAGTCCTCCATTATGTGCAGTACTCGCCGGAGGACATGGTCGAGCGCGTGCGCGGGCAAGCCGAAAAGGCGCTGCGGTCGAACCAGATCACCCTGCAGCAGATGCGCCTATTGATGCGGCACTACGAGGAGAGCCTCGGCAAGTACACGTATCTCAGCGACGACGAAGAGTAGCGAATCGTCGACGAAGGGCGGGCGAAACGCGACGAAGAGCGGCGCGAAGACGGGAAGGCCGACGGAAGTAGCGCCGGCCCTTACATGCGCGCACGAAAAGTAAGGGACGCTCGCGCTTCCTCTGCAGCCGAGCGAGCGCCCGACCGCTCTGAAGAAGCGAGGGGGCGCCCTTGCGGGATGCGAGCGGCGAGAGGAAGATAGGCGACGCCATGTTTCCGGGGGAGCTCGAGAGCCCTTCCGCGAGCCGAACGTCCGTTTCGGCTCGCGTGCGGGCAGGTCGCGTGGTGGGCTTGCGCCTGCGCGGCGTCGCATCGGTTTCCGACATCGAATATCTGCACGCGAGCGTCGCGGCCGCGATCAAAGGGACGACCGTCCCCGCCTTCATCTGCGGCGATTACCGGCGCGTCGCACCCCTGTCGCGTTCGGTCTCGAACATCTGGTCGCGCGCCATGCGGCGGCACAACCCGCGCATTGCGCGGAGCGCGCTTCTCCTGGATCCGGCCAACGAGATGTTCAATCTGCAGTTCGAGCGCATCGTGCACTGCGCCGGCCACCCCACGCGGCGCCTTTTCTCGGACCGCGGTGAGCTCTTTGCGTGGCTGGACAGCGAGCTTTCGTCCACGGAACGAGAGGCCGTCCGCTCCTTTTTTTCGGAGTGCGATGGCTAGCCAAGGTCGACGGTCGGACTTGCGAGTCGCGCCCGTGCGCGCACTCCTGAAAGGCCAGCCATGAGCGACGGTCAATGGTCGTACGACGAGACGCCTGTCGAAAGCCGCGTGGTGGATTTGCTCCCGCGGGAGGACGGCGAACTCGATGACGCGGTTCGGGTGACGGGAGTTCTCTTCCGCCTCCTGTCGGACGCCGGCAAGCTCACCCGCTTCGATGCGGAGTGGGCCAAGGATCGCGACTTGACGATCGGCGCGGGCAATTGCCACACCCTCGCGCGGGTGCTGTGCGAAGAGCTCCAGGCGCAGGGCCTGCCGGCCAAGTGGGTCTGCGCGACCATCCAGGCGGATTATCCGCGGCGCGCGCTCGACCACAGCTGGGTCGAGCTCAACGGCGTCGCGATCGAGATGAGCGACAGCGAAATTCACATCGGCCTCGCGTCCGAGCTTCGCAAGCTGAGCGCGGCGACGGACGTCGTCGAGCACGCGTGCAACGCGAAAGAAGCGTATGGCTCGATGCGGCCGGCGTCCCCGTCGGAGCGCCCGCCGCCGGATGGGGCGATCAAAGTGAGTCACTGAGCCGCCGAGCCGTCCTTCGCGCGAGAACGGCAGTCCCCAAGGCGGGTACTGGTCGGTTTTGAAAACGGCCGCCGCGCCGCGTCATGTGACGCGCGCTTCGCGCGTGGCTACGTTCGCTGGCGTGGACGACTCACGCGACCCCGTCTCGCTGCAGTGCCCCATCACTGCGGGGCAACGCTCCGCACCGTCGCGAACGACGTTCGCCTCGTTCGGTTCCTCATGCGTGAGGGGCAATGGTGCGCCACGTGCCAGAAGACGGTAGGCACTCAAGCGATCGCGGAGCAAAGCCAAGCGAAAGAACTGACCGCGGCCCGCGTTACGGGTCGTGTCAGTCTGAGTTTTCACTGCACGAGGCGTCGGTCATCGACCAAGTGCCATCACCCAAGCACGTGAACGCCGGCCCATCTTCGTAACAGAGTAAGGCGCCTATGCACTCGCATCGTCCTCTGCCGTCGAATGGCGGCGGGCAAGATAGACCTGGGTTTCCGCCGCTGGCGCTACAGCCCGCAACTAGGGCGCAAAACCAGGCCGCAGCGAGGAAAAGCGGAATTCGAGAAGCCATCATGCCCCCACACTGAGGCATGCGGGCGATCGACGCGATGAGTTTTAGCGTTTCTGCTGAACGCGAACGTTCGCCAGCTTCACCTTGTGGGCGTGGCTACTGAGGGGCAATGTACCGGCGGGCGCGCCAACGCGTCGGCGCGACCAAGATCGTCATGGCGCGAGCCTAGGGGCCCGCCGGCCTTCCGAAGGTGTGTCATTTCGAAACCGACCAGTACCAACGGCCGGGCCGAGCGTTCGACTCGCGGGAGGAGGCCTCGCCTCGCGAAGGGGGTCGTGCATGGGAACGAACACCCCCCGTGGGACGCGTCAATGTTGCGATTGGCAGATCACCGCATTGCCCGCCGCGTTCTCGACGCACAATCCCAATTTGCCCGGCGCGAAGGTGCACGCGTCGCCGACTTTGGTGCATGTGGCCGGTGGGTCGCCGCTCGTTCCTTTGGGCTCTCCGGAGCTGGGCGGGCACGCGCAGAGCGCGCCCGCGAGCGCCATGGCGAGAGCCGTGCGAACCGTGAACCGGCGAATGCGGAAATGCGTTTCGAGCATGGGAGGAGCCCTCAGAATCGGACGGCGAACGTACCACCCGGTGCGCCATGCACGAGCGTTGGCGCGAACGTGACCTGGGCGTGCGTCGGGCCCTTGTCGTCGGCGTGCGCGGGAGCGGGCGTCACGAGGCCGTAGACGAGGAGCGAAAGGCCGCCGACCTGCGCGACTCCATCGAGCACCAGAAAGAAGCTCGCCAATGCGTCGTAGCCATCGCCGAGCGCAATGAAGGGACCGACGGCCGGGATCCACAAGACCGCGCGCGAGCTCGTGTCGCCGTCACCCTGCGGATAGGCCGTTGTGGCGGCAATCGCCGACGCCAGATACGGCAAAACGAATGCCGTGGCGCCGGCGGAGGCCATGAGGCGCTTCTGCGGTGTCCACTCGATCGCGGTCGCGGACTTCACGGAAGGCGCGGGCGGCGCAGGGGCGGCTGCGTGCGGCGCAGGCGCCGAGTCGGCGGGATCGCCATACGCCGCGCCGGGGACCGCCGCCACGGACAGCCCGAGGAGGCTGGCCGCGGCCACGCTCCGGCGCGCGCATTCTCTAGAATTCGACATGCGCCCTCCCTCCGAAGATGTCGACGCCGCCGCGGTCTCCGTTGTACGCGGGATTCCAGATATGCTGGTAGTCCACGGAAAGCCAGGAGGACGACCCCATGCTGAAGCTGTAGAAGAACTCCAGCACTTGCTCGGAGGCCTGCTTCAGCGCGCCGTCGCCGATGAATCCGTCGACGCCGCCCATGGCCAGGTAGCGGGCGTGCTCGCTCGATATCCAGCCTTGCGACCAGCCGAGACCGACGGTGTCGCCGGGCCGCTTCCACTTCGTTCCGTAGCTGATGCCGCCGAACGAGATCGAGCTGTCAGTCGACGTGTACGAATACACTTCAGTCTGTCCGTCGGAAACCATACCCCGAAAGAAGAGGCCGATGTCGTTGTCGACGCGCTGCTCGATCGAGATGCCCGCTCCGACTTTGACGTTGGTCTTGCGGACCCAGCAAAGGTCGGGCGCGGTCGCGTTCGACGAGCCGTAGTTGAACGGCGGATTCTTCGCGGTCATGCACGCCGCCGCGTTGTTCAGCGCGGGGGCGCTCTCGTAGGCCGCGATCGCGTCGGAGAACTTCCCCATGTTCTCCTGGTTTCTGTACGCGAGGACGCGCACGGCTCCGTCCTGACCGAAGAGATGGTGGTCGTGCTCGATCTCGATCTGGTCACCGTAGTATTTGTCGATCTGGAAATCGATGGGGAGCTGATTCGGGTCTTTCGGGGCCGCGGCGCGCGCGATGCGGAACGACCAGTCGTCGTAAAAGAGCTCCGCGGTCGCCGCCCACGTGTAGCCGCGCGCGTCCGCGGCAAAATCGTAGGCGGCATACGTCAGAAAACCCATGTTGAAGAAGCTCTTGCGAAGGTCGCCAATCGTGGAGTTCTTGTCGAAGAAATCGAGAATGCTGTAGTTGCCGAGCGTGAGCACGAAGCGGCGTTTCCGGTCGATGCGACCGAGTTGCATCGGGTCGGATGACTGCACCACGCGATCGCCGCCGAAGTTGAACGTCTGGCGCAGGTACGCGCGCGCGAGATACGGGGTCGGCACGGTCTTGCCCTGCTTCTGCAGCTCGAAGTTCTGGATGGTGCCGCCCAACCCGTAGAGGTTCGAGAGCGGCTGCTCCGCGATGAGCTCCGGGACGAGGTACGCCTCCCCACCCGGCCAAAGGCGCAGGCCGATGAACGCCGTGGCCGTCTCCGTGAAGCTGAATTGTTGCTCCGGAAGCAGCGAGTGGTTCGAGCCGTTCAGGTTCGTGTCCACATTCGGGAACCCGAGCTTCAAGCTGTAGATGTCCGTGATCTGGCCGTACGCGTTCCAGGCCTCGTCATCGATGTCGTGGATGCCGTGATGCGCCAGCAGATTCATGAAATCGAACGCCTCGTCGGCGCGGCCGGACGGCTCGGCGACTTCGGCGTGTGCCACGGGCGAGCTCAGGAAGAGGCTCGCGCCGAGCAAGGCGAACGAGGATCGTGCGAGAAGGCGCCGGAGGCTCATGGGCGTAGGCGCCCACGGAACCGCGGCACGCGGGAGGCGCAATACCAAGGTCTTGCGGACGGTTCGAGCAGAAAGCGCCCGGCGGGCTACCTTCCACGGGAGAGCGGCCGGACGAGCCGAGCGAGGGAACCAAAGAGGAGCTAACGGAGCCATGTGTGGGCGAACGGCATTGACGGCAAAGCCCGAGGATCTGGAGGCCGCGTTCGGCCTCGTCGAAGTGCCGGACTTCGCGCCGCGCTACAACCTCGCGCCCTCGCAGCCGACGGCGGTCGTGCGCGTGCCCGGCAAGCTCGAATGGCTGCAGTGGGGGCTCGTTCCGTCGTGGGCCGACGACCGGAAGATCGCCCACAAGCTCGCGCTCGCTCGGAGCGAGACCGCGTTCGTGACGCCGGCGTTTCGCGACGCAATCCGGAGGCGCCGTTGTCTCGTGATTGTCACGAGCTTCTTCGAGTGGCAGCGGGCGGGCCGAACGGGCGCCGTGCCGTTCCTCTTCGAGCGATCCGACCGCAAACCGTTCGCGCTCGCGGGCGTGTGGGAGCGGTGGATATCGAAAGACGGCGAAGTCGTGGAGTCGTGTGCAATCCTCACGCAAAAAGCCGCATGGCCGATCGACGCGGTCCACGGCCGCATGCCCGTGCTCATGGACCGTGAGGCATGCGCCCGGTGGATCGACGCCGGGACCGAGGAGGAAGAAGCGCGTGCGCTCCTGGGGCCGCGCCTGCCGGAGCTGCGCGTCGTGTCGGTCGGTCTCCAGGTTAACGATCCGCGCAATGATAGTCCCGCTTGTCACGTTCCCGCGCTGCCGGCACAAGCCGCGCTCTTCCCGGCTTGAGAAGCATCATTGGGAGTCCTGTGCCTCGTCGGCCTCCTTGGAGGGTGCGGGGGGCAAAGACGACGAGACGCACGGGCCGTCGAGCGGCGCGACGGCGGGCGCTTCGAGACTTCTCGGGGATGGCGGATCGGCAGACGTGACGGGCAGCGCGTGCGGAAAGCCGCAACCCTGCCACTGTCGGAATGGGTCACGCCCGAGGACGACCGAGGGTTCCCGAGGTGCCGAAGGTGTCCTCCATGAACTGGATGTAGTGAACTCGTCCGTCCTTGACCTTCGCGAGGATGGAGAACGGCGAGGTGACTTCCTTGCCGGATTCACGCCCGCGATACGTGAACGAGCCGAACATCGCGACGCTGTCGCCTTGCTCGACGACGTCGCGGACCGCGAAGGCCTTGGTCTCCCACGCCTTGCCGACCGCCGTCAGTACCTCGACGAGCGATTCGGGCCCTTTGTGCGTGCCCGTCCACGGCATGTAGCGTTTGAGCTCCGGGTTGTCCTCGCTCAGCGAGACCTAGGTCACATCCGCGGTTGTCAGGCTCTTCACCTTTGCCACGTCGAGCGGATTGGCGAGGATGGTCTGGAGGATTTGAGCGGGCGACGTAGTCATAGGCGGTGTCCTTTCGTCCGAAGACGGACTGATAGCCTGATAGTGCGATGTTCCATAAAGGCGTCGGTTTCTCCTCTTCCTCCCGTTTTGACGCCGATTTGACCTTAGTTGGCGCCCGTCAATTCGGGACTGTGTCCCTTACGGGGAGCGCGAATCGCGGCTGTCCGACACCAAGAAGCACCGGCTCGCGCCGCCACGCTCCAGCGGATAAAGCGCGGGCTCGCGCTTGTCACACGGTTCGAAGCGCTTCGGGCAGCGCGTGTGGAACCGGCAGCCCGCGGGCGGATGCGCCGGTGACGGCAGGTCGCCGAGCACCGCGGGCCGAATGCGCCGCTCGTTCGGATCGACCGAAGGAACTGCCGCCATGAGACCCTCCGTGTACGGATGGCGCGGCTCGTTCAGGAGCGCTTCGGTCGGACCTTGCTCCACGATCTGGCCGAGGTACATGACGCTGATCTCGTCGGCCAGATAACGCACGACCGACAGATCATGCGTGATGAACAGGTACGTGAGCCCCAGCTCTGCACGGAGCTCCGCCAACAGGTTCAATATCTGCGCCTGAATCGAGACGTCGAGCGCCGAGACGGCTTCGTCGCAGATGACCAGATCTGGTTCGACGGCGAGCGCGCGGGCGATGCCGACGCGCTGGCGCTGGCCGCCCGAGAACTCGTGCGGGTACCGCCACATGTGATCGGGATCGAGCTTCACTTTGCGGAGGATCGCGGCGACGCGCTCGGTGCGATCGGCCGCGTTGCCTCCGATGCCGAAGGACTCCATGCCTTCCGCGATGAGATCGCGCACGCGAAACCGCGGATCGAGCGCGGTCATCGGATCCTGGAAGATCATCTGCATGCGGCGCCGCAAGGGGCGCATCGCGTCGGGCGATAGGCCGAGGAGATTCTGCCCGCCGAACCAGATCTCACCTGCGGTCGGCTCGACGAGGCGCAGGATCGAGCGGCCCACGGTCGTCTTTCCGCATCCGGACTCGCCGACGAGCGCGTGCGTCGTGCCGCGCACGAGCGCGATGTCCACGCCGTCGACGGCGCGCACGTAGCCGGCGGTGCGGCGGAGAAGCCCGCGCCGGATGGGAAACCACGTGCGAAGGCCGCGCACGTCGAGCAGCGCTTCGCTCGCCCCCTCGGGCTTGCCCCGCGCTTCGCCCGCGCGCGCTTCGTTCGTTCGCGCCTCGCTCATGCGCGTTTCGCCGCTGCCGCGACGTCCTCGCGGACCGCGTGGCAATAGACCGTGTGCCCGGGCCCCACCTCGAGGACCTCCGGCCAGACCGTCTCGCACTGGGGGAGGACCCGCGGGCAGCGCGTGCAAAAGCGGCATCCGGGCGGCCACTTCGACAGCGGTGGGACGACGCCGGCGATCTCGTGCAGAGGCTGGCCGCGCACGGCGCGCGCGGGCATCGACGCGAGGAGGCCTTGCGTATACGGGTGCCGCGGCGACGCGAGCAGCGCCTGACGGGGCCCCGTCTCCACGATGCGCCCCGCGTACATGACGCCGATGTGATCGGCGAGCTCGTTGACGATCCCGAAGTCGTGCGTGATGAGCAGGATCGACATACGGAATTCTTGCTGGAGCTCGCGGAGCAGCTCGAGGATCTGCGCCTGGATCGTGACGTCGAGCGCCATCGTCGGCTCGTCCGCGATGAGCACGCGCGGATTCGTCGCGAGCGCCATGGCGATCATCACGCGCTGTTTGAGCCCGCCCGAGAGCTCGTGCGGGTACGCGTCGAGCCGCGAGGATGCGTCGGGGATCTGCACTTTCTTGAAGAGCGACAGCGCTCGATCGCGTGCCGCGCTCGCGCTGATCCGCTCGTGCAAGCGAATCGCTTCGACGACCTGTGAGCCGACGCGGACGACCGGGTTCAAGCTCGTCATCGGCTCCTGGAAGATCATCGAGAGGTCGTGCCCCCGGACGCGGCGCATGGCGGGCACGGGCAGCGACGAAATTTCGCGCCCGCCGAGCCGCACCTGGCCGCCCTCGATGCGCCCGGGTTTCGGGACGAGCCGCAGGAGCGAGAGCGCCGTCTGCGACTTGCCCGAGCCCGACTCGCCGATGAGCGCGAACACTTCGCCTTCGGCGATCGAGAACGAAACCCCGTCGACGACCGGGACGCGACGCGGGCCCACGGGGAAGGTCGTGGTCAGGCCAACGACTTCGAGGAGCGGCGTCACTCGCGTTCTCGCAGCGTCCGGGGATCGAGCACGTCGCGAACCGCGTCGCCGATCAAGTTGACCGCGAGGAGAAGCCCGAAGAGCGCGACGACCGCGGCGCCGAGGTTCCACGCGATGATCGGGTCGCGCGCGAGTTCGTCTTTCGCCTGCGCGATCATCTGTCCCCAGCTTCCGTCGACGCCGATGCCGAGCCAGCTCAAGACGCTCTCGGCGATGACCTGGTTCGAGAACATGAGGACGAACGTGATGACGACGAGGTGCATCAGGTTCGGCACGATGTGGCGAAAGACGATCTTCGCCTCGGAGACGCCGAGCGTGCGCGCGGCGGCGACGTAGTCGAGCTCGCGGAGCTTCAGCGTCTCGCCGCGCGCGAGGCGGCAAAAGCCGACCCAGCTCGTGACGCCGAGCGCGACACAAACCGAGAGGGTGCCCCGCGACAGCACGAGGATCAGCGCGACGAGGAGCAGGATGCTCGGGATCGACGCGAGGACGGTCATCACGAAGAAGATCGCGTCGTCGACCCAGCGGCCGACGTACCCGGCGAGGACCCCGAAGAAGAGCGCGAGGGGGATCGCGATGAGGCTCGTCAGGCCGCCGATGAGGAGCGCGACGCGCGCGCCTTTCAGCGTCACGTAGAGGACGTCGCGTCCCAGAATGTCGGTTCCGAGGAGGTGCGTGCCGGGGTGCGCGAGCGGCGCGTCCCGGTAGAACTCTTTCGCGGCGAGCGGCGCCGAGTAGCTCTTCTCGCGCGTTCCCTCGAAGACCCGATCGATCACGGAGCGCGGCTCGTGCGCCACGATGGCGTCGCGCTCTCTGCCCCCTCCGCCACCGGTCCACGCGACCGAATCGGCCAGCGCGATCGCCGTGTAGATCCCGAGCACCGCGAACGCGGTCGGGCGCCGGCGCAGGAGCTCGAAGAGCT
>DATHQY010000243.1:0-14145 GCA_035482215.1 Polyangiaceae bacterium | reverse complement strand
GGACCGCCGGTGGCGTTGACGACGGCGGCCCGAAATGCGCTCTCCGGATCGATGTACGAATGAATCCCCGAGGTCTCCCCGGGCTCCGCGTCGGCTTCGAGAGGCGCGCGAGAACGAGCGAAGTCGATGTGAGGTGTGGCCGCCATAACCGACCACCGGTGCACGGTGTGATCCAAGCCCGGCCGTAACCCAAGTGCTGGAAACGACTGCGATGCGCACTGCGACTACGCGGTTGGGCGTCCAATTCTCTTTATTGGGCGGCCAATTTTTTTGACAATCAACTCCCGCGTCGCGTCGAAGGCGGGACCGATTGCCGCACTGCCTGCTCGTAGGCCCGCAAGCGCTCGTCGACTTCGCGGAACCGGTCGGCCAGGGCCTTCACGAAGGTGCCCATCCACGAGTTGAGACCGACGCCGCTCGATAGATCCTGCACGGTCACGACGAGGAGCACGACGTCGGTGACGGCCTTCACACTCGCCGATCGAGGCTTCTCCGAAAAGATCGCCGTCTCGCCGAACACCTCGCCCGGACCCATGACACGAAGGGTCATCTCCTCCGAGCCGTCGCCGTGGAACGCCGAGCACTGTCCCTCGGAGATCACGAACGCCTCCATCCCGGGGTCGCCCTCGCGAACGATGATCGATCCCGCGGCGAAGGATCGGCGCGGCACGTCCCACGATCCGCGTTGAAAGAGCTCGATGTCGCGTTTCAATTCGACGACGGTCGGATAGCGCTCCGCCGGCTCGTACGCCATGCAGCGAAGCGCAATGCGAGAGAGCTCCACGGGCACGCTCCCCTTGGGTGCGAGCTGCTCGGGCGCCGGGATCTCGGGCGGCGCGCTACGCATGAAGAACGCCGCGAGGATCTCGGGCGAAAGCGGCGGCCTGCCCGTCAGCACTTGGTAGAGGGTGGCGCCGAGCGAAAAGACGTCCGTCCGCGCGTCGATCGCGTCGTGCCGGCCCTGGAGCTGCTCGGGCGCCGTATACGGAAACGTCCCGAGTAGCTTGCCGGGCACGTCGAGATCGCGCGCCGCCCGGTTCGTGTTGGGCGATTGGCGCGCGACGCCGAAGTCGACGACGTAGACTTGGCCGTAGTCGCTCAGCATCACGTTGGACGGCTTCAAGTCGCGGTGGATGACCCCACGGCTGTGCGCAAACGAGATCGCGTCGCAGACCTTCACCAGAATCTGAAGAAGCTCGGCGAGGTTCTCGGGACGAAGCCGCGCGTCCCCCTGCCGGAGGAGCTTCTCGTGCAGCGACTGGCCCGCGACGACCTTCATGCACAGGTAGCGCTGGCGTCGCTTGTCGATGCCGTAATCGTAGATGGGGACGATGTTGGGGTGCTCGAGCCCCCCGAGAATCCGGGCCTCCTCGGTGAACCGGCGCAAATCCACCGGCTCCTCCGAGAGCTGCGGCTTCAGGATCTTGATCGCGACTTCGCGCAAAATCTCCCGGTCGAACGCGCGGTAGACGACGCTCGATCCCCCTTCGCCGAGCTTGTCGAGCACCGTGAATCGATCGCTATCGAGCATCGGCGCATCAGCTGCTATGGCTCCACGGCTAGGTTGCGTCGCCGCAAGCGACCCGCCAGCAACGTTCATTCCCGATTGTGGCTCTGGCGGATCCTTCGACTCGGTCTTCGGATCGGCGTCGCTGACTCCGAGCATCGTCTGTGTTTCCGTAAAGCGACGCATCGTCCTTCTCGCAAGGATAGCGTACTCGTGCCGGTCGAGCGCAGACCATTGCAGGCTCTTTCATCGCGGCTCACCGTGGCGGCGACCGTTGCCGCGCGCGGCACTCACGTTTAGCGTAGCGCGCACGATGGAAGAGCCCGATCGCAAGCGGTTTCGCTTGGAGCGCGACCTGTACAGGGGCCTCCTCGAGCTGAACACACGCGAGGACCCGGGGCCGTTCCTCGAAGGAGCGCTTCGCCTCATCGTCGACGTCCTGGGCGCGGACCAGGGATATCTCGAAGTGGCGCACGCGAACGAAGAGGAGCCCCTCTGGACGGCGTCGGGTTGCTCGGACGATCAGGTGCAGCTGATACGAACTATCGTTTCGCGCGGCATCATCCAGCAGGCGATGGCCCAGGGCCAGCCGGTGGTTTGCCCTTCGGCGATCCTCGACCCGCGCTTCAAAGACCGTCCGAGCGTGCAGGCAGCCAGGATCGAGGCCGTCCTTTGCGTGCCGATCGTCCGCAAAACACCCATCGGAGTCCTGTACGTGACGGGCCACCGGGCCGGCGGTTCGTTCGCACCCGAGGAGGTCGAGCGGGCGACGACTTTCGCTCGCTACCTGTCGCCGCAAATCGAGTCCTTGTTCATCCGGCTCCGCCAACGCGCGGCCGATTGCATGGCGCCGTTCCGAAAAAAGTTGAAGCTCGGCGACGTGGCGGGCGAGAGCGCTGCCCTCGCCCGGGTGATTCGCCAGGTCGAGGTCATGAGCCCCCTCGATGTGTCGATTCTCATTACCGGCGAGATCGGGACGGGCAAATCGCAGCTCGCACGGCTGATTCACGACAACGGGCGGCGCCAACAGCACCGCTTCGTGGAGCTGAATTGCGCGGCCCTTCCCGAGAATCTGATCGAAAGCGAGCTCTTTGGGCACGAGGCCGGCGCCTTCACGGGCGCCGTTCGGCGGAGCGAGGGCAAAGTCGCAGCTGCCGAGCGGGGCACGCTGTTTCTCGACGAAGTCGCGGAGTTGTCTCTCGGCGCACAGGCGAAGCTCCTCACGTTCTTGCAGACGAAAAAATACTTCAGGGTCGGCGGATCCGCCGAGCTCACGGCGGACGTCCGCATCATCGCCGCGACGAACAAAGAGCTGGAAGACGAGGTGCGGGACCGCCGATTTCGCGAGGACCTGTACTTCCGGCTTCTGGTGCTCGCCGTGCGCATGCCGAGCCTGTCCGAACGGCGTGAAGACATTCCGATTCTGGCACGGCACTTCGCCGCCCAAGCGCAGAGCCGGCACAACCTCACGCCGCGCGAGCTGTCGCCCGGCGCCCTTCGCGCTCTCGAGTCGAACGCCTGGAAAGGCAACCTTCGCGAGCTCGCCAACACGATCGAACGCGGGGTCATTCAAGCCGAGGGAGAGAACGCCGAGTGGATAGAGGCGAGCCATCTCTTCGAGACATGCGGCCAGCCGGGCGCGGGACGGCGCGCGACCTTTCACGAAGAGACGCGTCGCTTTCAGGCCGCGTTCGTCCAGCGCACGCTCGAATCCGTCGACTGGAACGTCGCGGCTGCAGCGCGAATCATGGATCTGACACGCGCGCATACCTACAACCTCATCCGAACGTTCGAGCTCGAACTTACGCGCAAGAAGCGCCCGTCGGAACCGCCACCCGACCCCTTCAAGGCAAGGTTGGAGCGAGGGCGCCGGCGGCCGGACAGCGACCCCTGAGCGCCGGCGCCGATTCTGCGCGACCTCGCGCCGGCCGATCTTTGTAAGCACCCCGCAAGCTCGCGCCTACCCTTGCAAATTCGTGTACCGGTGCGCTATTCGTGAGGGCAGGAGACGAGTCCCTCGCGAGCCCGCGCGCGACTCTGGGCAGGGGCACGATGGAGTCTGCGGAGCAGTGCAGCGAGTGCCAGACCGCCATTTCCCCGGGTGCGCGTTTTTGCGTCGCGTGCGGCCACGAGGTGGTGCCGACGTCGCGCACGAGCGAACGCCGGCACCTTACCGTGCTCTTTTGCGATCTCGTCGGATCGACCGAGCTGTCGCAACGGCTCGACCCGGAGGACTTGCGCGACCTTCTGCGTAGCTACCAGCGCGTCTGCCGCGAGGCCGTCGGGCGGTACGAGGGCCACATCTTCCAGTTCTGGGGCGACGGCGCGCTCATCTACTTCGGCTATCCGGTCGCCCACGAGGACGATCCGGTTCGCGCGGTGAACGCCGCTCTGCGGATCCTCGAGAGCGTCTCCCTGGTGAACGAAGGCATCGGCAAACGCCTCTCCGCCGAGCTGCACCTTCGCGCGGGCATTCACACCGGCATCGTGGTCGTCGGGGAAATCGTGCCCGGCGGCAAGGACGTGGCCATCGGCGAGACCGTGAATCGGGCGGCGCGGATCCAATCGTCGGCGGACGTCGACACGGTGGCTCTTTCGGCGACGACGGCGCGGCTCGTTCACGGCCACTTCGAGCTCGAACGACGCGAACCGCAGATGCTCAAAGGCTTCGCGCGGCCGGAGGAGCTCTTTCAAGTCGTGCGCCCCACGGGCGCGCGCACCAAGTTCGAAGCCGCGGCGCGGCGCGGGCTCACCCCGTACGTCGGCCGCGAGGAGGAATCGACGGCCCTTCACGGGCTCTGGGGCGAAGTCCGCGCCGGCGCCGACCGCGTCGTCGTCGTGCGCGGCGAAGCAGGCATCGGCAAATCACGGATCGTCCACCAGTTTCGCACCGCGACCCTCGAGCATCCAGCGCGCATCCTCGAGTGCATCTGCTCGCCGCTCGCGCAGGCGACCGCGCTGTCGCCCATCGCCACGATGCTCGAGGGCTTCGTCACCGAGTTCGCGAAGATGCATCCGAATCTGCACACGCGAACGGACGTACTCGCGCGGATGATCGGCGAGCACTCCCGCTTCGGGCCGGACGCGCTGCCGCTCATGGCGGCGCTCCTCTCGTACCGGGGGGCCGACGAGGCATCGATTGTGGAGATGTCCCCGCAACGGCGTCGCGCGCGCACGCTCGAGATTCTGCGCGATTGGCTCGGGTGGACGGCCGAGCGCATCCCGACGGCATTGCTCGTCGAGGACGTGCATTGGGCCGATCCTTCGACGCTGGATCTGCTGGACTTGCTCGTCACGGAGCCTCCGGGCGGGCGCACGCTCGTGTGCATGACCGCGCGGCCGGAGTTCGTGGTGCGGTGGAGCCCCGGGGCGGTGCGGACGATCGAGCTGCACCGCATGAATGTCGACGAGGTCGCCGCCGTGACGACACACGTCGCCGCCGGCCATCGTCTGCCTTTCCAGCTCGTCCAAAAAATCGCCGAACGAAGCGAGGGCGTGCCGCTCTTCGTCGAAGAGATGACGAAGGCGTTGCTCGAAGGGCTGCACACCGAAACGAACGGCTACGACACGCACCGGCTGAACGACGCCCACCTCTTGCCCCCGACCGTCCAGGCGTCGCTCGTGGCGCGCTTCGAGCGACTCGGGGAGAGCCGCGCGGTGGCCCAACTCGGTGCGACGATCGGACGCTCGTTCACCTATCGACTGATGCGCGCCGTCGCCGAGTTGCCCGACGAGAAGCTCCGCGAACAACTCGACCAGCTGTGCCGCACCGAGCTTGCCTTCGGCGACGGCGAGCTTCCGCACACCGTTTACACGTTCAAGCACGCGTTGATTCAAGACGCGCTCTACGAGACGCTTCTGCGCACGGACCGCCAGCGTCTTCACGAGCGCGTCTTCGCGAAGCTGAACGAAAACTTCCCCGACATCGTCGAAGCGCAGCCCGAGGTCGCCGCCTACCACGCCGAAAACGCGGGCCTGCGGGATCTCGCGGTCCCCTTGTTGCAACAGGCGGGGATGCGCGCGCTCGGGCGTACGGCCATGGCCGAAGCCGTGCGGCACCTGGGGCATGCGCTGCACGTCGTCCAGTCGTTCGACGAACCGGCGCGGAGCAAGGCGGAGACCGAGCTCCAGGCGGTCCTCGGTCCCGCGTACATGGCGACGCTCGGCTGGGCGGCGCCGGAAGTCGAGCGGTCGACCGCCCGCTTGCGCGATCTCGCGACGGCGCAGGGCGACGGCAAGCTGCTGTTTCAGGCGATGTGGGGGCTCTGGACGGTGCACTTTCTGCGCGGCGAGCTCGATCACGCGCTCGAGATTGCCCACGAGGTGCTCGGCATGGCCAACGAGATGGACGACGCCGTCCTTCGCTTCGGCGGATACCACTCTGTCGGATATACCCACTATTACCGCGGGGAGTTCGATGAGGCATTACGCCGCGCTGACCAGGGCCTCGAGCATTTCGACTTCGAACGAGAGAAAGTCACGGCGGTCGTCTTCCAGTTGTCACTGAGCGCCGCGATGCTCTGTTTTCGCGCGCAAGCCCAACAGATCACGGGGCTCGGCGATCAGGCCTCGGCCACGCTCCGGCGGTGGTGCGCCCTCCTCGCGGACCTGAAACACACGCCGTCGTCGGCGTATTCGCTTTGCCAGCAGTGCTTTCTCGCATGGCTGGCCGACGATCTCGATCAAGTGGAAGTCCTCGCTGCGGAAAGTCGCTCTCTCTCCGTGGCGGAGGGCTTCAACCTTTGGGTCCCCCTCGCGGACATTTTCATTGCGTGGGCGGAGGCACGGCGAGGGCGCAATCCCGCGGATGCGGTCGAGAAGATCGAGGCCGCCCTCCGCACGGTCCACGCCGGGCGCACGTACGTCGTCGAATCCGAAGTCGCGAGCATCCATGCCGAAGTGCTTCTTTTGGCAGGCCGCCCGGAACGAGTGCGCGGCGTGGCGGAGGCGGCGCTGGCCATCGTCAAGGCGGGCAAGCAACGAAACTGCGAGCCGGAGCTCCATCGTTTGCAAGGCGCCGCGGAGGAAGCCACGGGCGACGCCGTGAAGGCCGCGGCCTTTTACCGCTCGGGCATCGAGACGGCGCGTGCGATGGGGGCCCTGCTCCTCGAGCTTCGGTCCGCGCTGGCGCTCGCGAAGCTGACCCGCGGGCACACTGAACTGGCGGAGCTGCGAGCCGTTTTCGGACGGTTCACGGAAGGATTCGAACAGTCCGACTGCAAGAAGGCAGTTGCTTTCTTGCAAACAGTCGATGCGCAATAGCCGCTTTCGCTCCGCAGGCGCAGCATGCAATCTTTTGCAATGCGGAATGCAAAAATGACTATTGCGAACGCAGGGGGCGAGTAGTACCGATTGCCGAAGGGCGGAGATCGACGGATGGCCATCATTCCGAAAGCCTCACCGTCGATCGCGGTCCCCGCGGCGCCCATGACCGATGCCACGAGGCTCCCGGCGGTCCCGGATCTGCTGGGGCAGGCTTCCGCGATTCTCGCGCGCGAGTCGCTGCGGCTTCCGAGAAACCCATTCACACCGGGGGGCGCCACCCTGCCCGCCGACATCCCCCTCCCTACCCAGGCGGTGACGAGCGCGCCGATACGGCAGGACACGGTGCGTGATCGCGCGCACGAGTTGATCGATTCCCTGCTGCAAACGCTTCGCGAGGACACGAGCGAGAAACCGGCACGCTACGAAAACATGGTCCCGCTGATTCGCGCCGCCGCGCCCGCGCAGGCTGGGCAGCCCGTGTGCATCGGCATGCACGTGACGAACGAAGACACGACCCCGATCGACGTTTCGCTTTACTGCACCGATTTCGTCACGGACAGCGGGTACCCGATCCCGTCGCTATCGGTGACCATAGCGCCGCGCCAGGTGACGATCGCGGCGCGCGCACGCGCGGAGTTCGAAGTGACCGTCGCCGTCCCGGCCCGTGCTTCGGCGGGAGAATATTCGGGCCTCGTGCAGGCCATGGGGAGCCGGTACGTGAAGGCCGTTCTGGCGTTCGAAGTGCTCTGATGGGTATTGGCTACGCGATGCGGCCGGCGGCGGACGCCGTCCACCGAGAACGAAGAGGAGAATGATGGACCCGGCTCTTGAGAATCTTGGTTGGACGGAAGCGCAGTGGAATCGCATCTGCACGACCGTCACGGAAGAGGCGCAGAAAGGACGCGTTGCAGCGCAGCTCCTGCCGGCGGTCGGGCCGGAGGACGCGAGCACCGTCGCCGTGCCGAACTTCACGCTGCAGGCGGATCCGAGCCCGGTCCTCGCGAGCTGGACGACGCAGCGGCTCGCCGTCGACAGCGACCCTTCGCTCCCGCTGACACAGATCGCCGTCAACGTCTCGCTGCGCAACCACGAAATCGCGGACCCCAATTTGAGCGCGGCGCTCGGCATGTTCCGCCGAGCGGCCAACTACATCGCGCGCGTCGAAGATGCGCTGGTCTTCGGGGGGCGGCCGGGGAACAACCTTCCGCCCCCCTTCGGGCTGGGGCTCATCCCGGACGTCGTGCAGATCACGGGCAACGGACCCGTCGACGGGCTCCTTCTCGCTTTTTCGGGAGCGGGCGCCCTGCGTTTGCGTTCGCCCATCCTGCCGGGCGTGCCGGGCGGACCCTCGCTCGGGAATCGCGTCATCGAAGCGATCATCGAGGCGATCAATGCGCTCGACCGGAACGGCCAGCTCGGCCCCTTTGCGTGTGCCCTCAGCCCCAGCCTCTTCGCCGCGATCTGCGAGCCCACAGCGTCACTCGTGCTTCCGCGCGATCGCATCCTGCCGTTTCTCCAAGGGCCGCTCGTTCGTGCCAGCGCGATTTTCAACGGCTGGGGCGTGGTGCTCGCCTTGAGCGGCAGCCCGATCGAGCTCGTCGTGGCGCGCGACATCGACGTTCGGTACCTGCAGGCGAGCGAAGAGCCGCGGTACGTATTCCGGGTTTCGGAACGGGTGGCTCTGCGCATCAAAGAGCCCCAATCGATCGCGGTCCTCTACTGAGAAACGGAAAGACCATGCCGAACGAAATCTCCGCCACCGCCTTGCTCGAAAGCGACTTCGGTCGAATCGACGAAGAAGTCGACCGCATTGCCATGGCCTATTGCGAAGCGCGGCTCGTCGATCTCGCGCAACGACGAGACAAGGATCGTGGCAACCGCGAGCGAAACAACCAGTACAAGGCCGAGTGCCAAAGGCTGCGCGATGGGTTGACCCGCGAAGAAGGCAGCGCGTTCGTCCACCTCCTTTATTGGCTCGACGTTCGTGCGGACTACTATGCGAGCCACCCGGCGCCCCCCGACGACGCTGCGCAGGTCGAGGGATTGCTCGAGCACTTCGCGAACGAGGCCCACCGGCTCCAGCGGCTCGCGAACCGTGCGCGAGGAGCGAAGGCCGACGAGAAGAACGCGGCCCCCGGCGGACCATCGGACCGCCATCGGAACGCCGACGTACTCTATGCGTTCACCCAGCTGCCCCGGCCCCAGCCGCAATCCTGACGGTTCGAGCGGGGACGCGTGAAGCTCACCCACGACGGCCTGTCGCTCTGGTACGGGACACCCGACGCGCCGGCCCCTTTCGATCAGGAGGTCGTCGCGCGCGATGGGGTGTCCCTCGTCGTCGGCGTGAGCCCTGCGAGCCCGACGAATTCCGTCGCCGTCCAGTACCGCGTGGACAAGGGCTTCGTGCAAAGCGTACCGGGGATCGAACTGCACATCGACCAAGACCGAAGCGCTCAGTATTTCGTCATTCGATTCCCGCGCTTCAGGTCGGGGAACTGCGTCGAATACTGGCCCTCGTTGCAATGCGGCGGACGGCGGGTCCCCGGGGCGCAGCAGCGCTTTCCGCGGTCGGCGTTTCATCTCGCCCCCAAGACCGCGGCGACTCCGGCGAAACCGCCCGCCATGCAGCCGCCGCGCTCGCGTCTGCCCGCGCCGGAGCTCACTTTCTTGGCCGACATGGCCGTGCGCCTCGCGCGCGTGGACTACGTCGGAGACACGCCCGAAGGCATGCGGATCGACTTTTACGCGAACGAAGGACGGGTGTCCGGCCCGGGCATCCGCGGGCGGCTCCTTCCCGGCGCGGTCGACCGCATGCACGTCCGGCGCGACGGCGTGGGAATCGTGAGCGTTCATCTCGTCATCACGCTCGAGGACGGGGCGCAGCTCGACGTCGAGCAGACCGGCAGCGTCGATTTCGGTCCAGACGGATACGCGAAAGCGCTCGCGCATCGGCTGCCTTCCCGCAATGCCGTCGTCGTGACCCCGCGGATCGCTACGGGCGCCCCCAAGTACCTCGAGCTCAATCGACAGGAGTACGTGGCGATCGGCGAAACGGATCTGGACGCGCTGAACGTGGCCTATCAGCTCTACACGGTGCGCCGCCCGCCGGTCGCGCCGGTCGCGTCGCCTCGCACCGGCCGGACGACGACGTGAGCGCCGTACCTCGATCGCCCGGGCCGGCGCGAAGCGGCTCGCCGAAACGCGTCGTCATCCTCGGCGGCGGCGTCGCCGGAATGAGCGCGGCGCACGAGCTCGTCGAGCGCGGATTCGACGTGGAGGTTTACGAGCGAAAGGCAATTCCCGGCGGAAAGGCGCGCAGCATCGATGCGGTCGCGGGGGGGGGCCTCATGACGGCACGCGCGAGCGGCGCGCAGCTGCGCGCGCTGGCGGCCGGCGCGCCGCTCCCGGGCGAGCACGGATTTCGGTTCTTTCCGGGCTTCTATCGGCACGTCGTCGATACGATGGAGCGTATTCCTTACAAGGGAGACACCGTCGCGGACAATCTCGTCGACACGACGGAGCTCAAAGTGGCTTCGTTCGATCGGCCGTCGTACACGCTCCCCTCCGAGTTTCCGCGCACGACGGGCGACCTCAAGATCGACCTCTTTGCCGCGATCTCAGCGATTTCGGGACAGACGGGGGTCGCGCTCGACGACGGTCTCTTCTTCGCGACGAAGATGTGGGAGCTTCTCACGAGCTGCTCCGAGCGCCGCATCGTGGAATACGAGCGGATCAATTGGTGGGACTTCATCGACGCCGATTCGCGTTCGCCCGCGTACCAGAAAGTCTTCGGCAACGGGATCACGCGCTCGCTCGTCGCGGCGAAGGCGCGGCGCGCGAGCACGAAGACGATCGGCGACATCTTCATGCAGCTCATCTTCGAGATCCTCCTGCCCGGAGTCGCGGCCGATCGCCTCCTCAACGGGCCGACGAACGACGTGTGGATGAACCCGTGGCTCGACTATCTCTGCAAGCGCGGCGTTCGCTACCATCGCAACGCCGACGTGCGCGCGATCCGCTTCGAACGAGGCCTCGTTCGCGGAGCGAGCGTCGCCGTGGGGGGGGCCGTGCGCGAAGTCACGGGCGACTACTTCATCGGCGCGATGCCGGTGGAGCGGATGGCGGAGCTCGTCTCGCCCGAGCTTCTGACGGGCGACCCGTCCCTCGTCAACCTCCAGGCGTTGACCGAATACGTCGAGTGGATGAACGGCATCCAGTTCTACTTGACGGAGGATGCCCCGATCGCCAAGGGCCACGCGATCTACGTGGACTCGCCTTGGGCGCTCACGTCCGTGTCGCAAGCTCAATTCTGGACCGACTTCGATTTGACGAAGTACGCAGACGGCCGCGTCAAAGGCATTCTGTCCGTCGATATCTCGGATTGGGACGTCGAAGGCCTCAACGGAAAAGAAGCCATGCGTTGCTCTCGCGAAGAGATCGCGCGCGAGACGTGGGAAGAGCTGAAGCGAAGCTTGAATGCGGACGGCAACGTGCTCGAGGACAGCCATCTTCATTCGTGGTTTCTCGATCCGGACATCCAGGACATGCACCTCGACCCGATGGTCGCGCGCCGGAATTCGAACGCCGAGCCGCTCCTCGTGAACTATGTCGACACCTGGCGGCTGCGCCCCGAGGCGGTGACGCGCATTCCGAACTTCTTTCTCGCGTCCGACTACGTGCGCACCTTCACGGACCTGGCGACGATGGAGGCCGCGAACGAGGCAGCGCGCCGTGCGGTGAACGGCGTCCTCCGCGCATCCCGGCAGGACGCCGAGCCGTGCGCGATCTGGAATTTGCACGAGCCGGAAATCTTCGCCCCTCTACGCGCCTACGATCGCGTGCGCTACCGGAGGGGCCTGCCGTGGGACGGGCAAGCGATGGAGCTCGCACGGTCCGTGCTGAATCTGTCGGCGGCGGTCGCGACGGCACCGGCCGGCGATCGCGCGCAAGACGCGCCGCTCCGGCGACTGGAGGAGAGCGTCCGGGCGATCGTCGGAACGGCGCCCGCGATCGTAGGGCGGCCCGCGGCGCCTCCGGCGTCGAGCGAAGGCTCCGGACCGGGGAGCGACGTCCACCAGGCGGCGGCAGAGGCCCGCGCGTCGAGTGACAACCAACTGCCGCGCTTGCGGATATCGGGTTCGCGATGATCGAGAGTCCGCCTCTTCCGAAGATGCCAGGAGCTCATTCGCCGCAAGCGCCGTCCGTCGAGCGCGCGGGCGACGTCCACGCGGGCCTGCAAGCCTACCAGGAGCAGATTCGCCCCCTGCTTCGCGAGGCGATCCCGGATCGCGAACCGCGAAAGCACCTCTACGATCTCCTCGGCGAGCAGCTCTCGCGGAGCGGCAAGTGCGTCCGCCCCGCGCTTTGCATCGCGACGTGCCGCGCGTTCGGTGGAACGGGCGAGGACGCCCTCCCCTCGGCGGCGGCGATCGAGCTGCTCCACAACGCCTTTCTCGTGCACGACGACATCGAGGACGGCAGCGAATTCCGGCGTGATCGGCCCACGGTTCACCGCCGCTCCGGCGTACCCCTCGCGATCAACGCGGGCGACGCGATGAACGCATTGAGCCTGTCGATCCTCAAGAAGAACCTCCCGGTGCTGGGACCCGAGCTCTCCTGGCGTATTCTCGGCGAGTTCGATCACATGTTGATCGAGACGCTCGAAGGCCAGGCGATGGAGCTCGGCTGGATCCGGGACAACGACTGCGACACGACCGAGGAGGACTATCTGCTGATGGTCCTCAAGAAGACGTGCTGGTACAGCTTCATCCATCCGTGCCGCATCGGGGCGCTCGCCGCGCGCCGCGAAGACGTCGACCCGGAGGGGTTCGACCGATTCGGCTACTACCTGGGGACCGCGTTCCAGATTCAAGACGACGTCCTGAATCTCGTCGGAGACCGAAACAAGTACGGCAAGGAAATCGGCGGCGACATCCTGGAGGGCAAGCGCACGCTCCTTCTGGCGCACCTCTTCAAGACCTGCGATCCGGAAAACAAGCGGCGTCTGCGCGCGTTCTTCGCCAAACCGCGGTCCGAGCGCGCCACGCGGGAAGCCGCGTTCGTGATGCAGCTTCTCCGGAGCTGCGGCAGCATCGATTACGGCCGCGCGGTGGCGCGCCAGTTCGCCGCCGCGGCGCGCGACGAATTCGATCGTGCATACGCGGGCGCTCCCCCGTCATCGGATTTGGAATTCCTCCGATCGCTCGTGGACTACATGATCACGCGGCAGGCCTAGCTTCGCTGGCCTCGTCCAATCGCCGGCTCGACGGGTTATCGCGTCGCGATCGAAATGCGCGAGGCTCCGAAGCGAAGCTGGCGGGTTTGCGGCCTTCGCTCGATCACGTGATCGCCGTTCGCGATCCCGCGCACCGTGAACTGCCGCCGCGCACGAAAGATGTGCACGTTGATCTGTTGATCGCTCAGGGTAGGGTCGCGCAGAAAATCGTCCTGATACACCCATCCACAGCTCGAATCCCGGTGCATCGCCGCGGCGTCGGCGAGGCGGGCACGCGCGAGGAGCAAGAGCAAGTAGTTGTGCGCGCGAGCGCCCATGTCGAAGGACCGCCCGCCGGCGAGGACGTGCAGCCGCACGTACTCCTCGTCCGAGGATACTTCGAACTCGAACGCGAGGTCCTCGAGCCACAGGTCCGGCGCGCTCGTTCGACCGGACGACGCGGCCGCGCCGGCGCCGCTCTCGCCAGCACAAGACGCCGTCGCCAGCGGAACCATCGAAGGTGCAACGAGTGTGAGCCGGCGCGCGTCGACCTGGGGGATCGCGATCCTGTTCGCCATGAACCGAGCTCGAAGCATGCCGCGTACCACGGCTCGGCCGGCTTCCCACTCTGTGAGAAGATCGATTTGCCTCGGCGCTTTCGATGGGGCGTTGGATCGGGCCGAGCACCGATTGTCCAAATTATTGGAAACGATTGCCTCACGGATTGGACATCCCCGGCGGCGTCAATGCACCACGGTGCCCCGCACGACGGTCAGATTCACCGTTTCTCCGGTTTCCGGACGAAACGCCGAGACGCCGACGGCGGTACCCGGCTCGCCGCGAATTCGTTGCAGGGCATCCGCGAGGGGCATGCCTTCCGTCGGCTCCCCGTCGATGCTCAAGATCCGGTCGCCCGGCCGCAGCCCGGCACGCGCCGCGGGATCATCGGGAAACACGCTTTGGAAGACCAGCGCATCGCCGTTGCGCCCGAGCCCTGCGCCGATGCCGCCGAATTCCATGCTCCCTCCGCCATCGAAGGGCGAGAGCACGATGTCCTGTTGCAGCGTGGCCCCGGACGCGACGCGAAGACCCGACACGAGCTTCGAGCGGTACCCGTCCTTGTGCACGCGGACGGTGAGTGGCCCATCGGGCGCTCCCT
>DATHQY010000242.1:0-25872 GCA_035482215.1 Polyangiaceae bacterium | reverse complement strand
GCACTCCCTGCCGTCGAAGGAACGAGCGAGCCCGTGCTCCGGCGCCGCCTCGTTGCTTGGCTCGAGCTGGACCGTATGGCGGCGAACGGCGGCGAGCCAGTGGCGATTCTCGAGGTCGGAATCGGTACGGGAGCGAACCTCGCCTATGTGGCCGACGCGCTTCCGCCCGATCGAGCGGCTCTCGTCTGGGGAGTGGATCTCAGTCGAACAATGCTGGCGCGATGCGCGCGGCGGGCCCGAACCTCGGGGCTCGATGTGCGGCTCGCCATCGCGGATGCCCACGCTCTCCCGTTCGCAAACGCAACGTTCGACCGAGTGTTCCACATCGGCGGGATCGGGAGCTTTCGTGATCCGGGCCTCGCGCTCGCGGAGATGGCGCGGGTGGCAAAGCCAGGCGCCTCGATTGTCGTGTCGGACGAAGAGCTCGACGGCCGTGCGCACCATGGCCTCCTCGCACGTGCGGCCTTTCGCGCGCTGACGTTCAACCAGAGACGTCCTCGCGCTCCGGTAGACGCACTGCCCGCAGAGGCTACGGATATCGAAGTCGATTTCTTATCGACCTTTTACTTCGTTCTGCGCTTCAGGCGCGCGGCATGAATTGCGCGTGCCGTCACACCGGCCTGCGCCGTAGGCCAAAAGCCCTGATCAAATTATAAACGTGGGAACGTGTCAGGTCGATCGCGGCCGCAGCTTCGGTCACGTTCCAATCCGTCCTTTCGAGGGTCTTTCGCAAGAGTTCGGCTTGGAACTCACGGGTCGCATCCTGAAAGCTCGTCGGCCGCGATGCTCCGCCCGGTGCGGGTTCGGGCTCGGGAAAGAGATGCCGGCGTTCAAAACGCACAACGCCCGCTTCGCTCGCCGCGATCACGACGGCGCGCCGGACAACGTTCTCGAGCTGCCGGACGTTACCGGGCCACTCAGCCGCTTCGGCGGCGCGGAGCGCTCCCTCCGAGGGCTCGATCGAGCGACATTTGTATTTCTCCACGGCACGTTGCGAAAAGTAGCGAACGAGATCAGGGATATCGTCGCGGCGCTCGGCGAGCGCCGGCACGAGCAACGGCATGACGTTGAGTCGATGAAAGAGATCTTCGCGGAACAGCCCCTTTTTCACCGCGGCCGGCAGGTCGACGTTTGTCGCCACAATGATGCGTACGTCGGCTTGCAAAGGTTTGGTCGCGCCTCGCGGGTAGTACTCTTTGGAGTCGAGGAACTTGAGCAGTTTTGCCTGCGCACCGTGGGGGATCTCCGCCACTTCGTCGAGAAACAGCGTTCCGCGATCGGCAACGCGAACGAGCCCTATCTTCTCGCGATCGGCGCCCGTGAAAGCGCCGCGCTTGTGACCAAAGAGTTCGCTCTCGAGGAGCGGTTCATCGAGGGACGCGCAGTTGAGCTCAACGAATGGCTCCGCTACGCGTGGACTCGAATCATGACACAATCGAGCAACTCTCGTCTTTCCGGTCCCCGATGGGCCGACGAGCAGCAAGTCGAGATCGAGGGGTGCGGCGACCGCGACTGCCTGGAACAGTCTAGCCATCGCGTGGCTCCGCCCGATGATCCCTTCCGCGCGGAGCGCACGACGGTGGATCAGCGTCGGATCGGCATCGCGGCGCAACTTGTGTCGCGCGAGAAGACGGTCGGCAAAGACCGCGACGGTTCGGGCGAAGGTCTCCGCCAGCTGTCGGTCATGCTCGGAAAACGGCCCGGGAAGCGTCCGATCCTGGAGATAAAGCACCCCCAGGGGCGGGGCGCCGATGGGTGCACATAGTACCGCCTCGATGCGATTGTCCCGGACGCTCCCGCGGTCGCGAAAACGCGGATCGGCGATCGCAGAGATGGTGATGATGGTCTCGCCGCTCGCGATCGCCTCCGCCACGACCCCGCGCGAGAACGCCTTGCGAAGCTGCACGACGTCGTCGTCGGAGTAGCCGCGCGCCATCCATCGGAGCGCACCCTCGGGAATCCCCTCGCCTCCGGTCCCGTCGGGATAGGGAAGCTCCAAAAATCCTCGAACGGCGCTTGTCACCGTGGCGATCAGGTCGAGCGCCTCTTGGAGGAAGGGCTCGATTTCGTCTCGGTGTCCTAGGTCGAGCAACTGGCGATAGAGGTCCCTCTCGCGTTGCGTTCGGGCGGCATTCTCATCACCCGCAAGCATCAAAGCAGCGTACCACTAATGTCAGACGCAACCGCGGGAACTCGATGCGGCTCATCGCCGCGATGCATGTAGGGCATCACGCCCGTCGCGACGGGAAAGATGATCCGCGCACCTTTCCGGGTTGGGCCGGCACGCGATCGTTGATTCTTGGCGCGCTGGTGCCCGGGGCCGAAGAAGGGCCCGTCGGGGTCAGCGGAGCGGTCCCCGTGTCCCGAGGAATAGCGGCGCTGCTCGCGACGATGGCGCTGCCTTCGTAGGGAGTCCCGCCGTCGACCCGTCTCGAAGGACGCGGTCACACTGAACGTCGCCCCCGACTTGCGAGCGCCGATCGGCGTGCACACCGACATTCTCAATCCCGCGGATCTTCCCATGTGGATGAATACGAACGAGCCTCGTGTTGCTGCTTGGATCGAATACACATCACGTCACGGTGCATTGCCTTCGCGGTGAACAACACCAGCAGACCTGCGAGAAGGAGCTCTCCTTGATCGGGGTCGAGGAAGAGACGATGCACACGAGCACCCGGCAACCGGCGACCTCCGGTCCACCACTGGTCGTGCCGTTTGCGTTCGTCCTTTCAGTGTGCAGCCACGTGATTCCGCTGGGAAATCGCCATCAATGGAAGCATTGACGACAGGGCGGAATGCGATTTCGGCGGGGCCTGACCACGACGGAGCCCCGCATCGACACATCGGAGCCTATTACGTGTTGACAGCGTGATCGGAGCGCCGTGACGCGTCCCGCGTCGCACAAGGTGGTGCTTTCGAACGTGGCAAGCTCTTCGCGCGCGTCACCGTCGCACCGAAGAAACGGCGCGCCGTGCTCCTGCCGTCGAACGCCACGCTCGAGCACGCAACTTCCTGCGCCAAGCAGATCCAAGATCTCGTCGACCGCTTGCACGAGGCAGGGCAGGCCCACGGTATCCACAAGCCCCTCGCGCTGGCCGCGAAGCTCAACGCGGAGGGCCTGCGAAGGCGCGCTCGCCTCGTGGAGCGCATCGTCACCGGGGAAGGAGCCCGCGCCGGCAAGCGCCGTCATGACGGCCCAGGTGATGCGGCAGGTGCGGCAGCTCGCCGAGTACCCCGCAAAGCTCATCGAGCGCAATCCGATCCCCGCGAACGCGATGCCTAGGGTCCACGCGCAGTTAGCGCTCCCGGCGAACGGCCGAAGCGAGGAATGGATCCGCCGGCGGACGGGCCACACGTCGCGCGCCCTCGAACGCTACCGGCGCGTGGCGAGCACGCTGGCCGAGCTGACCCCCGGCGACTGGACGCCGCTCGACCGAGCCATCCCCGAGCTGGCGGCCGTAGCGGCAGCGGGAGGCGGTTTTAGCGGCAGCAGCCCGCAGAGAACCGACGGGCGAAATCACCAAAAGGTCAATGATTCCGCCCAGTCGGGGCGGCGGGATTCGAACCCACGACCCCTTGACCCCCAGGCGGATTTCCCAGGCGTCTTCTCGCACGATTCCGCGGGATTCTGCGGGTTCGGAGTTCCAAAAAGAGCGGATGATGGCAGCAAACGGTGACGTGCTGCCGCGTGCGGCTGCCGCGGAAGAAGATCGCGGAATGCCTCCGACGGAGGAGGTGGCCCCGACGGACGCCGAAGTGGAACGGGGCATCCTGAACGCCCTCTCGAGAGGACTCGACGGGGTCGCGAAGACGCTTGCGACGCTACTCGACGATCGCCGACGAGAGAAAACAGCAGACGTCATCTCGCTCTACGAGGAGCGAGCGCGCCGAGGTTGGTACGCGCGATACCGCACCCTTTGTCGAAGACGCCGGTGACGCCCGGGACCGGCAAACAGCCGACCGCGTGGGCGTCGCGCGCCAACCTCGTAACGCCGGCCGTGTAGTTGGACGAATAAGATTTACCATCAGCGCCGATGGTATCCGCAGAAGGCGTAATTACCCACCCGCGTAGGCCGAGGGCGTCGGTCGCGGTGGAGCCAGCGGCGTCGGCGCGCCAAGACGCGTCCCGCTCGCTCGAATCGTTCACAGGCGTCGTCGAATCCGAACAGCCCGCATTACGGGCGAGGAACCTTGGCGATCGCTTCGTTGTCGATCCAATACAAATAGGTGGCGTCGATCGCAATCGCAGCCATTCCGCTGTCTGTGGGCGTGTACTGGCTTCGCCCGACGACGGCGGGGGTGGGCGTCGCCGTCAACGTCGAGAAATACACGCCATATCCGGGATTGAAGTAGAGACCACAATCCGCCGACACAAATGAATCGACAGGAATTTGAGTCCCGAACGGCGCCTGCACCTCGCCCGCGGCGCTGTCTCCGAGGTCGAACCACTGAATGTCGAGGTTGAACTCTGTACCAAAGTAGGCGCGCGTCGCATCGACGGCGATGGGTCCAAAGCCATTGATCTGACCTCCGAAGACGCTCTCCTGTCCCGTCGAAACCGAAATGCGAACCGGTATTCCAATGTAGGGGAGCGCAGAAAGTCCCGTAAGCTCCGCCGTCAAATAGCGCTCCGCATATAGAGTGACCCCGTCGGTCACGAGTCTGAGATAGGTGTACGAGGGCACTTGAGCAAAGATCGTCGGCGTGCCTCCCATCTTGGGCACGGTTTCGATCGCCCCATTGCCGTCGACGAAGTAGACCATCGTTCCGACGAGGGCGAGGTCCCCGGGCTCGGTCGGGGAAGCAAGCACGAGTGGCGGACCGCTCCCGTCCTTCGGAGCTCGTGCGACGGTTCCGTGCGAGTCGATGTCGTTCCAACCTGTCCAATACACGAATGCATCGTCGAGAGCCAGCGAGCGCGGATAACCGGAAACATAGTCTTGAATGGGTGCGATCGTTTCGACCGCACCTCCCATCTTCGACATGGTCGCGATCCTGCCGCCTTCACCGCCGTCGTCCTCGAACACGCCGTCGATCCAGAAGACGTTCGTCGCATCCACAGCGATGAATTCGGGATCGTTCAGGTCGGTCGCGATGTACTCCGCACCGTACGGAACGCAAACTCCGGCGATGCACACGTCTCCTTCGTCGCACGCGACTCCACATGCTCCGCAGTTATTGGTGTCCGTCTGGATGACGACGCACCCCTCGATGCCGGGGTCTCCGTCGGGCTGGGGGAGGGGGCACGACGTCCAGCCGGGCTGGCATTCCTGAATGCAGGTGGTCGCAGTGCACTGGGCAATGAATGCGTTTGATTCGTTTGCTTGCGAACAGCCTTCCAAACCGCAATTCAAGCAATTCTGGACGGAGGGGTCCGGGTCCGCGCAGGCGAGGACGCCGCCCCCGCATGCAACCTGCGGCGCGTTGCACGGTTCCGGCGGCGCACAGACAAGACCGGCAAAACAGCTGAAGCCGCGAGAACAGGCGACTCCACATTCGCCGCAGTCGTCCTGCGAGCTCGTCAGGTCGATGCACGAGTCCCCGCACGCCGTTAGGCCGCTCGGGCAGGAAGCCGTGCATCCTGCGGGGCCACAGAGCGGAGTGCTTCCTGTGCACCCTCCGTCGACGAGGCAGGCGGCGTTCGTAGCATTGACCTCGCATCCGTCGGAGGCATCGCCGTCCGCATCGATCCAGCCGTCATGGCAACGAAGGATCGCGCACGCCCCGCCGCTGCACGTCGCGTCGGCGTTCGGAAGCGCGCAAGGCGTGCACGAGCCGCACCCCATGGTGGGCTCAGTCGCAGAAACACAGAGTCCGCTGCAATACCCGAATCCTGGCGGGCAACCCTGGCAGAAAATCGATGTGCGGCCCCCACCACCCTCGCCTCCCGCACTGGTATCCGCTCCGGAGTCCCGCTCCGCGCTGGCGCCACTTCCATCGGGTGGACTCGCGCCCGCGTCGACGGCAGCTGCCTCGACGTCGTCCGGTATCGACCCGTCCCAGAGCCCGCCCGACTGTCCCGCCTCCGCAACGACCGTCGCGTCCATTTCCTGCACACCGTGGGCGTCCGGAGACGCCTCCAGCGTCCCGTCGAACGCCGGCGCGGCGGTGGCCTCTACCGTTCCGTCGCGTGAGAACACGTCGGCAGCTGGCGAAGCGTCATCCGCCAGCGACCGCGACGTGGATGGCTCGCCTCCGCAGTGCGACGCGGCGAGCCCGAAGCCGGCGAGCACGTAGCCAACGCATCGCGAGGTCCAAGGCGCCATCCCCCGACGGCCTTCCATGGCTACGGTTAGTTACGCGCGACAGCGAATTCATTCAGAGGTAGACGAGGTCGACAACGCTGGCCGACCGGAGCAACCGCTCGATATCTCGGGAACCGACGGGGCAGAAACCGAAATCCTCAGTGATTCCGCCCAGTCGGGGCGGCGGGATTCGAACCCACGACCCCTTGACCCCCAGTCAAGTGCGCTAACCAGGCTGCGCTACGCCCCGTACCATGCCGCGCGCGCCTTTTGGGCGCCGAAGCAGGCCGCGCACAGTAGCCGAGCTGGGTGAGCACGCAAGGCCCGCGCTCTCGTCGATGCATCCGGCGCCTCGACGCGGGCGGGGTCTCTCTGGCCGATGGGGCAGGTTCCACCTTCGAGAGTCCGGAGGGCGGCCGTCGAGAGCGGCGAGTCTTCGCGCGGTTCGAGCGTGGCCGCGCGCAGGGGTATGGCTGTCCTTTCCCACCCCATGACGGACGCGAAACTCTGCGGGCATCCGTGGGGAATGCTCACCCGCTCGGCCGTCGCCGTCGTGGCTTGCGCCATGCTCGGTTGCAGCGGCAGGACCGCGGAGACCTCGCGCGAGCCCGATGCCTCGGACGCGGCGCCCATTGCGAATAACGTGTTGTCGATCGACGCGTCGACCGACGTTCTAACGGCTTGGGACGCATCCGCTGGGGACGGTGCCGTCCTTGTCGTCCCTCTCGATTCCGGGTCGTTCGAGACTTGCCTTCAGCCGGCGTCCGCGCCAAGCGACGCGTGCGCCGTCTGCGAGACGCTCGACATCGCGAGCATGACAGCCAGCGGGACTCACCTGGCCTGCAACGTCGAAGGCCTGCAATGCGGCGTCGGGTGCACGGTTGTTTGCCGATGCAACGACGCCACCTGGATATGCGCCCCCGCGCCCCCATGTCGCTGAAAAGCCAGCGGCCCAAGCCGGCTTCTCCTCCGGCGTCACGGCGCCTTCGCGCGCGTCGGCGCGACTGCCGCGGGTGACGGCGCGAGCCTCCCCAGCGATTCGCCGTTGCCGTCCGTGTCGATCCAGATAGCCCCGGTCATGGCCCACGGAAGGATCGCCGCCGCGTCCTCCTCGTGCGTCCCCGCAGCGCCCAGCACGGGGGTCATCGGCGTTCGCCCGGAAGCCACGACGATGAACGCATCATCCTTCGAGGCTTGCAGCGTGAACGCTACGTCCGCACCGACGGCGCCATCCGCGAGTGCGATCTCCTTCACGTCCTTGGCGTCGGTCGTTCCGTTGGCCTTCGCGTCGGTCTTCGCCGCGTTCTCGGACCCCTTCGCGTCCTTCTTGTCGTCGGCCTTCGCCTCGATCACCGCGGCGGAGACACGCCGAATCTCCACACGATCGACGCGCACCCACGGCGCGCTCTCGACGTGCACCTTCACGCGCACCGAGCCGCCCCGCACGATCCCGCCGACGGGAACGCCGTTCGCCGTCACGCGGAGCATCGGCCCGTTCGTGAGCACCACGTCGCGCAGCGTCTTCACGCCGCGGACGACGTCCTCGGTGCGCGCCGCGTCCCACGCCTCGAGCTGCCCGTCGTCGGCCACGCGAACGAACGTGCGGGGATAGCCTGCCTCCTGCCCGACGACGCCGTGCGTGTCCGTGTCCGCGGTGGGCGTGACCGGATGCGACGTACGGAGCAACGCAAAGAAATCGTCCAGCACCTTGGCGCGCGCGTCGACGTTGCGGCCGTTCCACACTTCCACCGTATCGAAGCGGGACTCGTAGTCCGGATCCGTGCCGACGCCGGTCTTTCGGTCGAACTTGTAGAGGTCGAAGTACCCGTTGCTCCCGGACCGCGGGTGGTTGATCTGGAACACGAAGTCCTGCGGCTCGCTCTTGCGCAGGCCGTCGACGAGGTCGCGCGGGGGGATGTCGCGCACGGCGGGTGCGCCTCCGCGCGGATCGCTCGCGACGAACGCCATCGGCCAGGCGTTGGCGTGACCCCAGGCATGCCGGCTCGCGTCGCTCGTCAGCTCGTCGCCCGGGATCGACACCAGGTCGTGTTCGAGGTGCAGCGACTCCACGATCGGCTCGAAGTTGGCGATGACGTTGTGCTCCGTGGCGACCGCCACTTCCACGCCTTCCGCTGCGTTCGCGATGACGCGATCGCGCGTGCCCACCGGCGCGTCCGCGCCGAGCATCGTGTGCTGGTGAAAGTCGCACCCGAGATAGCCGGCGGTGTCGAGCACGCGCCGCGGCGATAAGCGGATTTCGGAGTCTGCGCCCGGGGCAAGCGCCAGCGGGGCCTGATCGAGCGCGTACTCCGGCCCGCGCGACGCGGTCACCTGGTACGCACCCGGCGCAAGCGGGACGGACACGATGCCGTCGGCGGTCGTGACCTGGTTTTTGGCTCCGCCGGCGACGTACGCAGGCCCGAAGCTCGGTGCGGGGCCGCCGTCGGTGCGCTCGAACGTCAACTTGCACGGCATCGGCGCGCCGTCCGCGGTCACGCAACGCACGCGCGCCGAGGCGGCCCGCGTGACCGCGAGCTTCGCGCGCGCCGCGATCGGGCTCGGGGTCCGGCTGTCGCTCATGACGTCGATTGGAACCGGCGCGGCGCCCGCCCGTCCGCCTCCACTGATGTACGCCAGCGTCCAGTGTCCGCTCGGGAGCTCCGCCGCGAGCGCGGGCGGCGACCCCGCGGCGTGAATCGTGAGCGCGTCTCTTCCCTCCGCGTCGCGAACGACGACCCGCGCGTCGTCGGGGACCGGCACGGTCCCCTCCCCGTCCTGCCCGATGAGGTCCACCTGCACCGGAGCCACGCTCTGCCCCGACGCTTTCATCAGCTCCGCCACGAGGCTCGACGAATCGGCGCGCTCCCCGACGAGAAGAATGCGGGCGTACGTCGACGTCTGGCCCGGCGCGAGCGTTTGCGCGCCGTGAATCGTCGTGTCGGTCCAGGATCCGCCGCTCACGCCGTCGACCGATCCCTCCGTCGAGGTGAACGCGTAGCTCACGAACCGCCCAACGCCGCCGACATAAGGCCCGCTCGACGTCCCCTTGAATCCGGTCGTCTTGCCGGGGGCGATCTTGTCGGCGCCCCCCCACTGGATCGCGTCGCCGAAGGAAGGGATGGCGATCGGCGCCGGTCCCGTGTTGGTCACCGACGTCTCGATCAGGAGCGCACGATCGGGCGCATGGAGCGTATAGCGGGTCGCGACGACGAGCCCCGGCTCGTAAAGCTCGCGGCCACGGACGTCGATCCATGCGCTCCCGTCGGGCGAAGTCCCCGTCCCCAGCGCGTCGTACACGGCCTGCCGCGGGAAGACGCCAAAGTACGTGAACACCTGCCCGAGCTCGTCTTTGCGGAGAACCGCGTCTGCCGCATCGACCAGATTGCCGCCGCTCTCGGCGAAGCCTGCGCTCGACCCCAGGCGGTCGACCACGAACGCGACCTCGTCGTTCTCGAGGATCCAGTCGCCGGGACGGCCAATCGCGTTGGGGCCGCCGAGCTCCTCGCCTTCGCGCATCGCGTGCACCCGCGCAGGCTTGACCGCCGTCGACCCTGCATCGGGACTCTGGGCGCCGAAGACCTGGCCCCATCGCGCCGCGGCACCCGGGACGACGTGGATGGGCGGCGTCGCATCGGCCGCCGGCCGGCACGCGGACGCGAACACGGCCGCGCAGGCACAAGCCCGTGCGAGCCACGTGGCGAACGGGGGCGCGAGCGAGCGGGCGGACGAGCGCGCGAACGTGCGCAAGGACCTCACCCCGCGCTCCGCTCCGCCAGAAAGCGCGCGAGGGCCTGGGCTTTGGGGACGAGCGAGGCGAGCTCGATGCGCTCGTCCGTCGTGTGGAAGCCCGTTCCGCGCGGGCCGAGGCCGTCGATGGCAGGAATGCCGAGGGCCGCCGCGGTGCTCGCATCGCTGCCGCCGCCGACAAGCCCCGCTTCGTCCGCGCCGAGGCCGTGCGTGCGCGCGCACGAGGCGTAGGCCGCGAGGAGTGCGACGCTGGCCTCGGTGCGCTCGAGCGGCAAACGCGCGATGCCGCCCTGCAGCTCGAAGCGCGTGCCCGGCACTTCGCGCACCGCTTCGTCCGCCGTGCGCCGGAGGGCCGCGACGAGCCGATCGCCGTCCGCCCGCGTGGAGAACCGGATGTCGACATGCGCTTCGGCGCGATCGGGCACGGTGTTCTTGCTGTGGCCCCCGACGATACGGCCCACGTTGACGCTCACGCCGCGCGGCATGTCCGTCAGCCGCTGCGCGCCGTCGATGAAGCGCGCGAGCGCCCAGATCGCGTTCGCCCCGTCGGCGAGCGCGTTGCCGGCGTGCGCGGCGCGGCCGTGGGCAACGACCACGAGGCTGCCCGTACCCTTGCGCCGGGTGATGATCGCATCGGCGAAGCGACCCGCTTCAAACACGAGGCACGCGCTCGACCCCGTGATGGCCGCGGAGATCACGCCCGAGCCTTCGGGCGAACCCACCTCCTCGTCGCTGACGACGACGACGCGCAGCGGAACGACCGCATCGAGGCCGCCCGTCTCCGCGAGCGCGCGCATCGCGAACGCGATCACGACGAGGCCCCCTTTCATGTCGAGGACGCCCGGCCCGAACGCATGCGTGCCGTCCTGCCGGTAGCCCTCGAACGCGCCCGGCGGAAAGACGGTGTCGAGGTGACCGACGAGCGCGACGGCGGTCTTGTTGGGCAGCTCCACGCGCGAGCGGAAGACCCAGTGGTCGGCGAAGCGCTCGCTCGGTCGCGCGGTGGAGATCACTCCGGGCATCTCGAACAGGTGCGCGAGGAGCGTGCCCGTCTGCCGTCCGCCTTCGGGGTTTTCCGTGAACGAATTCACCGAGACGAGAAGGGCCAGAGCTTGCTCCATGGCGCGCTGCTTGTCCGACAGCCACGCCGTCGCTTCGTCTGCGTGCGTCCGCATGCGTTCGGATCCTACCACCGCGGAGACCGCGCGGGTCCCCGCGTCGTCGCTCTCCGACCCGGTGAGCGCGGGACGGCGAAGTCATAGTCGGGGCTACGAGGCAGGCGATTTGCGCCGGCGTTCACGCAGTCTGCGCTTTGGCGCGATCCGTGCTGTCATGGGCGCGGGGACTGAGGGCGGGTCTAGGGAGAACGTCGGGAGGGACCATGAATCGAGGAGCACTGGCGGCGGGCGTCGCGGTGGCATGCGTGATCTCGCTGCTGCGCGTCGACGACGCTGCAGCCTGCGGCGGGTGCTTTCAGCCGCCGGTGCCGCCGACCCAGGTCGCCTCCGACATTACGGACGAGCGCATGCTCCTCTCGGTTTCGACGACGCAGACGACCCTCTATGACCAGATCGAGTACTCGGGGTCGCCGTCGTCATTCGCGTGGGTGCTGCCGATTCACGGGACGGTGACAGTAGGCCTTAGCGCCGACATTCTCTTCGACGTCGTCGACGCGCTCACGGCGACGCAAGTCCACGCCCCACCTTCGAATTGTCCGCCGCCTCCGAACTGCTCGGGAGGCTGTGGACTGGGCGGCTCCTCGGCAAGCGCCGGCGGCTTTGCCAGCGCGGGGACGGACGGGACCGTCAGCGTTACCAAACAGGGAAACGTGGGCCCTTACGCGACCGTGCAGCTCCACGCGACGGATTCGAGCGCCCTCGATGGTTGGCTCGCGCAAAATGGGTTCGAGGTCCCGGATGCGGAGGCCCCCGTCATTGCCCAGTACGTGGCCGAAGGTTTCGATTTTCTCGCGATGAAGCTTCTGCCCGACGAGAGCGTGAAGGCGATGCGGCCCGTGCGGGTGACCTCCACAGGCGCTTCGTTCTCTCTGCCACTTCGAATGGCCGCCATCGGCACGGGCACGACGGTTGGAATCACGATTTGGGTCTTGAGCGACGGCAGGTACGAGCCGCAGAATTTTCCATTTTTTCATATCGCGGACAGCAATCTCATTTGGGACTGGAGCACCAGCCTGAGTAACTACACGGTACTGCGGGCGCAGAATGAGGCCGCGCTCGACAACAAAGTGTGGGAGATCGAGAGCTCGATCACGCTGAGCCAGGAGCTCGTCGTCAACGGCGTTCTGAGCAGCGGCGCGTCGGTCAACGAGGGGAGCGGGGCTCTCGGAGGGGCCATCTCCGACCCGGCCCAAGACTATCTCCCCGTCAGCGCGAGCGGGACCGACGATGGCGGGAGCGACGCCGGCACGAGCGACGCCGGCACGAGCGACGACAGCGGAGGGGGGTACGCGGGATCTTCGGCCCCCACCATCCTCGAGAGCGCAGAGCAAGTCCGCTCCGATGACCTCAACGCGCTCTTCGCCGGCATCACGGCGCCGAACGTTCGCGTCACTCGGATACGCAGCGACATCGCGCACGTGGCGATGAACGTGGATCTGGTCCTCCAGGCGTCCGCCGACCAATCGGAGCTCTCCAACGTGCGCCAGGTGACCCGGAGCACGAACGAGACGTGCCCGATCTACGACGGGTGCAACGTCGTGGGGACGGGCAGTCCCGCCCAATCGGTAGCGAGCGAACACGGAGGCTGTGCGGCCACGACGCGAGCGCGCACCGGCTCCCCATGGTCATGGGGTTCGGTTGCCGCGCTGGGCGCGTTCGCTTTGTTGCGCGTGCGGCGCAACGCGCGGCGCCGGTAGCCCGGGACGCGCCATGCACGTCGCACGGTCGCGCTCGAACCGCTGGCCTATTTCGCTCGCTGTCACGCTGTCCGTGGCGTGCGGCGGGGGGCCTTCGCCTCGTGTCGAGAACGCGCCGGACGGCGCGGCGAAAGGGATGGCGTCGAACGAAGCCGGTTTGCCGGACGCGGCCTCCGACGCGCCCGACGTTCGCGCAGCGGGCGGCGACGGGAGCACGGCCACCGATGCCGGCGCTCCCGCTGACGCGAGCGCGAGTGGCGACTCCGCGGACGGCGCCGGCAGTGTGAACAGCCACCCGACCGTGTCGTCATGGTTGGGCACGAACGTCGCGGCCGACCTGCCGCGAGTGGACGTCACGTATCAGCTCACCCCATTCGATACCGTCGCCTCGCAACTCGACGCCAACGGATACCCGGTGGCGGGTGCTTCGGGCCAGAGCTCGACGGACATCGGATTCATTCTCCCGAGCGGCACCTACAAGATCGAATACACGGGCACGGGGGCCCTCTCCGTCTCGGGCATCGGGGTGCTCGGCGGCGCGTGGCAATCGGTCAACGGCGAGCAGCGCAACACCCTACAAATCACGGGGACGCCCGGTTCGTTCGGAAATTTCCTCACGCTCTCCATCGCCAACGGCGCGGGCCAGACGGTGCAGGGAATCCACATTTACTATCCGGGGTTCGACTACGACGGGACGACGACGTTTCTCCCGCAATTCGTGTCGATCCTTGGTCCCTTCCGCGCCATGCGCTTCATGGATTGGGAGAGCACGAATGGGAGCACCCTGGCCGATTGGGCCGATCGCCCGGCGGCGGCGCACTTCGGCCAATCGAGCTTCGGCGAGCCGTACGAACACATCGCCGAGCTCGTGAACGAGACGGGAAAAGACGGCTGGCTCACGGTGCCCGAGCATGCGACGCCTGATTTCATCGCGCAGTTTGCGGCGTTCATGGCGCAGCACCTCGACTTCACGCGCATCCAAGCCGCGCGAAATCAGGCGGGGTTCACGACGCCGTTCCAGCTTCTCGTCGAAGACAGCAACGAGACATGGAATCAAAGCTTCACCGCGTACGCGACGTTCCTTGCCACCGCGAACGCCGACGCGGCGCGCTACCCCGGCACCTATTCGGGGAGTTACGGCCCGTCGTGGATGACGCAGTCGTCGGACCTCATGAAAGTCGCGGAGGTGCACGCGGATCGCATCGTGGCGATCGGCAATGCTTTCCGCACGGCGTTCGACGCCGTCGGGCACAAGAGCGCGGTGGCCCCCGTACTTTCGGGGTGGGCGCTCGGTCCCGGATACAGCGACGCCGGCCTCACGTTCATCCAGGCGAACTACGGCGAGCCGAAGGACTACGTGACGTACGTGGCCCAAGCGCCGTACTTCGCGACCGCCGACGATACGACGACGGGATCGCTCGATACGCTCTTTCCCGCGATGCAATCGAATATCGCGTCGATGGACGCGACGTTTCAGGATTTTGCGATGCTTGGAACGCAATACGGGATTGGCATCGTGGCCTACGAAGGCGGGCAATCGCTGTCCGGCACGACGAATCAGCCGATCAAGCACCTCGCCCAGCACGACGAGCGCATGTACGAGGCTTACCAGAGCTATCTGGCTCTCTGGAAGAACGATTTTGGCGAATCACTCTTCATGCATTTCAGCCTGGCGGGGAATCCGGGGCAGCCGGAGAGCATTTATCAATACGGCTTCTGGGGGTCGATCATCGGCGTCCTCGAGGATCCAGCGACGTGCGAGGCGAACCTGCCGACCCTTACGGGGACCGAGGCGATCGACACGGTGGTCCACCATTGTCCCAAGTACCGCGCGCTCGCCGAACAGGTCCCCTGAAAATCTGGAGGCCTCGAGCGCAGACGGGAAAATTAGCGCTAAAATAGAGCATCATGTCCAGCCAACGCTTTCGCGCGGCCGTCATCGGCGGCAGCGGATACGGCGCCGCGGAACTCATTCGCAGGCTCCTCGCCCACCCCCACGTCGAGCTCGCTCGAGTCGCGTCGATCGATTTCGTCGGCGAGCCGCTGTGGGCGGTGCATCCGACCCTCGAGGGGCACACTGATCTGCGCTTCGAATCGCTGGCCCCCGGAGTCGCCGCGCAAGGGATGGACGTCGTCTTTCTCGGGCTCCCGCACTTCGTGAGCGCGGAGGCGGTGCCCTCGATTCTCGCGGCCGGCGCCCGCATCGTGGACATGTCGGGCGACTTTCGCCTGCGCGACCTCGCGACCTACGAGAAGTACTACGGCGGCAAACACCCCTGCCCGGACGTCTTCACGTCGGGGCGCTTCGTGTACGGCCTTCCGGAGCTCAATCGCGCGGCGCTCCGCGAAACGCGCTGCGTGGCGTCACCCGGGTGCTTCGCCACGGCGATCGAGCTCGCGCTCCTGCCGCTCGCCAAGGCGGGGTGGCTGCGGGGCGGAATCGAAATCGTGGGCGTCACCGGATCGAGCGGCAGCGGGGCCGCCCCGTCCGCGACGACGCATCACGCCGTGCGCGCGAACAATCTTCGCACCTACAAGCCGCTCACGCACCAGCACGTGCCGGAGATCGTGCAGACACTGACCGAAGCCGGCGGCAAAGACGTCGACCTGCGCTTCGTTCCCGTCAGCGCGCCGCTCGTGCGCGGCATCTTCGCCACGTGCTTCGCGCACGTCGACGCGTCCGTCCCGTCGGGCGCCATCGAGTCTCGCTGGGCAGAAACCTACGCCGGCGAACGGTTCGTTCGGGTCCCGAAGAAACGCCTACCCGAAGTCGCGGTTGTCAAAGGGACGAACTTCGCCGAAGTGGGCGTGGCCGTCGGTGAGGCGGAGGGAAGCTCGCGCACCGTTGCGTGCTTTGCTGCGCTCGACAACGTGATCAAAGGCGGCGCGGGCCAGGCGATCCAATCGATGAACCTGATGCTGGGCCTGCCCGAGCACCTCACGCTCGAAGACCCAGGCGCGTGGCCCTGATTGCCGCGCGGAAGAGCGAGAGAAAAAGGAGGCAAGCGGGAGAGGAGAGCAGAAAGGAGGAAGGGGTAGTCGAGCCTTTCGGTCCGATCGTTCCGGCCTCACCCTCGCTCCTGCTCCTCCTTTCCTCCCCGTTTTTCTTCTCTCGTCTTCCGCGGTCGAATCAGCCCGATTTCGCGCTGCCGCCGGCGCTGCCGCTCGCCGCGACGCTCGCCTGGACGTTCACCGAGACGTTGACGCTCGCCTTGAGGCTCGCGGCCGCGTCGATGGCGCCCTTGAACGGCGCCGACACGCATGCCCCGAGGCGCGCCGTCGTCATCGGATCGCCCGCGCTCGTCACGGCTGCTTGCGCGCCCTGAACGACCGTCGTGACCTCGCCCGCGAGGTGCTCGGCGTGCTTGCCGAGGCCGAGCGCGATCTTGAGGACGGCGCCCAGGTCTTTCTCCATCGTCGCGCGGAAGGACTCCGCCAGCTTCACGTCCGCTGCGCCGGAGAGGCGCACGATGACGTGCGGCGGCGTGCACTCGGCCTTCGCCTCGACGTGCGCGTCGCACTTGGCCTTGCATTCCGCGCTCATCTTCGGCGGCTCGACCTGCCCGGTGCACTTCGGCGCCTTCATATCCACGCTGCAGCCACCCGTGCAGGTGCCATTGCATTGGGCGTCGGCGCTCAGCTTGCAGTTGCCGCCGCACTTGCCCTTGCAGTCGCCTTGGATGTTGCCGTCGCACTTGCCCGAGCAGGTGCCCGCGCATTGGCCATTAGCGCTCGCCGGCATCGCTTTGCCGTCGCACTTGCCGGTGCACTTGCCCGAGCACGCGCCTTTGATCTCCGCGTCGCACGTGCCGCTGCACTCGCCGGTGCAAGCGGCCGCTGCGCTCGCTTCGCACGATCCACTGCACTTCGCGTCGCACTCGCCCTGGAGCTTGCCCGGCTCGCACTTGACGTCGACTTTGCCCGGCGTCACCGACGCATCACAGTGGGCGGCGCAGTCGCCGTACACGCTGATGTCGGCGCCGCAGTGCGGCTCGCTCACGTCGAGCGTCACCTTGAGGTTCGCGCCGAGCTTCGCCTTCGTGTCGGCGATCGCCTTCGCCGCCGCCTTGCAGGCCTCTTGCCCGTCCTTGAAGTCACCGGTGGCGCCGAGATCGTGCGCGAGCGTTCCGCACGCGTCTTTCAGGTCTCCGTCGACCTTGGCGGCGAACGCGTTCATCTCCGAAGCCGCGCTGACGCCGCCCTTGATCTTGGCGGCGACGTCGGCCTTGAGCTTGAACTCTTTTTCGAAGTCGAACGACTCGATCGCTTCGGCCTTCGCCATGTCGGGGCAGTTGCCCGCAGGGCTGCCCACGCCGGGGAGACCCCCGCCGCTGCCGCCGGGCATGCCCGGCATCGAGCCGCCGCAGTTCGCTACGAACGGCGCCGTGAGCCCCGCGAAAACAACCGGCCAAGAGATGTGCCGCCAAATGGTACGAGTCATGTAACTTTCCTTCCTCAGCGCGTATGCGCCCATTCCGAGTTTGTCGTGTGCTCGTTCCCGCCCCGAGAAGCTCCCGAGAAAGGCGGTGCCTCGGCGCGAAAGGCGCTTCCGGCGATCGATTCGTTGTCTCGTGAGGGGGCCCGGATTACCACGCCTTCCGGCCCCGAATCCAGGCCCATGACAGCTCGATAACCGAGCACCGGTGAAGCACCGGAATCGTGTCGCGATGGCCGTTGTGATAAGCGAAACGCCGTGCGCATCGTCGTTTGCGACGCAGGGCTCGGCAATCTTCGAAGCGTGGAGCGTGCTCTGCTCGAAGCCGCGCGGGGTCGAGCGGACCACGTCGAAGTCACGAGCGACCCGACGCGCGTCGCCCGCGCAGACAAGCTCGTGATGCCCGGGCAGGGCGGCTTCCGCGACGGCGCGCGCGCGCTCGCTGGCGAGCTTGGGCAGGCGATCCGCGCGCACCTCGCGGCAGAGCGTCCGTACCTGGGGATCTGCCTCGGCCTGCAGCTTCTCTTCGCGTCGAGCGAAGAGGCGTCGGGCTGCGCCGGGCTCGGCGTCGTTCCCGGTGCGGTCGTGCGGCTCGCGGGCGGAGTGGATCCGTCGACGGGCGCCGCGCTGAAGATTCCGCATATGGGCTGGAACGTCGCCGAGCGCCGCGATCACGCCGCCGGGCTGCCGCTCCTCGTGCGTTCGGAGCACTTCTATTTCACGCACAGCTTCGCGGTGGCGCCGACCGACGCGAGCGTCATCGCGGCGACGACGGAGTACGGGCCGTCGTTCGTGAGCGCGATCGCATACGGAAACGTCTTCGCCTGCCAGTTTCACCCCGAGAAGAGCCAGCGCGCCGGGCTCGCGCTGCTCGAGAGGTTCGTCGCCGCGTGATCGTCATTCCCGCCATCGATCTGTTGGACGGCAAGGCCGTCCGTCTTCACCAGGGCCGCTACGACGCGGTCACGATCTACGACGCGGACCCGCCGGCGCGCGCGCGCGCTTGGCGCGGGCTCGTACCATGGCTTCACGTCGTCGACCTCGAAGGCGCGCGCCAGGGCCGGCCGGTGCAGCACGACGTCGTGCGTGCGATCGTGGACGCATTCGGGCCGGGCGTCGAAGTGGGCGGCGGCGTGCGCACGCGCGAGAGCTTCGAGGCCTACCTCGCGCTCGGCGTGGCGCGCGTGGTCCTCGGCTCCGCGGCGATCAAGGATGCCGCGCTCGTTCGCGCGCTCGCGACAGCGCATCCGGGCGTCGTCGTGCTCGCGGTCGATGCGCGGGACGGGCTCGTCGCGGTCGACGGATGGACGCAGGCGACCCGCATCGCGGCGGTCGACGTCGTGCGTTCCTTCGCCGACGTGCCGCTGGCGGGGGTGCTCTACACGGACGTCGCGCGCGACGGCACGCGTACCGGCGCGAACATCGACGGCACAGTGGAGCTCGCGAAGCACACGAGCGCTCCCGTCATCGCATCCGGCGGGGTCGGGACGCTCGACGACCTGCGCGCCCTGGCAGCTCGCGGCGTCCAAGCCGTGATCGTCGGGCGCGCGCTTTACGAAAAAGTCTTCACGGTCGAAGAAGCGGTCGCCGCACTCCCGGCGTAGCTCCTGTCGACCGAACCTGCGCAGCAGCCGGCCATGGCGAGCCGGCTGCTTGCTCGTGGGTCGTCGCTGCCTACGGCTTCGGCGCGGTCGCCTCGACCTTCGCGCGCTTGCGGCGGCGACGGGCGGCTTCTGCCTGCTTCTTGCGGCGCTTCACGCTCGGCTTCATGTAGTGACGGCGCATCTTCAACTCGCGAAGCACGCCTTCGGACGCAAGCTTCCGCTTGAGCATCTTGATCGCGCGCTCGATCCCCCGGTCGCTCACGACGACCTCGAGGGGCTTGCACTGAATGGCTTCGCTGGGCATTTCCTCTCCGAACCTCACCTACACGCTGCTGACGACTCTTCCGTAAGAGCTTACCGACGCGCCGAAGCGCATCAAGGGCCGGGGCACTTAGCACGAGGCGCGAATCGGCGCCAAGGGCGCTGTTACGCCCTCTTATGTCTCCTGGGCAGACGGATCGGGGCCCAGCGCAGGCCTCTCCTCCCACGCCTCGTCCGTCCCGTCGCTCGCGGGGGCGGGTGCGGCGGCTGGCGCTGGCGGAGCGGCCGAACTCGCCGCCGGGCGCGCAGCCACGCTTTTCGCGCTTTTCGCGTTCTTGGACGCGGAAGGTTTGGGCGTTCGCAGCGTGTAGGTGGTGGCGCGCTTTTCGCCGGACTTCGCGAATCGGCGGGTCGCCAGCCCCTCCTTGAGAGGCCGAGGCAGCTCCGCCGGGGAAACCCCCAACGCTGCGCGGATCTGTTCCGCGCGCAGGCCCTCGCGATGCTCGGCCAATAGACGCGCAATTTGCTCGACGACCGCGGCGATGTCCGTCGGCGACCGGCGAGGCAAGCGCTCCGCGCGGGCTGGCGCCGTGCGGGCTGGCGCCGTGCGGGCTGGAGCCCTGCGGGCTGGAGCCCTGCGGGCCGGAACGGCGCGGGCTGGAGCGGCGTGACGCGGCGGCACGGAACGCACCGAGCGCGGCGGGTTGGCAGCGGCTCGAACCGCTGGCGCCGGCTCGCGCGACTTCCTCGGAGTGACGGCCGCATCGCTCGGACCTTCTCCGGAAATCTCCTCCAACGAGGCGCCACGGATCGCGTCCACAATGCCGGCGGCAAGCGTCGAAACCAACTCGCCGAGGCGGGTTCGCAACGAAGACGACATAGCGCACGCACTAGACGGCAATGGCGCTCCGCGCCAATGGTTTTTATCGCAACGGCGAGGTTCGATCCGTCATTCCGGAAGCCTCGTTTCAGGCCATCCTCGGCAGCCCGATCTCGATCTTAGGGCGGAAGGAGCCGGCGTGCTGCTGCTCTCGGCCATCCACCAACACGGCCCAGAGCGGGCCAAGGTTCATACCCTCGCCGCGTTCGGTTCGATGGCCACGATGGCCGCACTCACGATCATCGTGCACTTCACGGAGTTGGTCGTCGTTCGACGAATGGACCCGTCGACCGACGCAGCGCTTGCCAACGTGTTCGATCTCGGGCGGCCTTCGTTGCTGTTCGGCGTCGATATCGTCGCTTGGCACATCCTTGGGTCTGATCGGCCCGGTGAACCGGCAGAGCGAGTCCCAGGTTGATCGGCGTAGTTGGCTATGGACTCGTTTTTCCGGTCGTGTGCGTGATGACCGGGATCGCATTCGGACGCGCTGAGCGAGATTTTGTAGTTCTCGATTCACGATGCAGGTTGCGTGTTCGACGCGGCGGCAGCGCATCGTTTGCATCATCCCGAGGTACGCCGCCCGCGTGGTCCGTCCGCGCTCCACAGACATCCCGTCCGGTGGCTCAGAGGGGCCGAGCACGCCTACGGCAGGCCATTGACGAAGCTCGAGACTCCGCTCGCGAGTTTCGCATCGAGCGGCAGGCTCGGGTCCGTGTACGCCTCATTCTGAGAGGCAACCGCAGTCGTCGCGTCCTTTAGGACGTGACACATGCCGTCGATGAGAAGAAGATTTGCGTACGGGTTTGCCGCAACGAGCAGCTCCGCATCTCCCACATCCACCTCGGTGTCGGTGTCCCCTTGTACGACGAGGATCGGCTGCGTCAGCTTCGCGATTTCCTTGGCCGGATCGTACTTCATCCACGAGATGATGTAGGGCTGGACCGCGGGACCGAGGACGGAGGCGAGCTCTGGTGGCACGTCGGCGACAGTCATCCCGCCTTCCAGCGACGCAAGGATTTGGTTCGCTTGCATCAGCAGCTGGGGGTCGCTCGTCAGCTGGTTGCCGAGCTGCTCGCTTAGCACTTCGCCAATGGGCCGGCCCGGACCATCGAGCGAGATGACGGCCGCCGCCGGCACTTGTTCGGCAATGAGAAGAGCCCAAAGCGACCCTTCGCTGTGTCCGGCGAGCGTGAGCCCGGTGAAGCGGGGGTCGTGCACGTATTTCTGTGCCCACAAGAGGCCGTCGGCCACGTCGTCGTCGAAGGTGAAGGTCGCCTCATCCGTGATGCCGCACACGCTCGCGCCCACGCAGCGCTTGTCGTATCGCACGGACGCGATGCCATTCGCGGCGAGGGCGGCCGCGAGATCCTCGTAGGCGTTCGTCTGCACCCCCGCCGCGGTGTCGTTTCCGTTCATGTCCGTCGGCCCCGAGCCTGGGTAGATGAGCACGAGCGGGTGGGGACCGCAGCCATCGGGCGTCTGTAACGTGCCGACGAACGCCCCGCCGTCGACCTCCACGCTTTCTGATTGCACTTCATCGGGGCATGCTGCGTCCCCACCCACTCCGTCCCCAGTCCCTGCGTCAACGCTCGATACCTGCGTGGAGATCACCCGGGAGGATGGTCCGCAAGCGGTGAGCAGCCAAGAGAGGGTACCGGCGACCAACCCAGCCCACCGCGGCGTCGACGTTGACGGAAGGAGCGCCAACGCCCTCATCGTTGACGACGCTATAGCTGGCTTCCAGGCGCTCACCTAGCCCGACGATCCATTTGACGCCCCGACCACCCGCCGCGCGTCGAGACGGACTCGGACATTGAGGGTAAGCAAAGTCTGGTAAAGAGACACTCCCTGTCTATGCTAAATCGTTTTATGTGGCGTCGTGACCCGAGAGCATCCGAGCACCCGTACTTTTGACGCATGATCGAGAGGAAAGTCGTCGAGTGCATCAACGCAAACGATGGCAAGGGCTTAGTGGCGTGATACCTGTCTTCACAGATATTCTAGTGAGGCGTGACGGCAAGACGACAAACGTTGCCGAATGCACATTCATGAAGGGGGACCCTATTGGGGAGCTTACGAAACCCTGACGTGCCATTCGACAGGAACCCATACGGGAAAGGGCCGCCCGATGAGCGCCCCGCGAGACGCCGGCAAAGACTTCAGAGATCGCGCTCGCGATCGAGTGCCGGGAAGAGACGAAATCGCGTACCGAGTGGGCGAGCGAGTACGACATGAGCGGGGACGATGCCTCAGCGATCGCGCGCGGACAGTCATCGTTGGCGGCAACGGCATCGAACGCGTGCAACGGCGGCCGGGCCACAAGCTGATCGCGACGACGCAGCGCTACGTCATCGAGGCCAGAACCGGGGCACGACGTTCGGCATCCCCTTTCCCCCTCTGCCCGCGAACCGGCTCGAAGCAGTCGTCTAAAGACTCGGCTGAAAAGTTACATCCGTCAGTAATTGTTACGGATTCTAAGTACCGAAGGAGGGACTCGAACCCTCACGCCCGTAAGGACGGCGGATTTTGAATCCGCTGCGTCTGCCATTCCGCCACTTCGGCTTTTGTCGCGACTTGTCGCGTACTTACACTCTCTCCGACTTTCGAGTCAACCGTTTTGCCGCCGCGTCCTGCCGCCGTGTTCGCGGCGGCAAGCTCGGGGATCGCGATCGCCGCGTCCACGGGCGCTTCGCCGAGCTCGCGCCAACGGCGCACGTCGCGCTCGTACGTGCGGAGCATGCCGAGCGTCGTGTGGCCGCTGCGATCGGTGATCCAAAGGGCATCGCGGCCGGCGAACATACCGGACGTGATGAAGAACGCACGCATGTCGTGCGCCCGGAGCTGCAGCTTGTTCGCCTTCTTTTGGAAGAGGCGCGCGCGGTCGATGCCCACGGCCTCGCAGTGCGCTCGATACACCCGCGCGAGCGCGTCCCACGCGATGTCCGCGAAGACGGCGCCCACGGGCTTCACGGCGCCGCATTGGGCCTTCCACTTCACGAGCACCGCGGCGACGCCCGGATCGAGCACCCATGAGCGAGGGCGGTCGGTCTTGTTTTCATCGAGCGAGACCATGCCGCGCTCAAGGTCGAGATCGGCCCACGTGAGGGCCTTCGCCTCGCCCTTGCGCATCCCCTCGCGGTGAAGGAACAGGTACGCCACGCGGTACGCGAGCGAGATCGGATCGCCGCCCTTCGTGTAACCGGCGAGCAGCCGCGCCTCTTCGCTCGGCAGGAGCGACTCTTTGCCGATGCTGTCGGCCCTTGGCATCTTCGGGAGCCATCCCCGGGGGAGCGGGTGGTGCTTGAGGACGTCGACGAAGACGGCAAGGTGCAGGACGCGGTTGACGAGCTGAGCCACGTGCCGCCGCGTCGAGCGCTTCATCGTCGGCGGGAGCTTCGCCATGACGAGGTCCGCGTGCGCGCGGGTAAAGTCGACGAGCGGGACGTCTTCGACGTGGGGGAAGATGTGCTTCTCGAAGCGCTCGACGTCGTCCTGGACGGACGCCTTGGGCTCGATGTGGTCGGGGTGCAGTCGCGCGAGATCGCCGCTGGTCCAGCGCTCGGCGAACGTGCGGAACGTGACAGGGCCCCCCTTCCCTTTCGCGGGCGCCAGGCGATCGAAGTGGCCGGCGGTGATCGCGCTGACCTTCTCTCCGAGGCTGGCCAGCGTCGCCGCGTCGGCGGTCGCCCCCAGCTCCACGACCTTCTCGATGAAGGCGACCTCGCCCGCGGCGCGCAGACGGCTCACGAGTACTTGGACGACGCCTGCGCGCTCCTTCGCGGCCGCGAGCGACGTGCACCAGGGCAAGAGCTCCGCGCGGCGCTGTTGTGGCGCGACGGTGACGCGCATGAAGAACTGGCCGCGCTTCTCGTACGCGCCGCCGGTGGACTCTCGGAGCTTCATGGCTAATTGTCCGTCTGCTCTGGCGTCAACGCGTCGTCGAGGCGGTGCACGTCTTGAGCGTCGAAATCAAAATCCTCTTCCGTCGCGTCAACCGGGACGGACACAAGGCTCGCGGCGCCGCCGGCTATCGCCACCACGCCGACGAAGTCGGACGGGATGCCCTCGGCCATTTCCGAAAGGGCCGGATAGTCTCTCGCGAGCTCCCCGATCATGGCGTCTCGGTCGACGATGCTGCCAGTTGTCGGCATGCGACTCCTGTCATCAAGAGTCCGTTGAATCATGTCCTCTGTCATGCCAAGGCGAAGCGCCCAACCAACGCCTACTGCTTCGCGAAGGTCGACCACGATACCCATGAATTCACTCGCGCTCCGTTTGGGTTCGGCAGCGTCCGCCGCGCGCGTCGCCGCTTCGAACAGGAATCCTCGCGTTGTGCTTCAGCATGTGCTTTCGGGCCTCGAGGCCTCCGAGGCGCTGGGGCTCTGAGAGGGCCGCAATCGGCTTGCTCCTGCTCTTGGCTCGCGCCGTCCTTCTCTCCTTTCGGTTCATCTCTGGCCCTCCTCAGCGCACGCCTGACGTGCGGACGCCCCCGCTCGCGCGAGGACGTTTCGGCCTGTTACGGGCTCTCGCGCCTCTCCGCCGCGCGCCGCGCTTTGATCTTCGCCGCCGCCTCGGCGAACGCGATCGTGTTGCCGTCGCTCGGCGCCGGCGGGCGCGGACGCGGCGCCGGAGCCTCTTCGAGATCTTGGATGTCGCAGGCGAGGCTTTCGAGCTCGGCGACGGACGCGAGGATCATGATGATCGAGCGCTCGATTTCCGCCTTCGCCTCCGAGTTGCCGGACTTGTAGCGAAGGGCGATCCGCCCGATCGCGTAGTCGATGTCACCTGCGAGACCCTGCGCTTCTTCGGAAGCGAGGACGCCAGGGAGGAGCGTGCTCACGAGGCCTTCCCGGCGCCGCGCGCGGGCCGCCCCGCCACCGCCGCGCATTCCCTCAACCGCCCGGACGTGTACTGGCGAACATCGCTCACGTCCTTCGTGAGCTCTCCGAGCGTGAGCATGAGGTCCGCAAACTCCGACTTCTCCTCGATGTCGGGCGCGTCGGCGTCGTGCCCCTCGAGATGGCGAACGAAGCGGCTGTAGAGCGACTCGACCAGTTCCCGAACCTGGCCGACCCGCTCCGTGGCCGCCTCCGCGTGGTCCGATGCAACCGTCGCCTGTACCCAGGCGCCGTGCACGTCGGACGCCCCCGCGCTCGTGGCTGACTCCGTACGAGCCAGCTCAGCTTCGACCCGATCAAGCTCGTTCGGCATGACATCGATGTACGCGAGCGCCTCCCGTAGCGAGCTCGCGATCCGAGCGATGTACTTCGGGTCGCATACACCCCCGTCGCCCTCGGATCCCTCGGCTTCAGCAATCGCCTTTTGCGTGCGCACCATTGCGCGATGCAGGTGCTTCCGCGCGCCCTTCACGAGGCCGAGCGCATCGACTGTCGCGCGAGCCACCGCGTGCATTCCGGATGGGGGGGGCGGGATGCTCTGCTCGGTCTCGTTCGTCGTTTCAGCTACGTTGTTCATGATCGATCTCCTATTTAGGTCGGTCCTGGGGTCCGGCTGTTTCCAGCAGCGCGGGCCCCGTTTGCGTCACTTCTTGGTCTTCACCTTCGGCGGCCACCGATCCATGAACGCGCGCCGAATGAGCTGACGCACGACGTCAGAAGTCGAAAGGCCATCAGCGTCCGCGAGCGCACGAAGCATTCGCATCTCGTCCTCGGTCGTCCGCACGTGCAGGTTCTGGTCACGTTCAATCGGCGCCATGTGTTGCTATCGATAACACGTGCGCAACACACGTCAAGTCGACGAGCGGGTCCTCACGGCGTCTTCTTCGCGAGCATCCGCTTTCGTCTCTCGGGATCAAGCGGCAGGGT
>DATHQY010000241.1:0-12627 GCA_035482215.1 Polyangiaceae bacterium | reverse complement strand
CCGTGCCGCGAACGGGGTCCGGAGCTCTTCGCACGAGGTTAGCGGCGCTTCGCACGAGCTTAGCGGCGCGGCTCATCGCGAGGGCGATGCGGCTCACGCCGAGTGAGCTCCTTGCCTCGACGCGAGCAAAGGCGCTCACAGCAGGGCCGAGGATCCTATCGGGTGAGCGCCGTCGCGTACGCGCGAAGCAGCCCGTCTCTCCTCTTCTATTCTGCGCGACCTGAAAGCGCCGCGGGCAGGCTCAAGGGAAAGGTTGCGCCGCGCACCGGCGGCGCTCTCGGCCCAAAGTCGCCCACGATGTGATTCGATGATCGAACGGCTGATGGGCAGGGCGACGGTATCGCGACGGCGGCACGATGGGCATCTCTCAGGCGAAGCGAATGGGGGCGGTCACGACCGAGGTGAACACGAGCCGTCTCGTGATGATCTCGCATCCGCACGCCGTCGCCGCGATGGTCCGGCGGACCCGCCCTCGGACCTGCAAATGACGAAGCGGCCTGTCGCGACTACGATTGCCGCATGATCGCCGGGACCCCTGGAGTAGCCGCTTGGGCGGCCGGGCTCTCCGGCCTCCTCGTCGTCGCGTCGATCGCGTGCACGCCGCCCCCAGCGGCGACGCCCTCCGTCTCGCCGCCCGCGTCTTCCCCGGTGGCCACCGCAAGCACCGCGTCGGCCATTCTCCCGCGCCCGGCGTTCTGCGTGGAACCGGGATTCCGCGAATCGGAGCTTGCGTCGGCATGGTCCGAAGGCGATCGCATCATCGTCTGCGTCCGGCCCCAGGATCCAGACGCGGGAGCGCCCGAGCGCGCGTGTGTCGAGCTCGGATCGTCCGGGGTGTACGGGCCTGCATCGCGCGTCGTGCCCGCGGAGCGACTCGCCACGTCGGAGCCTTTTCGGCCGGTAAGCGCGGACGGAATCGAACGATTCGCGATCGTGGGGGGCGGGCTCCATCCGCACGGCGCAACGGGGATCCTCCGCGACGCGCGAACCGGGCGGATCCTCAAGCAGGCGCCGATCGCCTACGACGAGCATGTCGACGCGCTGGGATGGATAGGGCGCGACGTCGTTCTCCGCGAGCGCGTCGACGAGGGTCCGGGCTGCATCCTCCGTCTGGTCGACCCGCAGCGAACGTGGCCTCTCTCGATGCAGGACGACGGAGACGCGGGCGTATCCTCGATCGACTGCTTCGATGGCAACCTGTTGCTGCGACCCACGGCGGGCACGGTCGCCCTCGTCGACGCGGGAGGGGCGTCGGTCACCTTCGTGGACGAGGCAACGATGTTCGCCGACGTCGTCGCCACGAAGCACAGCGGCGGTCCGGAGAGGGGGCGTCGTTTTGCAGGGTGGATCGAAGGCGGCAGCGTGCTCGTGATGGCGTATGGCGCGCCCGAGTCGGGTGTGGTCGCACGAATCGATCTTGCCCACAGAACGCTGCTGGGCGTCTGGTCCCCGCCCGCCTGCTCGCCCTCCGCCTCTTTATCCGCGCCCCCGTCGGAGTAAGGCGCGCCGCTCGGAAGCTCAGAAGAGGAACGTCGTGCGCGCGCCCAACTCGACCAAGAGCGGCGTGGATAGGTTGGGCGGCATGCTCGATGGCAGTGTGCCGGGGACGACGGCAACGTTGCCTGGTTCGCCGCTATGGGGAGCCCAATAGCCGCTCCCGCTCAGCGTGATGCGAACGTTTCTGGTTCTCCAGAAGCTGAGCGCGGCGCCGAGCTGCACGATCTCGATCGGCGAGGGCGGAGCCGTGGGATCCGCAACGCCGCCGCGCGAGGAGGCGTCGTACTGGGCATGCACACCCGCCACGAGGAGCGCGAACTCGAGGCCCTCGAGGTCCGGTTTGGGCGCGACCTTCGCGAGCTCGAGGTGCGTGGGCTGCGGGTACTCCCCGAGCTCCGGCGGGGGGCCGTCGATGATGTGAAACCACTGGAGAGGCCACCACGACGCCTCGAAGTACCAGCCAATGCCGTGGAGGTTGCCGTCTCGCTCGACGTCGACGGCTTGCAAGCCGTCCACCGCTTCGTGCGTGTTGCGGGAGACGTAGTAAAGCTCGCCGCGAAACCCCCAGCCCCGCAGCAGCAGGCTCGCTTCGCCGCCCGCGGCCCACTGCGTGGACGAAGGGATGATGTGGAGAGTGCGTCCAAAGGCATCGACGCGCGTCGGGCGCCACATCGCAAATCCCTGCCCGGTATTGATCGCGGGCGCATCGTCGTCGGCGTCGCGCTGATCGCGAGAGCCGACGCGAAAGCTCGCGCCGATCTGCAACCTCTCCGTGCCCGCGTCGTCACTCGTCCAGGGCCGCCACGTGAAGCGACCGATGCCGTCAAAGTAGGGGACGAAGTCACCCGGGGATTGCGTCTCGGATGAAAAGACGCCCGCGTTCCACGTGACGATTTCGCGCCGGCTCGACCCGCCGATCGCCGCACCGAGCACCGGCCCTCCGGGGACGACGAACCCCCGGATCGCGATGTTGCGTTCCATCATGGCGAGGTCGCTCGTCGCGGTGCGGTTCTCGAGCGAAAAGGGTGCCGGGAAGACACCGCCCATCAGCCGCAAGCCGCGGCCCGCTTCGAGTTCACCCCACGCGTTCGCGAGCGCCACGACGGTCCGGTTCCCGTCGACCCGGGAACCGTCGATGGCGGGGTTCGCTGCGAGGTCGAGCCCCACGTCGAACGTGCTGCGAAGGAACGCTTCGCCCGCGAGCTCGAGACGGGCGCGCCGCACGAAGAGGCGCGGCGCGAGGTCGACGCCGGCTTCGGAGGCAGGCACCGAGTCGACATGCGGGCCGATCGACCCGTGCGCGTCGAGGTCGACTTGGGCTTGTGGATAAAGGCGCAGGATGTCGAGTGGATCGCGCAGATACACGATCCCGTCCTTGACCCCGACGAGGGGCAGCGGCCGCAAATCGATAGGCCGTGGCTCGGGGGCGGGACGTGCGGGCGCGGCGGGCGCTGCGGGCGCGGCGGGCGCGGCGATCGCGGACGGACCCTCGGCGAATGCGGCCATGCCGACCAGCAGGCTGCACAGTCGCGCCCTCGGGTTCGGCATCATGCTTCGAAGACTCTCGAGAAGAAGTCGTTACGAAAGACGCCGCCGGGGTCGTACTTGGCTTTGAGCTCGCGAAATCGTTTGGCCGCGTCCCCGTGCATCGCGCGCAAATCGCCTCGGTCCGCGGCTACGTTCTTGACGAGGTGCACGCGCCCTCCGAGCAAGCGGCAATCGCTACTGAGGGCTCGCAGGAGCTCGTCGATCGGGGGCCTCAGCGTCGTGCGGTCTCTGTCGGCGAAGGCGAGGGTGATGACGAAGCCGGGCAGACCGCGGCTTGCCGACATCACGGAGGTGTCGTCGTCGTCCCCGACATAGAGAAAATCGATGGGCCCGGGCCGGAGATCGGCGGCGTGCGATCGCGCCAGGACCAGCTCGATGAACCGCTGCGCCGGTCGGGTGTCCGGTGGATGATTTTCGGGACCGCTCGGCAAGACGAACGACTGCTGGATGCAATTCAGGCGGTAGCCCAGCGCATGGGCATCGGCCTTTGCCCTCTTGGTGGAGTTTCCGAAGAAGAACGCCCACCCGAACAGGTCGTCGACGAACTCGCCCTGCGGCCAACCGAAATCGAGGACGAGCTCCGCCGCCGTCGGCCAAAAACTGTCCACCCGCTCGGCGAAGGCGTTGATGGACCCGTCCCTCGCGTAGATGCCGCCGGGGGTCGGGCGGAGCGGGTCGAGCGTATAGCGTTGTTCGAGCAAATTCGCTTCGAGGCTGTACCCGGTCAAAAAGCAAGCGACCGACAGGGCGGACCACTCCGGCGTGGCGACCGGGGGCGTGCTCCCATCACCCAACGAAGAGCCGTGGTACGATGCCTTCTGCTTCATGTACGAGAGGCGGCCTTCTCTGCTCCTGGATTGCAGAGAACGGAAGACCGCGTCCCAATCACAGGTCGCGGGATAGCGAGTCGCACGCGTGAAGACGCGGGGCTCCGGCCCCCGGACGTTCGCATTGTCGCGCGCGGCGATGAGGTCGAAGGTCACTTCGGTGACGACACCCAGGTATCCGAACCCTCCGATGACGGCGCTATAGAGCTCTTGCTGTCGAATGTCGCCGCTGCCGCGACTGACGCTCACGACCTCGCCGCTCGGAAGGACGATTCGGAAATTGCGGACGTGCGAGCCTTCTTTGCCAACGATGGCCGACATCCGCGACACGCAATCGGCCGAAAGGGTGCCGCCTACCGTGGCATCGCCCCCGGTTTGGAGCGAAGGGGGCATCAGGCCGAACCGCGCGCAGATGGCGATGACGTCCCACCATCGCGCGCCGGCACCGACGGTCATGTAAAAGCCGTCTTTGTCGCGGCCGGGCCGTTCGATCCGGCAGAAGTCCTTCTGGTCGATGATGAGGACGATGTCTTTGCCGAGAGATTGGCTATCGAGCGACAAGCCGCCGCCGCGTACGGTCACGGTCCGAGCGCCGGGGGCGCGGGCAAGGGCCGCGAAGAAGTCCACCAACTCGGCCTCGCAGGCAGGATGAATCACCGCGTTCGGCGACGCGCGCTCGATCTCGTCGTACGCGAAGAGCTCACATCCGGAAGTGCCGCCCGGCGGAGGCGCCGGCGCCGCGGCGCCATCGGAGCTCGGCGCCGGGCAAATCGCCGTCACATAGTACGGGGCACACATGGCGTCCGGGATCGCGGGCGCGCAGCTCGCGGCCCCGAACGCGCTGGCGGTCCCCACGAGAAGGTCGCGCCGGGAGAGCGTCGACATGGCGACGTCTTGACCATGGGCTCGCTTCGCGCGCAAGAGTCATTTCATCGGCACGAGCACGTTTGCGAACCGCGCGGGATCACGGACTCCTTCTTCGCGGAGCAAGGCCTCGCCCCCGGCCGGGTCCCTCTCGTTCACGAGGAGCGCGCGCTGATAGGCGCACGACGCCGCGTGCATGCGCATCGGCACGTCGAGAAAGGCCCGCTCGCCGAGCTCGAGCCACCTTACGGCCTCCGCGGTGCGGCCGCCGATTTGCGCGATCGCCGCGCGCAGCGCGTGGGCCAATCCCTGGGACCAGGCCATGTTCTCGCGTTCGATGCGGGCCGCGGCGTCGTTCGCTCTTCGCAAAGCGCCGGCGCGTGCTTTCGGGTCGGTGAACGCCAGCGCGACGGCGACCCGTCCGCGCAGGTACCAGCAGTCGATCCGCACGAACTGGGTGCGGAGCTGGAGAGACCTTCGCAGGCTCGGCCACCCAGCCTCGACGCGCGCGGAGGCGGCAGCGGGGTCGCCCTCATAGAGATCGGCGGAAGTGAGAGAGAAAAGCGCGCACAGGTGCTGGAAGTGGAAGCCGGACTGCGTCCATCGCTTCATGGCGGCCGCGCAGGTCTCACGCATGGTCGCCGTATCGTCGCGCGCCAGCCATGCCACGTGGGTCGGTCCCAAGCCGACGCTGATCTGTGCGAAGAGGTCGTCCCGTTCGATGGCGTCGCGGAGCAGCGCCGGGATCCGACGCGCGAGCTCACCGAGGCGTCCGAGATACGCGAGCGCCCACAGGCCGAAGGCGCGCGCGTCGGCGACCTTCCAGGTCGGGCCCTCGCAGCGTTCGCGAAACATCGCCTCCGCGTCCGTCGCGAAGCGCAGGGATTCTTCGAAGCGGCCCGTGTGCATCGCGATCGCGGAGCTCGAGAGAGCGATCCACGCTTCGGTTTCCGGGTGCGCATGGCGGCGGGCGAGTCGGTCGGCGGTCTCGAGCAGCTCCGGTGCTCTTGCGCGGCTCGGGCCTCCCTCGATGCCGCGCATCGCGGCCTCCATGGCCAGGGCCCGCGATAGCCGATCGGGCTCGCCGGCATCGAGCGCGAGCAGCAGGCCTCGCGTGTGGAAATCGGCCGCGCGCACCACGTCGACGACGCTCAGCCCGGCCGCGACCGACCACAAGGCGTCGATGCGATGGAGCAGCTCCGGATCGACGTCCGTCTCCTCCCGAACCGCGAAGCGTAACCCCCGCAGGCTCAGACGGACGCGGCCAAAGAGCAGCGAAGCGAGGGTCGCGTTCGGGCCCTCCGTCATCGCGATTCCCATGGCGGCAAGGACGGTCCGGAGCAGCGCGATCCCCTCGTCGATGCGCCCGCTGCGCAGGAGTTGGTCGGCGGCCCGTCTGCGGAGCTGCAGCGCATCGACGGGCGACGCTTGCTCCGCGGCAGCCTCGAAGTGAGCCGCGGAGAGCGCCCCTCGTCCGGCTCCAGCGAGCGCCTCACCAAGGCAAACGCGAAGGGCGCGGTGGGCGTCGGTGCCTTGCGGGAGAAGCGAGACGGCCTGTTCGTACCAGCGCGAGGCGCGATCGAAGGCGAAGGCTTTGAGCGCTTGCGCGCCGGCGGCGGCGGCGTATTCCGCGGCCTTGGCGGGATACCCAGCCTCCTTCCAGTGGGTCGCGAGCGCCTCCGGGTCCGCGGTCGACATCCCCTCGAAGGCGAGCGCGAGCGCCTCGTGCATCCCTCGGCGCTGCTCGGACCCGAGCTCGGCGACGGCGGCTTCTCGAACGCGGTCATGATAGGGCTCGACGGCGTCGCCCCATCGCCCGCCGCTCGTTCGAACGAGGCTCGCCGATCGCAACACGGCGACGTGCTGCTTCAGCTCCGACACGGAGATCCCCGTCGACCTGGCCAGAATCTCGTGAGCGAGCGGTGTGCCCGCGAGGGCCACCAATTCGGCCGTGCGGCGCGCTCCCGGCTGGAGCTGCTCGATGCGCGATCGGATCGCGCCATCGAGGTGCAGGCGGTCTGTGCTGACCATGCCGGTGAGGGCGTGGCGTGCGAGCTCCTCGACGAAGAGCGGGTGACCCGCCGATTCGGCGGCGATGCGCGTCGGATCGACGAGCCCCTGTTCGGGCCCGAGCAGCCGGGTTGCGAGGATGCGACCTTCGTCGAGACTGAGCCCTCCGAGCTCGAGGACGGTGGAGGATGCGAAGCCGGCGTGCCGCAGGCGATCGCGAGCCACGTCGCTCCCTTCGCCGCTCCGGACCACGCCGATGACGAGCAACGGCGGAGCATCGGGCGGACGAAGGATTTCGTCGAGCGCGCGCAACCCGTCGTCGTCGGCCCACTGCAAGTCGTCGATGGCGACGATCGTGGGTCCCCGCAGCGCGATTCGCGTGAAGAGCTCACGGAGCGCCGCGAACGCGAGCTGCCGCAGCTCGCTCGGGTCGCCGTTCTTGGCGAAGAGCGCGTGCTCGCGCGCGACGGGCTCCAGCCGGAGCATGGCGGGAAATACCTGGGCGAGCGCCGCGTTGCGGGTCGGAAGAAGCTGCGCGGCCTCGTGGGCGGGCATATGCGACAAGCGCCGGCTCAAGGCATCGACGATGGCGTCGATCGCCTTGTAGGGGACCGACTCGCGCTCGTAGCACCGACCCTCGAGAAGGGTGACGTCTCCGCGCTGGCTCCGAAGGTCACGCATGAAGTGCCGGATGAGCGCCGACTTTCCGATGCCCGATTCGCCGGTCACGATCACGGTGGCGAGCTCGCCCTTCGTGGTCGTTTCGAACGCGGCTCGCAATCGATCGAGCTCCGCTCGCCGGCCCACGAGCTCCGAGCTCGGAGGACTCCTCGAGCCGACGCTCGGAACCGCACGCGCATCGAGCAGTCGCCGCTTGGCTTCGACCGCGGTGGGCCGCTGCGAGGGTTCGAGTCGCAGCATCGCCAGGCACAAGTCCGCGAGGTCCTCGGGGACGGCACTGGCCACGGACTGGGGAGGTGGAGGCAAGAGCACGCGGTTGCCCATCAGGACGGACTGAAGATCGCGGCCCTCGAAAGGCAACCGCCCCGTCAACAGGTGATAGAGGAGTGCACCTACCGCATAGACGTCCGCGGCCGGGCTCACCTCGACGTTGAACCCCGCTTGCTCGGGGGCCATGTACGCGGGCGTTCCGAGAACGCCCGACGTTCTGGACTCGCCGAAACGGTCGAACACGAGCCCGAAATCGAGCAGCACGATCCGTCCTTCGGTCGTGGCCATCACGTTGGACGGTTTGACGTCGCGGTGCACCATCCCCGCCGCGTGCAGGACGATCAATCCGTCGAGTAGCTGTCGCAACGACTCGCGAAGACGCGTCTCGTCGAAGGACGCGGCGGCGCCTGCCGCGGCCGGGGCGTGGCGCGTGGTCGAGATCGGGCTCGCGGGCTCCACCCGATCGTTCTCGCTCTCGTCGGGGATCGCCGGAGCGGCGCGTCGCACGAACGACGCCAGATCCGTTCCGTCGACGAGCTCCATCGTGAAGAACCACGCCGGCCCTTCGTCATCGAAGAAAAGCTCGTCGAGCCGCACGAGATTGGGGTGGCTGATCCCCTGCATGGTGCGAAACTCTCGCTTGAATCGCTCGATCGACTGGGGCTTTGCGTCGTGCAGGACCTTGAGCGCGACCCTGCCTTGGTCGCGAAGGTCGATCGCCTCGTAGACGTCACCGAAGCCGCCATGACCGAGCCGTCGAACGAGGTCGAAGTGCTTGCCCATGACGCTCCGCCTCGGTGCGTTCGCGGGCGTGTGCGACGCGGGCTCCGTTTGCGGCTGGGAGTCGCTGCCCTTCACAATTGGACGTTCGATGGGCACAGGACAACCGCTCGCGCCGGAATCTATCTCTGCTGCGGGGCAAGGCAATGCTCACTCGTGTCGGTTCGCTCGAGGGCGACCGGAACGAGTCGCATGCGCACCCGGCCCGTCGTGCCTCGGCAACGTTCGCTATAGAAGACATGAGCGGAGCTGCACTAGGATGCGCCCTGCACCATGGCCCCGCAAACCGATGCGACACGTCCCGTTTCCTGGACGCCAGACGCGCTGGCCTTGCCATCCACCATGGACTCCGCCGTACCCGCGGCGCCGGTCGCTCGCTGGCCGCGCGTCCGGCATGGCGTGCTGCTCGTCCTCTGCGCGATGTATTTCATCGCCTACGTCGACCGCGTGAACGTCTCGGTGGCCGCGCCGCTCGCCCGCAAGGAGCTCGGTTTGACGCCCACCCAGCTCGGATTCGTCTTCTCCGCCTTCGCGTATCCCTACGCGGCGATGCAGGTTCTCGGCGGCTGGCTTTCCGACCGCTTCGGCCCGCGCCGCGTCCTCGCGGCGCTCAGCGTCGTCTGGGCGCTCGGGACCGTCCTCACGGGCGCCGCGGGAGGGCTCGCGTCGCTGCTTGCCGTCCGCGTGCTCGTGGGCGTCGGCGAAGGCGGCGCGTTCCCCGCGGCCACGCGGGCCCTCGCATACTGGATGCCGGTGCGCGAACGCGGGCTGGCCCAAGGCATCACCCACAGCGCGGCGCGTCTCGGGGGCGCCGTCGCGCCGCCCGTCGTTCTGGCGCTCGCCACCGCCTACGGCTGGCGGCAATCGTTCGTCGTCCTCGGGCTCGCGAGCCTGGGTTGGACCGTGCTCTGGCTCGTTTCGTTCCGCGATCGCCCCGAGCTCCACGGCCGGGTCACGCCGTCCGAGCTCGCCGAAATCGGCGCCCCGAGCCGGCCCCCTCCCGGCCTCGGCGCGGCTCGCGTGCGTTCCGGCACGCCGTGGGGTCGGATCGTACGGGCCATGGCCCTCGTGACCTTCGTCGACTTTTGCTACGGCTGGTCTCTCTGGGTCTTCTTGACGTGGCTTCCGTCGTACCTCGCCGATGCGCGCGGCTTCCCGTTGAAGAAGATGGCCCTCATGGCGGCGTTGCCACTGCTCGCCGGCGTCATCGGGGACACGCTCGGCGGCGTCGTGTCCGATGCCATCTACAAGCGAACCGGCCGGCTCCGTCTTGCCCGTCGCAGCCTGCTCATGATCGGTCTGCTCGGTGCCCTCGCATTCATGATTCCCGCGATCGCGACGACGAACGCCGTCGCCGCGGTTTGGGGCCTGTCGCTCGCGTTTTTCTTCCTCGAGCTCACGAACGCGGTCCTCTGGACCCTTCCGCTCGACATCGCGGGGGAGTTCGCCGGAACCGCAGGAGGCATCATGAACACCGGGTTTGGAATCGCGGGGATGATCTCTCCCGTGGTCTTCGGCTGGCTCGTCGAGCGCACGGGGGGCTATCGCGCATCCTTCGTCGTCTCGGCGGTCCTGCTTCTCGCCGGCGCGATCGCGTCCGTCGCGATCGATCCGACGCGCAAGGTGTCGTCCGCAGCGCCCGAGAGCGTGGGCCCTGTGCCGAGCGAGGGCTGAGGTGGGTACGCCGGCAAAAGCCTCGCGGGACGTCACGGTCGTCCCGACGGGCGCCGCGCTCGGCGCCGAGGTCGCGGGCGCCGACCTGCGCGCTCTCGACGGCGACACCTTTCAGTTCATTCGCCGCGCGTGGCTCGCCTACCAGGTGATCGTCCTTCGAGGCCAGCGCCTCGACGACGATGCGCTCATCGCATTCAGCCGCCGCTTCGGCGAACTCGATGAGGCCCCGGTCCAGGAGAACGGGCGTCGCTTCGTCGAAGGCCACCCCGAAATCTACGTCGTCTCCAATGTGCTCGAGCGCGGGGTTCCGATCGGAAGCCTCGGTTCCGGAGAAGCCGTCTGGCATACCGACATGTCCTATGTGCCGCGGCCTCCCAAGGCGAGCATCCTCTATGCGCTCGAAGTCCCTCCCTCCGGCGGCGAGACGAGCTTCTGCAGCACGACGGCTGCCTGGGACACGCTTTCGACGGACCTGAGGGCACGCATCGTTGGCCTGCGGGTCAAGCACGACGGGACGTACAACAGCGGCGGCTACGTGCGCGAGGGCGTGAACATCAGCGACGATCCGCGCACGGCGGCCGGGGTCTTCCATCCGCTCGTTTGTTTGCACCCCGAAACGGGCCGGCGAAGCTTGTACCTCGGGAGGCGGCGCAATGCGTATATCGAGGATCTGGCCCTCGACGAGTCGGAGGCGCTTCTCGACATCCTTTGGACGCACGCGACCCGACCGGAGCTCGCGTGGGAGCACAGCTGGCGCCCGGGCGACATCGTGCTGTGGGACAACCGCAGTACGATGAACCGGCGGAAAGCGTTCGACCCCGAGGCGAGGCGCGTGCTGCATAGAACACAGATCCGCGCCGATTCGGTTCCGCGCACCGGTTGAGTGTACCGCCGTGGGCGGACCGATCAGGCCGGTTCTGCCGCTCACTCGGGGCAGCGCTGCGCGCGAGACCGATGGGAGGCGTCACTCGAACGCAGCCGGATGGCGCGCGCCGCCGCGATTGCCGCGAACGCGATCAACACCGAGAGCCCGACGATGGCTGCGCGTCGAAGCGCCCGACGAAAGACGAGGCGCTGGAACCGGTCGGTGAGACTTGGATCGGTGGGACGGCTGTGGATCTCTCTTTCGGCTTCGTCGAGCCACCCTTCGGTGAGAAACGCGTCGACGAGGCGGCCGTGGGCGAGCACCGCGTCGGTCGAATCCGAGCTCGGGTCGTCCTCGACCTTGCGAAGTTCTTCGAGGGCGTCGTGTCGCCGGTTCATGACGAGAAGCCACGACTCGGCCACGAACATACGCGCCTCGGCACGCACCCGGCCGGGCGGAAACGTCTCCGCATCGTGGGCAAGCGACGCGAGAGCCCCTGGGTCACCGAGGATCGCAGGGTTCCGGCGAGCCCGTTGCAGCCGCGCAAGGGGTGCGAAGTCGCCCTCCGATCGCGAGGCGATCCATCCGATGCGGAGGCGCGCGCTACGCCCCCAGTTGCTTGTCGGCGCCTTGGCCCGACAAGCATTTTGATCGGCGAGCGCGCGGCCGAAGGCTCCGTCCTCCTCTTCGAGGACGCCAAGACGAAAGTACGCTTCGGCCACCGCCATCGGGTCGTCGTCGGCGACGATGGCCGCCTCGAAGGCCGTTCGAGCGACGTCGCGATCGGCGGGGGATGCGCGGAGAGCCGCCTTCGCTTCGAGCAGATCGCGCGCCGCAATCCCCCGAGGCGTGCCTGCGTCCTCCAGGCGGCCGGCGTCGCCATTCGCCGGGACTTCCGTGGCCATCGAATACCCAGCCGTCGCGAGGACGCATGCTCCAGAGAAGGCCGCTATGGCGAGTCGAACGGGGCCGCGCATCGATATCGGATTTAGAGCGATCGCAGGAAGTCCACGATGGCTTGCTGGTTTGCCGCGCTCAGCGCGTTGAAGCGCGTGATGACGGTGTTGGCTTCCGAACCGCTGCTCGAGTGCGCCTGAATGGCGGTCACGAGACTCGAGGTGCGGCCGTCATGCAGGAAGAAGACGCGCTGGCCGACGCCCCACAGCGGAGCGGAGCGGAATTCTTGGGGCCCCGCCGAACCCTGCGTGGCCACGTCGGCCAGGCCGGTCCCCATGTTGTGGATGGCGAAGTCGGAGAACGGATGGAAGACGACGTTGTTCATCGCGGGATCCACCCCCGAGGTTTCCGTCGTGAGCGTCGGACTATGGCAATTGCCGCAGCCGACCGTGATGAACTCGCTCTGGCCGGTAGCCACTTGTGCGGCGGTGATGGTGGTTCCGCCGGCGACGAAGGGTGCCGCCGCCGGAGCGGGCGGGGCGGAGAGCCGCATGGCGGCGCCGAAGTCGGTGATGTCCGAAGACATGTCGGCAGCCGTTCCGGTCGTCGTGCCGCTAATCGGTCCAATCGTATTCGTGACGTCTTCCGGGCCCCCATTGAACACGCACGCGGTCGACTCCACGGTGCGCTCGTTCTGGAAGTTTTCGTTCGAGA
>DATHQY010000240.1:0-8680 GCA_035482215.1 Polyangiaceae bacterium | reverse complement strand
TGACCAGGTGGAGAAGCATTTCCCCAAGAACCGCCTCGCGGACGACGCGCGCCTTCGCGCGGCAGTCGTCGTTCAGGACGGCGGCGACTCGGCGCGCGCGCTCTCGATGCTCGCGTCGATCCCCGATGCGTACCCGGAGGGCGACATGCGGGGCGAAGCGCTCTTTCGGGTGGCGCTCGCGAAGCTCGAGAGCAGCGATCTCGCGGGCGCGCGCGAGAGCCTGGATCGGCTGCTCGCGACGGTCCCCGAGCCCGTGGGCACGGCGGCGGCGGGCCGGGCCGAGTATTTCCGGGCGCGCGTCGCGGAGCTCGCGGGCGACGTGGAGGACGCGAAGACGCGCTACGCGGGCCTCGTCGCGAGCCAGCCGTTCTCGTATTACATGCTCCTCGCGTACGCGCGATTGCGCGCCGAAGACGACGGGCTTGCGCGGTCGACCCTGGAAGACGCGATTGCGCACGAGCCGTCGGGCCCGTTCTGCACGCGCGATCATCCGGAGTTCCACACGCTCGCGTTCGATCGGTTTCTGCGCCTGCTCGAGGTGGGCGAGATCGACGCGGCCCGGCACGAGGCTTTCGAGGCCGGATGGACCGCCGAAGGGGCCGAGAGCGAAGTTCTCTGGACCCTCGGGTTTCTGTACGACGAAGCGGGCGCGCCCGACGTCGGCCACGCGCCCGCGCGGACGCGCCTCGTGGATTACCGCGCGCATTACCCGACGGGCCGCTGGAAGGTCGCCTGGCAGGTCGCGTTTCCGCGACCGTGGGACGCGATCGTGCGTCGCGAAAGCGAAGCGAGCGGAATCCCGGCGCCACTCACGTGGGCGATCATGCGGGAGGAGTCCGCGTTCAACGCCGACGCGAAGAGCCCCGTCAACGCCCTCGGCTTGATGCAGCTCATGGCGAGCACCGCCCGCCTCGTGGCGGCCGGCACGGCGGTTCCGTACGACGAGCCTTCGCTGCACCGGCCCGAGGTGTCGATCGCGCTCGGCGCGCGCCTGCTCGGACAGTTGCGCGCATCGTTTCCGATTCACCCGGCGCTGGCGGTCGCGGCCTACAACAGCGGCGCCACGCCCGTGCGCCGGTGGCTCGATCGCGGGGCCCGCGACATCGACGTCTTCGTCGAGCGCATTCCCTACGACGAGACGCGCGCCTATGTGAAGAGGGTGCTCGCGAGCGAAGCCGCGTACGCGTTTCTGTACGCGCCGGGGGCGCTGGGCGAGCTCGTCACGTCCGATCCCGTAGTGGGTACCGGCGGAGGCGCGAGCGCGAGCGCAGGCGGGAGTACCGGCGACGCGAGCGCGACCCTCCCCGCCGCCGGGGTGGCCCCGGCCGCCTCGCGTTGACCCGGGCCGGGGCCTTCCCCGCGCGTACGGCGCAAAAAGAGCGCTTCTCGCGCCGGCACGCCTCGTGGATTCGGATCGGTCTGGCCATGATCGTATCCGAAACGTGGACGGGCCCGCGCGAGCGCGCGGCGGCCGTCGGGATCGAACAACTCGGCGACGCGGATCTCGTCGCCATTCTCCTCGGGACCGGCTCGCCCGGCGTTCCGGCGTCGGTTCTTGCCGCGCAGCTGCTCGACGAGCACGGAGGCGTCGCCGGCCTCTCGCGCGCCGGCATGGGCGAGCTGGCGCAGCGGGCAGGCGTCGGCATGGCCAAGGCTGCGCGCCTCGTCGCCGCCATCGAGCTCGGGCGGCGCGCGGTCACGATGGCCTCCGCCGACGCGCCGATGCGTCTGCCGGATCGCCGCGCGGTGGAGAACTGGGCGCGGCCACGGCTGGCAACCCTCGATCACGAAGAGCTATGGCTCCTCGGGCTCGACGGCCATCACGGGCTGCGCGCCGCCCGGCGGGTCGCATCCGGAGGGATCCACGGTCTTCATGTCGCCGTCCGCGATCCGCTACGCCTCGCGCTGCGCGAAGCGGCGAGCGCATTCGTCCTCGTGCACAACCACCCGAGCGGCGACCCGATCCCCAGCGACGAGGATGCGGCGTTCACGCGCGCGCTCGCTTCCGCGGCCCGGGCCATCGGCACGCCGATGCTCGATCACGTCATCATTGCGCGAAGGCGGTGCGTCTCGATGCTGGAGCTAGGCCTGCTTTAGACTAGGCGGCGAGATCGCTTTCGGACACCGGACACAGAGCTCAGTCGCAGATCCCGAACTCGGGGTCCGGGAACATCGGGAATCCGCCTTCGCAGGCCTGGCCCGTGGAGCATTCTGCCGCCGAATCCGTGTGGCAAAGCGTGTAGCAGACCTGTTCCCCCCAGACGCCGACACACGTGAGGCCGCGCGCGCAATGCTCGGACCCGCAGCTCTGGCCGGCGCGGGCGGTCCCCACCTGCACGCATCCGGTCATGCCATTCTCGGGGCGGACGACGGCGCACGTCTCGTCCGCCGGGCAATCGGCCCCTCCGCTGTTGCCGTCGAGCAAGGTGCAGTGCTGAATCGGCAAGCATACGGGCACGGGTACGGTCTGCGCCTGCGCCAGTGGCTGGACGTCGCAGAAGTAGCTCGACGGGCAGATCGAATCGCCCTCGCAACAATACCGCCGGCACGTGCCAGCTCCGACGCAGTCGTAGCCGGGGAGGCAGTCGCTTCCGTCCGTGCATTCCGTCCCGTCCGTCCCGATGCCCGCCGCGACGCACGCGGGCTGCACGGCCTCGAGCGCGCTGCCTGCGTTCGGCGCGGTGGTGACGGCCGGCATCACGCGGCAACCCAGCGACGCGGGCGCCTCCGCTTCCGCGTCCCCGTACGTCAGACCGCAGCTCTTCGGGGTCGGCGGGTCATCCGGGTAGCAGGCGCTCCCGAAATGCGACGCGTTGCAGAGCGGGTTGCCCTCGTGCGCGACGGGGGCGGAGGACGCATCCCCCGCGTCCATGACGACGCCCGCGTCGACCGAGGACACCGGATACGGCGTGTTCGTATACGTTTGGGTCTCGGGCGAGAAACCCGACGCGCTACCCCCCATGCCCCCACACCCCGGCGCTGCAGCGAAGAAAATCGCCACAAGGACCGAGACCGAAGAAAAAATCGCGCGGGGGGTCATCGAAGCCAAGACAAAATCGGGGACCAGCGACCATTAATTCACAGCGCATGCCGAGCTAGATGCGCCGTTGCACAACGAAGGACGAAGAGGGAATCTCCGCAGATCTTCACCTGCTCTGCCCATTCGCGCAATGCGTTGGGCATGACTTTGGTGTCCTACGGAGCAGAATTCCCCCGGGCAAGGCCGACCCGGCGTCCCGCCGAAGTCCCCCTTTCTCTAGTATTTGCAGTATTCGCACGTACTTGCCGCTTTCGCGGTGGCGCCCGCGGTCGCTCTACGTCGGGCGATGATCGCTTTTAGGGGGTGTCGACGTCCCGCACGACGGCGTTTCCGGCCGCGTCGAACGCGCGCACCGCGACCACGTGCGAGCCCTGCGGCCCCGCTGCGGGCGGAAGAAACGCCGTAATGTCTGTGTCGAACGACTCGTCCGCCGTATCGAAAATCCCGTCGACCGGGGCGATCGGTCGCCACTGGACCTTGCCGTCCACCGCGACTTCGACCCGAACGATCGGCCCGACCCCGTCCACCACTTCGCCGCGCAGGCGGTGGCCTTGAATCCCGAGCGTCTTGAAGAAAGGCGGCGTGTTGTCGACGACGACGGGGGCGCTCTCGAGGCCGTGGCGGGTCACCTCCGCCGGCGGATTGGCAAGCTCGTCGCTCGCCTCGACCCGGAGCCGGTACTTCCCCTCCGGAAGCGACGACGTGTCCCAGTCGAGTTCGGGCTTGGTGAGCACGTCGTCGGACGAAGTCGCGTCGAGCCAGCGCGCCTGGCCCTCCTGGCGAAATCGCACTTCGTAGCGCAGTTCGTCGTTGTCGGGGTTGTCGACTTTCCACGTCACGTGGACGACCGCGTCATGCTTGGGCGGCGGCCCGCCGCTCGCGGGCAGCCCTTCCTTCGTTTCGTGCGGCCCAGACTTGTCGTGCGCTTCCACGTCCGTAACGACCGCGCGCAGGTTCTCCGTCACGAACGGGAGCTTCACGTCCGCGATGGTCGCGGCGGTGTCGCCGAGCCGGGCGCGCACTTGCACGAACCGCCCGCCGGGACTCTGCACCGGACCGCCGTATGCGACCGGCGCGCTCCAGGCGCTCCATGTCGAATCGGGTGTCGGCGTGTCGCCGGTGCGCGTCGACACCTCGAGCTTCCCGGTGCCGCGCCAGGTGAGATGCCCGAAGTGCGCGCGGAGGCCGGCATCGAGCGTCTTGCTCGTCCACACCGCGTCCGCTCCGCCGATCGACAGCACCCGATGGAACGTCGCCGGGTCGCTGCCAATCACGTACCCCATGCGCTTGTCCGTACCGACGGTGCCGATCGCCCCGATCTGCCGCTCGTTGAGGTCCGCCGCGAGGGCGACCGCGTGCGCGTCGTCGACGGTGTACACGCGACCGTCTGCGCCGGTGCCGACGTACGGCGTGCCCTGGCCGTCGACCGCGAGCGACAGATAGTGAAAGTCGTCGTGGTGCATCATCCGCTCGGGCCGGCCGTCCGCATCGAAGCGCCAGAGCGACCCCTTGCCCGGCTTGGCGCGGGGAATCGGGCTCGGGCCGGCGGGCGTTCTGGCCGCGCTCGCGCGACGTGACGTGCCCTCCGTCGAGTCGGTCGCCGCACCGCCCGGCTCTTCGTTGGCGACGGCGTAAAGCACGCGGTTCGGCCCGACCGCGAGCGCATGCACGTCCTCGCCGGGCGGGTCGTAAAGAACCGTGGCGCGGCCCGGCGCCGTGATGCGGTAGATGAGGCCTTTGCCGCTCGTCCCCGCGAAGACCACTTCGTCGGCGCTGGGAGCGTCCCCGAGCGCGAGCGAAACCACGAACGGGTCGCCCGTCTTGAAATAGACGCTGGGCGCGCCGGCGGGCGAAACGCGAAAGACGTCGCCGTCCGATCCCGTGCCGGCATAGAGGGCTCCGGACTTGGAGACCGCGAGGGCGAACACGCTGTCGACCCCCGGGAGCGTCGCGAACACGTCCGCCCGGCCTTGCGACACGCGGTAGATGCGGCCGCTCGTCGTCGCGGCGTAGACCGTGCCCGCGCGATCCATCGCGAGCGCGTTGACGGCGCTCTCTTTGGTGTCGGCAAAGATCGTGGCGGCGTCATTCGCGACGCGCACGACTTTCCCGCCCGACGCAGGGCCCGTCCCGAGAAGCACGCTGCCATCGGCCAGCGCGAGCGCGCAGGTCACCGTCGTCCCCGCGTCGGCCGGGAGAGGCAGGGTCGACAGCGTGAAGCCCGCGCGGACCACGCCGTCGGAACCGACGGCGACGCCGTGCAGGTCGCCGCCGGAGAGCTTCTCGAGCGAGTCGAGGTCGAAGACGCGCGGCCCCACGGCGCGCGCCGCGCGCGGCCCGAACGAGGCGCACGCAAGAACCGAAAGGCCTACGAAGAATGCACCGAAGCGCATTCCCTGCTTCTATCACGCTTCGACAACCGTCCGGCGACGGGACGTGAGGCGCAATCGCGAGTCGGCGGCGCGAGCCCGCGGCGTTCGCTACTGCTCGACCGGATCGGCGCAGCAGCGAAAGCCGGTCGAATAGTCGTGGTACGTGTACTCGTGGGCGGCCGTCCGGTAGCTGCACCCGTCGCCGTTGATATGCGTATCCAGGTAGTAGCCGCCCTGGAACGTGCCATTCGGGTCGCTGGTCCACTCGTGGACATTGCCGACCATGTCGTACACGCCGTATTCGTTCGTGCACTCTTCGTGCGACCCGGATTTGGCCAGCGTTCCCTCGAGTTGATTGAGACGCGCGTCGTTCATCTCTTTCATTCCGACGAGGTTCCACGACGTGGCGACCTGGGGAAAGAGACGGATCATCGGGCTCGTACCCCGGTCGTTGCAGCGTCCGGCAACGCGTTCGTTGCCATAGCCGAACGTCTGCTCGCGCGGTCCGCGGCAGGCCTTTCGCCATTCGACGGGGGCGCACAAGCGCTTGCCGGACGCCTCGCACGCGGCCGCGGCTTGCGCCCCACTGATGTACGCCTGCGGATAGACGTCCGGCCGGGTCACCGCACGAAGGTCGTGCCCGTCTTCGATCGGGCCGAACGGCGACCAATCCTGCTGGGTCCCGTCCGCCATCACTTCGACGAGCGAGCCTTCCCACCGATCGATGCAGAAGCGGCCGTCGATGTTGGCCATCCCGGCGGGACAGCCCGCGAGGCCGGTCGGGTTCGGCAGCACGCCCTCCGCCACGGGGAAATAGTGATGCGTGCCGATGCTCGCGATGTTCGCGTGCACCGGCAGCGTCATCACGCGCGCGGCGCGCCGCTCGGAGCCCGCGTGGCTCGCGCTTGCGCTAGGGCCACTTGCGGCTGCGTCGTTCGCGAAGGAGAGAGCCAGGACGAGCCCGGCGGCGAGGGGCGGCAGGAGGGCGATGGCGCGATGCAATATCTCTGATGCGTAACAGACTGCGCATGGCGAGCAAAGCTCAATTTCGGGTGGAATCTTGTGCTCTCAGCGGCTACGTGCGGGCATGTTCAGGCCGTGCCGTCGGCGAGCGCGTCAATTTCTACGCATGCACGCATGCACGCACATGAACAGTCCGTCGCCGTCGTCGCACCCCTGCGCGGACGCGTTGCTCGACCCGGGAAACGGGCGCGGGACCGCGAACCGCCGCGCGAGTGGTGGGAGCCGCGGCTCACGGCGGCGACGGGTAGTGCCGGCTCACGAAGCACAGGCCGTCGCTGTTCAAATGGCCCTGCGTGCTCTGGTTATACGTCGTGTAATCGTAATAGTCGCAGAGGCCCGTCGCCGAATTGCCGCCCGAGCAGTGCGGCACGTTCTGCGGATCGAATGCCATCGCGCCCGTGAACTCCGGGTGAACGTCCGTCGCCGGCGCGATGCAGTAACGCCACTGCAGCGGATTGCCGAGCGCGTCGGTGTAAGCCGTGTAGTCCACGCCTTTCGTCAGATCCAACGTGACCGTCGGCACCGCGCCGTCCCCCACGGCTGCGGCATCGGCCGCGCCGCTCGTCGTGCCTGAATCGCCCGCACCCCCCACGGCGCCGCCGTCCGGCGTGATCGTCGGCCCCACCGTGACGACGCGCGCCGCGAATTGATCGAAATGCGCGGGCGAGTCGTGCAGCACGCTGTCCCAAAAGGGGTGATCGGTGTGGATCGTGACCTGCCCGATGACCGATTCGTTGCTCAGGAACGCGATCCCGCGCTCGTGCTCTTCGTTCGGGAACGGCGCGGCCGGGTCGTTGTCCGGATTCTGGCAATTGATGTAGGACGACGGCGACTTGAAGCAGAGTCGGAAGTTCACGACCCGCGGCCAATTCTGGTATTCGGGATCGCTGTTGCAGTCCTCGAATCCGCTGACCGTACCGCCGTTGAACGTCGCGGTGCCGACGTAGAGGACCGAGCAGCCCTCCTGCACCATGTCCGCGTAGTCCGCGAGGCCGTCCGCATCGAGATTCACGTTCAGCGTCTTGCGCGCGGGTGCATCCGCGGTCGCAGCGGTCGCGTCGGTTGCGGCGATCACCTGGAATCCGAATGCGTAGCGCGTCCCGTCCGTCGCGAACGCGGAGCTCGGCGGCAATGCCGCGATGGGGGCCGCCTCTTCGCCGGGGCCGCCTTTGCCGGGCAGGTAGCTCGGGTCGGAGTGGGCGAGGTCGACGGCCCACGGGCCTTGCACGGTCGCGAGGGTCGGCCCGGTCTGCGATTGATCGCCCGGCGACACATCCGGATTGGCCGATAGCGTGATGTCGTCGATCGTGACGAGAAGCCTCGTGAACGACACGGCCCATCCGTCGACGAAGACGGGATCGCCGGCGTTCACGGGGGGAAACGGATACCCGGTGAGCGCGAGAACCTCGCCCGAGGCGGCGAAGAGAATGCCGCCCGGCCCAGGATCGGCCGGCGGCGTGAACGAGCAGAGACCGCCGTCGGCGACGGTGCAGCCGGTGCTGGTCTGGACGACGATCGGGCCGGCGCCCTGCCCGTTGTTGGAACAAGCCGAACAAGCCATGGCAACCGCCAGCGCTGCCGTGCAAACGGAACCAGCGAAGCGAACGGAGCGAACGGAATGGCCGCAAAGCATGGTCGTCTCCCTTCCCGCGCTTGAGCGCAGGCGAAAAAAAAGAATGGGATCGAAATGACGAGAACGGAACTACAGGCAAAACTACAATGAAGGTGACCAGCTGAACGTGTACAGGCTGCCGGCCGAATGCAGGTTTTGATAGAGATTGCGGCTCGGCCCCGTGTAATTGCTCGACGTCGGGTCGTCGCTGAACGCGTAGGAGCCGTTCGGCCCCATCGTCAGCTGGGAGAAGTCCACGTTCAGAAAGAGCTGGCGCGGATCGATGGTCACGAGGAGACCGCCGGAAGTCGCGACATAAAGCGCCGTCGGGACCGAGACGATGCGTTCTTTGCAAATCGGATCGCCGCCGGCCGCGCCGGAAGCGGACGTGGTCGTTCGATTCGAGCCAATCGTGATCGTCCCGGAAAACGGAATGGTCGTGCCCGCCTTCGTCGCCGTTCCCGCAAGAACCAGAATCGGCGTGTTGTCGACGACCGTATTGACGTCGCCGCCCGTGAGCCAGAGCTGCCCGACGAGCGCTTCCGGCAGCGTCGTCCCTTGCCCCTGCACCGAGAAGGGCTGCGGCGCCGCAGAGAGCAGGTTGACCTCGAGGCCCGCCGCCACGGAGAGCGT
>DATHQY010000239.1:0-13673 GCA_035482215.1 Polyangiaceae bacterium | reverse complement strand
GACGAACGTGATGACGACGAGGTGCATCAGGTTCGGCACGATGTGGCGAAAGACGATCTTCGCCTCGGAGACGCCGAGCGTGCGCGCCGCCGCGACGTAATCGAGCTCGCGGAGCTTCAGCGTCTCGCCGCGCGCGAGGCGGCAAAAGCCGACCCAGCTCGTGACGCCGAGCGCGACGCAGACCGAGAGCGTGCCGCGCGACAGGACGAGAATGAGCGCGACGAGGAGCAGGATGCTCGGAATCGAAGCGAGGACGGTCATCACGAAGAAGATCGCGTCGTCCACCCAGCGGCCGACGTACCCGGCGAGGACCCCGAAGAAGAGCGCGAGGGGGATCGCGATGAGGCTCGTCAGCCCGCCGATGAGGAGCGCGACGCGCGCGCCCTTCAGCGTCACGAAGAGGACGTCACGGCCCAGAATGTCGGTCCCGAGCACGTGCGTGCGAGGGTGCGCGAGCGGCGCGTCCCGGTAGAACTCTTTCGTGGCGAGCGGCGCCGAGTAGCTCTTCTCGCGCGTTCCCTCGAAGATCCGATCGATCACGGAGCGCGGCTCGTGCGCCACGATGGCGTCGCGCTCCCTGCCCCCTCCGCCGCCGGTCCAGGCGACCGAATCGGCCAATGCGATCGCCGTGTAGATCCCGAGCACCGCGAACGCGGCCGGGCGCCGGCGCAGGAGCTCGAAGAGCTGCGCGCGCGATAGATCGCTCGCGAGCATGCGCTGCACCGCCCATACCGCCAGGGCGACGAGCACGAGGACGACGAGGTTCGAGACGACGTACGAGGCCATCGCCTATCCCAACCGGATGCGGGGGTCGACCAGCGTGTAGCCGACGTCGGTGAGAACCTGGCCCAGGATGAAGAGGAGCGAGCCGATGTAGACCATCGTCCGGAGCACCGAGAAGTCGTTCGCGAAGATGGCGTCGACGGTGAGCGAGCCAAGGCCCGGGATCCCGAAGAACGCCTCGGTGAGGAGCGCGCCGGTGAAGAGAAACGGAATCTCGATGACGACGTCGGTGAGAATCGGGACGAGCGCGTTGCGTAGCACGTGCGCGATCATGACGCGCGCTTCGCCCGCGCCTTTCGCCCAGGCGGTGCGTACGTAGTCGCGGTGGATCTCTTCGATGAACACCGTGCGGTAGAAGCGCACTTGCGAGCCGAGGCCGGCGAGGACGCCGACGGCGATGGGGAGCGTGTAAAAGCGCGCGATGACGCGCGGGTCGGGGTCGAACCCCGAGACGGGCGCCCATTTGAGGAGCTTGGCGATCAGAAATTGCCCGCCGATGATGTAGATGAGGCTCGGCAAACTGAGCCCGAGCACGCTCAGGATGACGCCCGCGCGATCGATGTACGTCTCGCGAAAGAGCGCCACCGCCAGCGCGATCGTCGTGCCGAGGACGAGCCCGAGGAAGAAGACGGGCATCGTGAGGCGCAAGCTCGGGCCCGCGCCGCGCTCGATGCGCGCGAGGATCGGGCTGTCGTCCGCGTCGCTGCGCCCGAAGTCGAACGTGAGCATCCGCCGGAAATGGTCGACGAGGAGATTGTCCGCGAGGTGACCGGGCTTCGGGTAGAGCGGGCGGTCGTACCCATGGTTCACCTTCCACTGCGCGATCACCGCCGGCATGGCCTTTTCGCCGAGCGCGCGGCGCGCGATGTCGTCGGGCTTCGTCACCAGAAAGAAGAGCGCGTAGAGGAAGAGGAGGACGCCGAGGACGACGAGAAATCCGTATCCCATCCGGCGAACGAGATACGCGAGCATCAGCGGCGCTCCTTCAGATACGTGCGAATGCCCGGGACGATCGCGATCGAAAGCATGAGCGCCAGAGCGAAGCCCGGCCAGAGGATCGGTCGGTTCCACGTCCGCTGCGCCAGCGAGCGCTTCTCGGGCGAGACATCGTAGTACTTGAGAGTCGGATTGGAGAGGCCGGACGATTTCACGTTGGAGAGCCAGCCGTGAAAGAGGAGGTAGTCCTCCGGGTGGTAGAGCTCGATCCACGGGCGCTGCTCTTCGAGGATCGCCCGGGCGCGGCGAACGAGTTCGAGCTTCGCAGGCCCGTCCGGCAGCGACTTGATTTGGAGAAAGAGCTCGTCGAACCGTGGATCGGAGAAGTTCGCGGTGTTGGGGCCGTTGTCTTTCGAGGCGCCCATCTGCGACCAGAGAAGGAAGAGAAAATTCTCGGCGTCCGGGTAATCGGCGATCCAACCCCATTGGAAGATCTGGTAGGCGCCGTCGTGGATCTTCTCCTGAAACTTGTTGTAGCTCGAGGAGGCGACCTCCACGTCGACGCCGATGCGCCGCCAGTTCTGCGTCCAGAACTGGAAGCGAAGGCGCCCGTCCGCGCTCGTGTCGTTCACATCGAACGTGAGGTGGAGCGGGAGCTTCGTCTTCGGATCGACGCCGCCGGGATATCCCGCTTCGGCCAAAAGCTGTTTGGCGCGCTCGAAGTCCACGGTCCGGTACGGATTCTTGTATCCCGGCTCGTAGCCGAAAATCCCCGGCGGGATCACCGACTGCGCCGCGACGCCGCGTGCGTTCAGGAACACGCGGCAATACTCGGTCGAATCGGTCGCGAGGCTCAACGCCTGGCGCAGCTTCTTCGCCGATTCGCCGCCTTTGGAGCCGACGACGGCGTCATCCATGTTGAAGCCGATATAGTAGACGCCCGCGGTGACGGACTTGTCGAGCTGGACGCCGAGGGCTTCCATGTCGGGCGACAGGTGATCGCCTTTCACGACTTTGTCGAAGCTCTCGCGGATGACGCCTGACGCGTCGTAATAACCTTGCAAGAACTTGTTGAAAGCGGGGATGCGTTCTTTCTCGCGACGGAGCTCGATCCGCTCGAGGAACGGGAGCGGCTTGCCCACGTAGTCGGGATTCGGCGCCCCGGCCGGGTCGCTCTCGTCGCCCATGTCGGGGTAGACGGCCCCTGGCGCCTTCCACTCCGGGTGCCGCTGGCCGTACCAGCGCGGATTGCGCTCGAGGACCATACGGCTCTCTTTTTCGTAACGTACGAGGCGGAACGGCCCGCTCCCTACCGGATGGTCCGCGAAGTGCGGCCGCCCGCCGTTCCCGTCGTAGTAGTCCACGGCTTCCCAAGGGACGGGCGTCGTGAACGGCATCGCGAACCAGTAGAGGATTTGCGGATACGGGTGATCCAGCACGACGACGAGCGCGCCATCCTCCGCGCGCGCGCCTTCGATTCCACCGACCGTGGCGTATTGGGTGCGCGCGGACAGCTTCTTGAACGCAGGGTCGCTCTTGCGGCGCGCGCGCAGGCGGTCGCCGAAGGCCGCGAACCCGCGCACGTTGGCGAAGGGCTCGACGACGGGGGAGTTCACGGCGGGATCGCCGATCCGCATCAACTCGAACACGAAGTCCGCGCTCGTCACCCGGCGCGACGTCTCGCCGACGCCCTTGCCTTCGCGCTCGCCGCGCCCCATGGCGCCGAAGCAGGGATCGTCTTGAAACCAGAGGTCGTCGCGAAGCGCGAACCGGTACCGAACCGAGCCGTCCGCCTGGGGCTCGCCCTCCGGGACGTTCTGCGAGAGCCCGGGAATGAGCCGGTAGGGTCGCTCAAGGTAGTGGTACTCGAGGAGCGTGTCGTCGACGTTCGCCGTGATCTCGTGCGACGCCGTGTCGTAGGCGATGGCCGGGTCGAGCGTCTTGGGCGCTTCGGTGAACGGCAGGTAGAGGACGCGCTGGGCCCTGTCGCTGTCGGGGTAGGGGTCGTTCGTGCAAGCGGCGGTGGCGAGTGCGCCGAGCAGGCCGAGCCGCGTGACGGCGCGAATCGACGCGAAGGCGCCGAGAGGCGAAGCGAATTTCGAAAGCCGCCGGCGTGTCGGCACGGCCCCGAGCTTACAGCGCTGCGGTGCCGGAGCAGGAGTCGTTTGAACGGAACGCTCGAACCACGGATGCGACCAACCTGGCTATTGCGCCTGCGTCTTGAAATAGGCGTAAATATCGGCGAAGTCCTGCGTCGTCAGGAGCGCGCCGCTCACCACGTTGGGGAGCACGTTCCAGTCGGGCATGGGCTCCCGGAGCGTCACGCCGCCGTTATCGACGTCCGCGCGGGCCGCCATCGCGAGCAGCGCGGCGTTCCAGGCGGGATCGCTCGCGAGGTTTCCGGGCTCGGCGTTGAGGCCCGGCGCGGGGTACCCATAGCTCTTGCCCTGCATGGTGTACGTCGTTCCGTCGGCGTTGACGGGGGTGCCGCCGGCCGTCTGGCCGTGGCAGGCGGCGCAGGTCTCCGCATAGGTCGTGGCGCCGCGGGTCCAGTCGCCCGCGGGTGCGGGCGCGACGGTGACCGTGGCGGTGGCGGTGCCGGTCACGGCGCCGGAGAGGCGCGCCGTGACGGTGAGCACGCCGTTCTGCGCGGTTCCCGGGTCGAGCACGTAGAGCCGGTTCGCGGTGTCCACGTCGGGCCGGCCCGGGTTGTCGAGCCAGACGGCCGCGGGGTCGGCCCCGGCGAGCGGGAACGGATCGGCCGCGGCACTGGCGGCGTCCGTGTCCGCGGGGATGGCTTCGGCGACGAACGGCTCCGTCCAGGTGACGACGGCGCCGTCGGGCAACTCGGTCGTGCCGCCGTCGGAGAGCGTCGCGACGACGCGGAGCTCGATCGCGTCGCCCGCGAAGACGGAGAGCGGCGCGCCGTTCGTGGCGACGACCTGGAACGGTGGCGGCGCGGCGTCCGCGGACGAAGCGGCGCCATCGTCGTCGTCGGAGCAGGCGCCGAGGAGGACGGCGATCGCCGTGCACGATGCCAAGAAACGAAGGTCGAGAAAGCGCATGGCGCGGCTCCGTCAGCGAAGGTCAGGGCAAGACGGCGCAGTCGGAGAGCGCGCCGCCGGAAGGCTGGTTGTCGACGCAAAAAAGAAGCTGGGGCGGCTGCTTGCCGGCGCTGTCGCCGCCGATGGCGGCGATCGTGGTGACGGCGCCGAGGTCGATCCGGAGGCTCCGCGTCGACGCGGTGTCCGCCGCCGCGTCGCCCGAGGCGCGCGCGCCGAACGACACGCCGTTCTGCGGGCCGACGGCGAGGTAGCCGTTGCTGTCGAGGGTGCCCTCGTCCGACGAAGCTTGGGTCGCGGCCTGCGCGAAGCCGACGTCGGCGAAGACGGGGAGGAAGCCGCCGCCGTCCGCGGATTCGAAGCCGAAGTCCTGCGGGGCGCCGGTCGCCAGAGCATTGACCGCGCGGAGGGTGGCCCCGCCGCTGACGAGGATGGAATCGTCCGCGAGGGCCACGGCGACGAGAGCGGGGTCCGAGCCCGACGGCACCAGTTCGCCGGCGACGAGAAGCGTCGTGAACGAATGGGCGACGACGACGGACGGAAGGGTCGTGACCGGGATGGCGCCGTCGCCGGCGGCCGCGTCGAGCGAGCCGTCGTCCGCGGGCGCGCCCGCTTCGCCCCAGTCGTCCGCCGAAGCTTCGGCGGCCCCGTCGGCAACCGTGGCATCCACCCCGCCCGCGTCCGTGCTCGCATCACTGGCGACGCCGGCCGATCCGCCGAGAGGCGCGTCGCACGACGTCGCGCCCGCGGCCACGAGGCGCACGTCATAGGTACCTGGGTCGATCACGAAATACGCGCTGACTTGCCCGTAGGTGAGTCCCGTGGCGGGGGGAATGGCGGCATCGGCGGGCGCGCCGCTACCGTCGGAGCTGCCGCCCGTGCCGTTCGCGGCCGCCATGGCCTCGGCGAATGCGTTGAGGAACGGCCCCTGAAACGCGGCTGTGCCCTGCGGCGCGAGGCACACGTCGAACGGCGGCGCGTCGGGCGAGAGGTGCGCGACACGGAAGCTCACCTGCGCCGCGGGCGTCAGAGACGTCGCGGCATCGTCGTCCCCTGCTTCGTCGGTCGCGGCCCCAGAGTCGGTCGTGTTCTGGGCGTCTGGCCGCACGCTCCCCGAGTCGGGAACATTCTGCGTTCCGGACGGCGACGAATCGTCGCCGCACGCGGGCAGAACGAGGAGAGCGGCGAGGCCGGCGAAAAGACGTGTCGATCGCATGCAAGTTCCTCAGAACGAGAGGCCGACGATGAGCCGTCCCCAGACGCTGCCGTACGTATCGCCCGGCTGGGGGGAGCGGCCGAAGTTCGTCCCGCGGAGGTAGACGCCGGACGAGAACCAGAAATTGCCGAAGTCGAACATGCAGGTCGGACCGATGTACGCCGCCGGGCCGAGGCTGAACGTGCGGGTCAGCGGCGACGGAATCGGGTATTCGGCGCGGAGCCACCCTTCGATCCCGGGGTGGAATTGCGGCGTGACCTGGTAGGTGGCGCCGACGGTCGGGTTGATGACCCAGTCGTGCGTTCCTAGAACGCCGTTCGGCGCGTCGAGGTTGTATTCCAGCTCACCCCACAGATTGGCCACGAGCCGCAAGTCGCCAATCCGGCGCTGCAAGAGAATTTTGCCTTCGAGCTCGATCTCCACGTCGTTCTCCACGACCTCCCCGTAGAGCCCCACGTCGAGCGGCCACTGGCCGGGCTCGGCGAGGCGCAGCCGCAGGCGCTCTTTGAGGCCGTTGCCTTCGGTCAACCGCGACACGGAGTCCGGCGCGACGCCGGACGGCGTCGGCACCCACGTCACGTAGAGACCGAGCTCGAGGCGGTCGGTGATCCCGTATTCGAACTCCGTCTGGAATTGCGAGGCTCCGTAATAAGTGAGATTCCCGGTGCTGCTCGAAGTCGCGCGGAGCGGCGTGTAGTCCGCATACGTCTCGACTTCGATGCTGCCCTTGGGGAGGGTCTCGTAGACGTACGAGAAGGGGAGCGGCTGCGGTGTGGCGTGGGCGACCGCGGGCAGCCATACGAGCCCGACGAGCCCGAGAACGAGCGCAATCTTTTTCATGAGTGGGGCCTCAGAGGCTCTTGAGGTATTCGACCAGCGCTTGTTCGTCGGAAGCCGACAGCACCGGCGCCGTACCGCCGGCGGGCGCGCTTGCTTGCAGCATGATGGGAATCACGGCGTCGAGCGTCGCGGCGCTGCCGTCGTGGAAGTACGGCGCCGAGTCCCACAGCCCGCGGAGCGCAGGGGTGTCGAACGCGCACGCCGGTCGCGCGTGCGACGCGATGTCCTGGTGCGGGACATCGGGCCACGGCCCGTCCGTGACGCACGTGCCGACGTCGTGCAGCAGCACGCCGCCCACCGTTGCGCTCGAAACGATTGCGCCTCCCAGATCGAGCGACGCGTTGGCCATGCCCGAGTCGGTGAGCGCGGGGCCGAGGTGGCAGTTCCCGCAGCCCGCGTTCGCGAAAACCATCTTGCCGTGCGCGACCAGGCTCGCGTCCGTCCGAGGCGGCACCGGCGTCGGGATGGCGTAGTTCGCGTAATCGGCAATCGCTTGGAGGAGCGGCTGCTGCTCCATGCTCGTGGCGCTGAAGTCGCCGCCCTGCTCGACGTCGATCGTCTTCCAGTAGTCTTGCACTTGGTTGCGGTCCGCGGTGCGGAACAGAAACCCGGTGTCGAGCAGCCCGCCGGCGTTCGTCGGCGTGTCGCGCGGGCCTTGCGCGAAGAGCCACGTGACCGCGTCGCTCCGGCCCTCGAGGTGGCAGGTTGCGCAGGCCACCCAGTGGTTCTGGGTGATCGGCACGTCGTCGCTGTTGGCCGAATAAAAGAGCTTCTGCCCGAGGCGCAGGTTCGCAGGCATCGGGTCCCTGCCGAGCGACGGGAACGGCGTGCCGTCGGGGGTGACGGTGACGCCCGCATCGCCCTCGTCGATGCGGAACGCCGCGATGTCTTCGCTGTTGCGCTCCTGGACGAAGATCTCGCCTCGTGACCACACGATGCCTTCCGGCAGGTGACCGGGCAGCGGGCGGATGATCTGCGCCTCGACGCGGCGGTCGGCGTCGACGATGAGCACGTCCTCGCTGTCCGCGTCGACGACGAAGGCGAGCTTGCCGTCGTCGGAGAAGGCGATCGCGCGCGGCCCCGAGACGATGTCGCCGAAGGCCCCGTTGTCGCCCGCGTTGGGAGCGACCGAGAGGCGCGTGATCTGGTTGCCGGTCTCGTCGAAGATCGACAGCGACGGGAACACGGTCTCCTCGAAGTCGAGCGTCGGCTGCGGCGTGTCGGTCCCGAGCATGATGTGCGCGACCCAGAGCTCGGAGGTGCCGGGGCGCACGACGGCGTCATAGATGCCGCGCACCTGGCCGTGCGGCTCCGTCGGGTCGGTCTTGGGACCCAGGTCCGGAACGGGCCACACGGTCTGCACGGCGAGCGGCGCCGTGTTGAACGCGGTCACGCCCGGCCCGAGAAAGTGCGTCGCGAGAAGGGTCTTGCCGTCGGCGGCCCACGCGAGGGCCCACGGTTTGCGCGAGCACGCGGCGCTTGCGACGAGCGACAGGTCGGACGCCTTCAACTCCAGGACCTCGTCGTCCTGCGCGCACGCGACGAACACGGACTGGTCGTCGGGGCTCACGAGAACCCCGACGGGCTCCGAGCAAGCCGGTACGTCCGTCTTCAGGGTCGCCGTGGCCGTGTCGACGGCATAGACGTGGCCTGATCGCTGGCCCGTCACGTAAAGCGTGGTGCCCTGCGAATTCAGTGCGAGCGCGCGGGGCCCCACGGCGGGATCGAAGCGCTTCGTCGTGGGATCCTGCGCCGAGGCCATGCCGTCGAGGAGCACTTCGTGCGTGATCGCGTGCGACGCGCGGTCGATGAAGCTGACGCTGTCGTTGTCGGGCTGGGTGACGTAGAGCGTCGCTCCGTCGGTGCTGATCGCCAGGGAGGCCGAGTGCGTCGCCGGCGCGGATGACGCCGTCGGCGAAGACGAGCTCCCGCAGCCCGCGGCGCACGCTGTGGCGGCGAAAGCGAGAACGCGGCGATTCATTGGCAAACTCCCTCGGACGACCACGGCGTCAGCGTGAACGTGACCGAGTTGGCGAGCGCCGCAGGCAAACCGACGGCGGAGATCTCGGGCACGCAATCGTGCTCGCGATCCGTCGAGACGACGCGCGTGCCCGCATCGAACAAGTCGGCGACGGACCCGGACTCTCCGGAGAGCACGCGCTCGGCCATCTGGAGGCCGCCGAGCGGAATCGGGGGCCCGCCGTCAGGGGAGGGCTTCGTGTTCGCGCACTCGTAGGGCCACTCGATGTTCTGGTCCTGGTTGCGGTCGTCCCATCCGTTGAGAACGAGCTTGTTCAGACGCCCGACGCGGTCTTCGACGAGGGCGGCCATCGCCTCGTTGCCCGGCAAGCTCGCCACGAGCTCGTAGGTGTCGCGGAGCGCGCCCTGCAAGAGGCCGAAGCGGCGCGCGGTGAAGGTGATCGTCGACGGGCGCGACCCCGCGGTCGTCCAGTAGGTGCGGGAGCTCGGGTCGTAGAACGTGCCGTCGAGTCGGTTGAAGACAGCCTGTGCGCGGTCCCGGTAGCGCGTCTGTCCGGTGGCGAGATACGCGACGAGGAGGCCGCGAATCGTCGCCGAATACGCGTCGAGCGACGCCCCGTCGTCGGTCGGCGAGCCTGTCGCGAGGTTCCACCCAGAGTAGGCGTGGCCGTCGGCCGTGGTGAGCTCCACGAAAAAGACGTCCGAGAGCAACGCGATGAGCTGATCGAGGCGCGTGCCGAACGGCGTCGCGGTCGACATCGGGAACGCATCGAGGAGGCTCGGGACGCCCTCCGCGTCGGGCTTCGTGTTGCTGTAAAGCGTGAGCTCCGAGTCGAGCGCGCGGCGCGCCGTGCGGAGCGCGAGGAGCGCGTAGGCCGCGACGTCCGACGAAAGCGTCGTGCCTGGCATCGGGGACGCGTTCGCGAGTCCCACGTCGTCGACGAACACGTTCGACGCCGGCACGAAGTGCAGCCGATCGATGTTGACGACGAGGACGCGCATCATCGCGAGCGCGCGGTCGTGCAGCGTGGGCTCGCCGTCGGGGATCTGGTTCTGCACCGGGAAGGGATCGCCGTCGAAGTACACGAGAGCCGGCTGGCTGCCGCCGACCTGGGCGTTCGATTGATCCGTGAGCGAGTAGATGCTCGAGAACGCGCCGAGCAGCCCCGCGAGGTCGAGCAAGTGGCTGTCGGGCGATGCGATCGAGTACGCCGTGGGCCGCGGGAATCCGCTGTCGTCGTCGGCCTCGGTGACGGCGATGGAGCCGGGGAACCACTGCAGCGGCGAAGCCGCGTTGTACTGCAGCGCCGCCATGAGGGTCGGGAAGCCGCCGAGCGTCGCGCCGTCCGTCGTCGTGAGCGACAGGAGCCAGTGATCCGCCTGGTTGTCGAGCATCTGGAGGAAGTTGCCCGCCTGGAAGCCCTCGATGTCGCTCGACCCGAGGAACGTGCCGGGAAGGGTCGTGGCGCCGACGCCTCCGTTGCCGAGGATCGTGTTGCCCGACGTGCCCACGAGCGCGAGCTGATCGTCGGGCACGGTGTTGACCGGGTTCTCCTGCGAGTCGTGCATGACTTGCAGGTAGTTCAGCGTCCAGAGCGCCTCTTTCCAGCCGGCCCAGCCCGAGGAGCCCGGGTCGATCGTCGCGGTGACCTGCGTCGAGCGATTCGGCAGGTGGAGCGTCGTGTAATCGCATTCGTAGTCGTCGCAGCTGAGCGAGCCGGACGCGCCGGGGTCGTCGTCGGAGCTGATCGAGCAGCCGGTCGAAGCATTCGACGGCTGAATCGACGGATCCCATTGCGCGAACGGATGCATCGTCGGCCAGAAGCCCGGCCAGCCCATCGGGTTGGTCGCGGTCACCTCGGCGTGCACGAAGCGGCTCACCGCGTTGCTTTCGCCGGCGAGCTTCTGGACCCAGGCGCGCCCGCCCTGGAGCGCCGCCGCGCCCGTCGCGCCGCTCGGATTCAGCACCGGGCCGAAGAGCAGCGACGTCCCCGCGCCGGACTCGAACGCGATGTTGTTCATCGGCTGCTTCGAGTACTCGTACGACTCGACGGCCGTGGAGAAGCCGGGGAGGTCGAGGCGCCCGTTCGGGCCTCCCGCCATGCCCCCGTTGAGCGCGGGGTCGAAGTAGGAGTTGGGGTCGCAAGCGCAGGCCTGGCAGGTGTAATCCCGGCTGTAGCCGCCGAGATCGCGGCCCATGGCTTGGGCGAACGGCTCGCCGGAGATCTGCATCTCGACGGCGGCCATGAAATGGTCGCGCGTCACGAACGTGGTGTCCACGGCGGTCACGTTCAGCTGGAAGGTCTGGGGTACCGGGCCGGTCGCCATCCCTTGGCTCGCCGTCGGTGAGCCCGTCTTGCTCGAGCACGCGACCTGACAGGTCACCAAAAGGACCACCGCTCCGGCGGTGCGCGTACGCCCCGTTCGCATGGGGCGTATTGATGATGGTTTTCAACTTCGAGGTCAAGCCATATTGCAAGCCACTTTCAATTTCAGTAAGTGTACCGGCATGGCGCTTCGTCCGAGCGGGTGGTGGTCCACCTCCTTATTCGTTCTCGCGTTCGTTCCCGCTTTGCTTTCCTGCTCGTCGTCTTCGAGCGCGCCCGCCTCGGACGGGGGAAACGGCACCGCCCAACTGGTCGAAGGCACGGCCTTCAACGGCTTCTGCAGCTGGTCGTCCGCGGAGGCCGTTGGGCCGCCCGACGCCGGCGACGGTGTCCACAACCTCGGGCCTCTGCGCGTGTACTGGAACCAAACGCCGCCTCACGGGTCGACGGCGTTCCCCCAGGGGACGCTGATCCTCAAGTCCTCCGAGGAGGCGGACCCCACGAAGCACACGATCTTCGCGATGGCCAAAGTCGGCGGCGGCTTCAACGCGGCCAACGGCGTACCGAACTGGGAGTGGTTCTCGCTTCAGGAAAATGCGGACTGCACGGTGAACGTCTTGTGGAACATCGTGCCGCCCTCGACGGAAGCGTACGCAGGAACGCCCAGCGGCGACTGCAACGGTTGCCATAGCCAGGCGAAGGACAACGACTACGTCTGGGACCTCGCGCTGCAACTTTCGAACTTTTAGGTACGCGGCGCCCCCCTAGCGGACAGACGCCGCTCGAACCTGGGGATTCGTCGCATCCGTCTTTTGCCCGTTCCGGTCAAAAGACTCCTGCTCTAAAAGGCGCGGCATGCAAAACGTCATCGAGAAAGCGTCCGTCCTCCACGAGGCGCTTCCTTACATCCGCCGCTTTCACGGCCGCACGTTCGTCGTCAAATACGGCGGGCACGCGATGGTGGATGCGGAGCTCAAGACGAGCTTCGCGAAGGACATCTGCCTCCTGCGGTATGTCGGCATCCACGTGGTGGTGGTCCACGGCGGCGGCCCGCAGATCAACGCCGCGCTCGGCAAGATGGGCGTCGGATCCCACTTCGTGCAGGGCCTGCGCATCACGGACGACCAGACGATGGAGGTCGTGGAGATGGTGCTCGCGGGGCAGATCAACCAGGAGATTGTCAGTCTCATCTGCCTGAACGGTGGCCGGGCCGTGGGTCTTTCGGGCAAGGACGACGGATTCATTCGCGCGCGCAAGCTCGAAGGCGTCCACGCGAAGGGCGCGGACGGCGCGGATATCCTGGTCGATCCGGGGCGCGTCGGCGAAGTCGTCGAGATTGTGCCGGACGTCGTCGATCACCTGATGCGAGCAGGCTTCGTGCCAGTGATTTCGCCGATCGGCGTCGACCGGGACGGCCGCTCGCTCAACATCAACGCGGACACGGCTGCCGGAAAGGTGGCGGAGGCGCTGAAGGCGGAGAAGCTCATTCTGCTGACGGACGTCGAGGCGGTGCGCAGTGCCACGGGCGAGCTCATTCGTTCGCTCACGGCGGCCGAGGCCACGAAGCTCATCGAGGACGGCGTCGTCCATTCGGGCATGATCCCGAAGGTGCAGTGCGGTCTCGATTCCCTCGCCGGCGGCGTGAAAAAGGTCCACATGCTCGACGGCCGTACGAAGCACGCGGTCCTGTTGGAGATCTTCACCGATCAGGGCATCGGAACCGAAATCGTCAGCCGCTAGAGCCGTGGTCGCCCAGGCGTGCGACCGGCCCGGGCGGGTCGCCCGGGCGGAGCCTACTGGGCGTGGCCCTTCTTCTGATCGGCGGCGACGGCTTTGCGAATCAGGTCGTCGAGCGATCCCGGCGCGGGAGGCGGCGCGGCGTTGGTGACCACCGGCGCAATCGGCGCAGGCTTTGCGATCGGCTTCGGCGGCGCGGCCCGCACGGGCTCGTCATCCGAGTCATGCGCGGCGGCGGCCACCGGAGCGGCGGCCGCGGCCGGCGCGGGTCGCGGTGCCGGGCGAGGACGCGCGGGAGGCGGGGTGTAGGAGGCCGCACGGGCCGGCGCGGCCGCCGCGGCATTGGCTACGGGAAGCGACGAGACGGAGAAAACCGGCGGACTCGATGCGGCGCCCGCGCTCGTCCCCGCCGTCGCGGGGCTCGGGGCCGTTGGCGGTGCGGCCAGGGTGACGGTTGCGGGCGGCGGCACCATGGGGGCAACCGGAGCCGCGGCGACCGGAGGGGGCGCCGGCAACGGGTGCCCCTTGGGCACGCCCCGGATCCCCGCTACGCGATCGGCCAGCCACTGGCTGGGATGCGCAATGGCGGCATGAACCCCGTCGACGAGCGGCGCCGGCAATCGATCGCGAAGGACGACTCCCCCTGCGAGCGAGATCACCACGAGAAGCCCGATCCACTTCCCGCGACCACCCCCGTTCTGCCGGCCGAATACCGCTTCCTCCGTCGGCGAAAGGGCCGCTGCGACTGGAGACGCCGGCCGAAAGGGCACGACATTTCTCGACACGGGACTC
>DATHQY010000238.1:0-6375 GCA_035482215.1 Polyangiaceae bacterium | reverse complement strand
CGGGCCATGCCCCCACTGCTGCCGCCCCCGAGCGCGCGAGCGCCGGCAATGCCGCCTACGACCGAACCACCCGCGCCGCCGCCGGAGGAGGTGTTCGTCAAAGGCGAGCGCGAAGAGCCGAGCACGATTCACATCCCGCGCACCGACACGCGCTTCGTGGCGGGCGCATTCGGTGATCCTCTGAAGGTCGTCGAAGTCCTGCCCGGTATGGTTCCGTGGCGGAGCGGCCTCCCCTACTATTATGTGCGCGGAGCACCTCCCGAGAACGTCGGGTACTTCATCGACGGCATCTCGGTGCCGCTTTTGTTCCACGTGGGGCCGGGCCCCTCGACGATTGCGCCCGCGCTGGTCGACTCGGTCGACATCTTCCCCGGCGCGTACCCCGCCCGCTTCGGACGCTACGCCGGGGCCGTCATCACGGCGGAGACGACCGAACCCGAAGCGCCGCAGGACGGACGCCCGCACGGGGAATTCTCCGCACGCGTCTACGACGCGAATGCATACGCGATCACGCCGTATGACAACGGCCAGGGCACGGTCTCCGTCTCGGGCCGGTACGGCTACACGGGCCTCATCACATCCCTCATCGTGCCGGACTACTCGCTGGGATACTGGGACTACCAGGTTCGCGCATCCCACAAACTCCAGGGCAAGGACACGTTCACGCTCTTCGCGTTCGGCGCGCACGACGAGCTTCACTATCGCGGTGCGCCGACTTTTCGCGTCGAGTACCATCGCGTCGATCTTCGGTACGACCATCCCGTCCCCGGAGGCAATCTGCGCATCGCCGCGACGGCGAAGTTCGACGACGCACTCACCGCGCTGCAAACGAACACCGGGGCCGGCACCTTCGCGGCGCAAAAAGACACGGGCGGCCGCCTCCGCGCCGAGCTCGACGAAACGATGACCCGCGAGGTGCGCTTGCGCGCCGGGGCGGACGTGAGCGTAACCGACTTCTCGGAGGACACTTACCCTTCGATCGACGGATTCAAAGCGTCGGTAGGTCCACACACCGACGTCGAGGGAGGGGCCTACGGAGACGTCGTCTGGCGGCCGCTGCGCACTCTCGAGGTCGTGCCCGGCGTGCGCTTCGACGGATACCAGATTCGTGGGCAGACGCGCTGGGCGCCGCAGCCTCGGCTCGCGACACGCCTCAAGCTCACGCGCGAGATCGCGTGGCTCTCCGCTCTGGGGACCGCACACCAGGAACCAACGGAGGAGATCCTGGCGCCGTCGAAAATTCCGAGCCCGATCGATCAAGCGCCGCAGACGATCTACCAATACTCCGAAGGAATCGAAGCAAAGCTCCCTTCGAACATGCGCGTGCGCGTGACCGGGTTCTATTCGCACTTGATCGCGACGGACATTCTCGGAACGAGCCTGAGCGCCGAAGGCGACAGCGGAGGCGGGGAGCTCTTCGTGCAGCGCGACTTCAGCGAACGGCTCGGCGGATTCCTGTCGTACACCCTCTCGCGCACCGTGCAGAGCAGCGGCGGCGTCACGACACGCGTGGCGTGGGATCGGACGCACGTCGTCTCGTTGGTCCTGGGCTACGACCTCGGAAACAACTGGCGCGTCGGGGCGCGCCTCTTCGCCGAGTCGGGGCGTCCGTACCCGGAAGTGTGCGTGGCGAATTGCAACGCTTCGAATCCAGTCTTCGAGAATCCGCCCGGAAACCTCCCCATCTTCTGGAGGGTAGACACACGCCTCGAGAAGCGTTGGGTCTTCCAAGACGGCAAGTGGCTCGCGGGGACCGTCGAGTGTTTCAACACGTTCGACAAGGCGGAGCCGTCGGGCGACGAGTACGTACCCGGGCGCGGCCTCGTGGTTCTCAATCAAAGCGCGATCATATTGCCGAGTATCGGGATCGAAGGGGGCCTCTAGCGGATATTCTCGTAGCGAAGTTCGGGAACGAGATTTTTCGCGGGGCGGCGCAGCCGCCGCCCGCCCCATGGACGGGCGAGCGCATTCCGCGGCGCCCGGCGCGAGGCGACGGACGCTAGCTCACCCACCGCGAGACGAGGCTCGTGGCTCGAGGGAGCTGGTCGTCGCGCAAACCGCTGGTGTAGACGACGAACGAAGCGCGGTCGCCGAAGGCGACCCGGATCAATCGGAGGAACTCTTCGGCCCGCGACACGGCAACATGCGTGCGCCATTCGCTATGCCAATGATCGGGCACGAGCGCCGAACGAAGCGCGAGCTCCGCATAGCCCCACCCGATGAATTGCCGTATCGCGCGTAGAATGCGAGCGCGCCCACGCGTCGTGAGCGTCACCGTCCGTCGGCGCGTATCGTTGGTCACGACATCGCGTTCGACGTAGCCCATTTGCTCGAGCCTCTTGAGCATACGACTGACGACCGAGGGGCAGACGCCGAGCGTGCGCCACAACTGGCTTTGTTGCGTCGCGTAGCGCCCTCTCTTGTGGATCACGTAGAGCATATCCATACGAGCCGCGGTGAGACCCATTTTGCGGAGCGTCCGTCGCGTGAGCCCGAGCGTCGCGTAGTACGCGCGCTTCAAACCGAAAAACACGGGGTGCATGCACAGCCAGAGACACATCTCGTGCCAACGCAGCGTGCGGGGCCTCGAAATTCGCCGCAGCGGCCGGCGACGCCTTCGAACCCGCGCAAAAACGGCCAATCTATAGGCCTTCCATTGCCAAGACAATGAAAGGCCTATAGCCGTGCTATCGGGCCGCGGGGTTTCCCCCGGCGCGCCGAGCGAGTGTCCCGAGTTGGCCCGCGGTGTCCTCCGGACAGGATGTGTTCGGCAATGAGAAGATTGCCGTACGAGGCAGAAGCGAAGTCCCAAATAGCGGGTCGCCATGTGCGGCGCGGATCGTCCGTCATCGGATCGAGGGTCGGCTGCGCGGCCGGGGCTCGTTCCGCGTGGGGCGAGCGGGGTGGTGGACGCAGGAGGCAAGGACGCGCGGAACGTTTCGCGGGGATTCGAGCGGACGGAACGAAGGTGGCCCGGGTGTTTCCGCCGGGCGAGACAGCGTTCGTGCGTGATGTGACAACCGTGCGACGCGCACGCTGCGTCGTGCTCGCGAAGCCGGTGCAGAGATGTTGCCGTGGCAAGGACCGCCGCTCACTAGTGTCCCGCGCCGGCCGCCCGGGAAGTGCCCGGACCACGCGGCCGCTGACGTCCTGATCTGCCCTTCGAAAGAGGCAAGAGGCCATGAGAAAAATTCTCGTCGGTACGATTCTGCTCGGCGCGGTCACTTCGACCGCGGCGATCAACGGTTGCTCTTCCGCCGGTACGCCGGCCGAAGGCAGCTCGGCAAACGAACCCGGTAGCTCGGAGACCACCGGCACCGCGGGCATCCAGCTCCAGGTCGCGCCGGGCGTCGTTCTGAACACGCTCAACTATACGCTCACCGGACCCAGCGGATTCAGCGAGACCGGGACGATCAACGTCTCGAACAGCAACGTCGCCGCGACGATCATCGGCGGCATCCCCACCGGCAGCGGCTACACGATCTCGCTGAGCGGCACGTCGACGGACAACTCGACGATGTGCGCGGGTCTCGCGACCTTCAGCATCAAGGCCGGCACGACCACGCAGGTCCCGGTCCTCATCTCGTGCTCGGAGCAGCCGGACACCGGCAGCGCCGCGATCAACGGCACGGTGAACACCTGCCCCACGGTCACGGGCATCAGCGCGAGCCCCTCGCAGGTCACGACCGGCAACTCGCTCACCGTGAACGGGACCGCGGTCGATCCGGACGGCATCGGCCCGGACGGCGGCGCGTCGACGCTCACCTACAGCTGGACGGCGAACTCGGGCGCCCTCGCGAATGCGTCCTCCGCGAACGCGACATTCACATGCAGCCAGGCCGGCACGGCGACCCTCACGCTCTCCGTCTCGGACGGCGACGCCCAGTGTGCCTCGCACCAATCGGTCACGGTGACCTGCTCCGAACCGGCGACGGCGAGCCCGATCAAGCACGTCATCGTGCTCATCGGCGAGAACCGCTCGTTCGACCATACCTTCGGCACGTACGTGCCGAAGACGGGCCAGACGATTTCGAACCTCCTCTCGAAGGGCATCGTCAACGCGGACGGCACGCCCGGCCCGAACTTCGCCCTCTCGGCGCAATCGACGGTCACCGCGCAGCCCTCGTACTACGTCGGCGTTCCCGCCTCGGCGCGCACGCCCTACACGACGCTGCCGGCGCCGAACACGAACGGTGCGCCCACGGCGCAGCGCTCGAACTCGCCGCCCTTCCAGACGGTGGCGCAGGTCGCCGGCGTGCCCGAGACCGATCTCGAGACCGCGGACCTCGTCCTCGCCACGACCGGCGCGACGGGCCTCCCGGCCCGCGTGGTCGACACGCGCGTGACGAATGCCGCGACCCTCCCGAACGGCTCGTATCAGCTCACCGGGCCGAACATGCCCTACGACGCGTACACCGGTGATCTCACGCACCGCTTCTACCATATGTGGCAACAGGTCGACTGCGACCCGAGCAACGTGACCGCGACGAGCCCTGCGGGCTGCGCGATGGACCTCTTCCCGTTCGTGCTCCAGACCGTCTCCACGGCGGAGAACGGCGACGGCAATCCGCTCGCGTTCTTCAACACGCAGGACGGCGACGTGCCGTATCTCACGAGCCTCGCGAACCAGTACACGCTCAGCGACAACATGCACCAGTCCGTCATGGGCGGCACCGGCGCGAACCACTCGCTCGCCGGCTTCGGCGACGCGGTCCCTTGGACCGACGGCCACGGCAATCCCGTTCCGCCGCCCTCGAGCCAGATCGCGAACCCGAACCCGAAGGCGGGCACGATCAACGGGTACACGGTCGACGGCGCGTTCAGCAACTGCTCGGATCCCACCCAGCCGGGCGTCGGGCCGATCGAGACTTACCTCTCGACGCTGCCCTACAAGCCGAATCCGAACTGCGCGGCGAACACGTACTACTACTTGAACAATACGAACCCCGGCTACAACGTCGACGGCACCCTCGCGGCCGGGACGGTCGTTCCCCCGCTCACGATGCGTTCGATCGGTGACTCGCTGAGCGATCAGAGCATCTCGTGGCGCTTCTACGGCGGCGCCTACGACGACGCCCTCGCCGGCATCGCGGGCTATTGCTCGATCTGCAACCCGTTCCAGTACCAGACGCGCTTCATGGCGGACCCGGTTGCCCGAGGCGCTCATATCAAAGATACGCAGGACATGTACTCGGATATCGCGAGCGGCACGCTTCCCGCGGTCTCGTACGCGCACCCGGACGGGATCACGGACGGCCACCCGCAGTCGTCGAAGCTCGACCTCTTCGAGGCCTACGTCAAAGACATCCTCGATCGCCTCGCGGCGAACCCCTCGCTCCAGGCGAGCACGGTCGTCTTCGTCACGTTCGACGAAGGCGGCGGTTACTACGATTCGGGCTACATCCAGCCCGTCGACTTCTTCGGCGACGGAACGCGCATCCCGCTCATCGCCGTCTCGCAGTACGCAGCCGGCGGCAACGTCAACCACTCGTACGCGGACCACGTCTCGATCCTGAAGTTCATCGAGCGCAACTGGTCGCTCGCACCGATCACGAACCGCAGCCGCGACAACTTCCCGAACCCGACGGTCGCAAGCGCGAACCCGTACGTCCCGACGAACAGCCCGGCCATCGACGACCTGTTCGACATGTTCAACTTCCCCACGCACTGAACGCGCTGACTTTTCAAACCCGCGGATCGATCGCTACCTTTGCTTTGCTTGTCTTCACGCCGCCGGGAAGGGGTCGACGCGGGCTTCGACCCTTTCCCGTTCGCGCACGGTCGCTTCGGTCTCGCTTGCCCCGTTCGCGTCGCCCGTCTTGCTTCGGCGTTCGTCCTTGCCGGGAGCGCGTTCGGCTGCACGAGCAGCCACGGGGACGCGACCCCGGGTCCCGCGCCATCGCCCTCGTACCCGCCCGCGGTGCATGCCGCGTCCGCGGGACTCGCGGGACTCGCGGGCGACGCCGACGCGGCCGCGCAGCTGCCGCTCGGCGGCCTTCTCGCCAAGGCTCGGCACACGCCGAGCGCACAGCCTGCTCGAGTCCCCCGGGAAATGACGCCCGCGGCGCTCGCGGGCAAAGATCTCTTCTTCGACAAGACGCTCTCGGCGTCGAAGCAGATGGCGTGCGCGACGTGCCACGACCCGGCGCACGCGTACGGCCCGACGGACGACCGCGCGATCGCGCTCGGAGGCCCTCATGGCACCTCCCCCGGAGTGCGCGCGGTGCCCTCGATTCGGTACAAAGAGTACACGCCGGGGTACGCCGATTTGCTCGACAACCCGGACGGCATCAGCGTCCCGGCCCCCGGCGGTGGATTCGCCTGGGACGGCCGCGCCTCTTCGCTCGCGGAACAGGCGAAGGCGCCGCTGATGTC
>DATHQY010000237.1:0-17309 GCA_035482215.1 Polyangiaceae bacterium | reverse complement strand
GAGGAGCTCCCGCAGCGTCGCGTCGAACGAGCTGTCGCGCATCTTGAGGACCGCGAGGGCACGGCGCATCCGGCTGTCGCCTTCGACGAAACGAAGGAGCACCAGGTTGTCGAGCAGGGGCGACAACCCGCGGACCGGCGATTCGACCTGAGGCGCGAGAATGGCGCGGATCTCCGCCGAGTGCATCGTCGTCACCCCGCGTGCGTGGAGCTCACGCCCGAGCGCGGCGAAGAACTGCGGCACGCGTTCGGGGTACGCCGACGCGTTCTGGAAGGCATCGAAGCCGTCGATGAAGAGCCGCGCGGCCGAAGACCGGTCGACCGCTTCGAGGATGCGCGACCCGATTCCGTCGAGGGAGCTCTCGACCGGTGATTGCCATACGAGGTCGAGGTGCCCTTCTTCGCAGCCCGCGACCAGATCGATGCCGATCCCGCTGGCCTTGGCGATCGTGGCTTTCGGGGTTTCGTAAAACGAAAAGAGCACGCCCTTTTCGCTCGGCCGAGAGCACGAAAGGAACCGATAGCCGACGAGCGTCTTGCCGACGCCGGTCGGCCCCAGAAGCATCGTCGTGGACCCGCGGCGGAGCCCGCCGTGCATCACCGCGTCGAGGCCCGCGATGCCGGTCGAGAGGCGATCGGTCCCCGAGGCGTCTGCGAGATCGGCGGAGAACGACTCGAGGCGCGGGTAGATCATGATGCCGTCGTCGCTGATCTCGAAGGAATGCACGCCGCGCAGGTAGCGGCTGCCGCGGAACTTCTGGACGTGGAGCTCGCGCTGCGCGCGCGCTCCGAAGGCGTGGTCGGTCAAACGTATGAGGCCGTCCACCATCGTGTGCACGGGCGCCACGACCATGTGGTCCGAAGCCGAACCGCTCGAGAGCAAGAAAAACGTGCACGATGCAAGCGATGCATAGACTTGGAGCTCGTGCACGAACTTCTTGAAGTCGCGGTCCGTGGCCGCGGTCTCGCCCACCGCCGCAAAACCGTCGAGCACGACGAGCGTGGCCCCCTGGGCCCGCATTTCTTTGCGCACGAGGTCGAGCAAAGACTGCAATCCGCCTTCTTCGAGGATGCGGAACCCGCTGACGTAGGTGAGGCGATCGGGGATCATGGAGGGCTCGAAAAAGGTGAGACTCTGCAAGTGTTGCAAGAGTCGAGCGTGCGACTCGGCGAGCAGCGTGATGTAGATGACCCGCCGTCCGCTCTTCACCTGGTGAAAGCAGATCTGATTGGCGAGGATCGTCTTGCCGGCTCCGGGCATGCCCTCGACAATGTAAACGCCGCCGTCGAACAGCCCCCCGCCGAGGACACGGTCGAGGCCTGGAATTCCGCTCGGCAGGCGCACGAGTTTTTGCACGAAATCGTGTGAATTCATCGATGAGGCGGTTCTAGTACGCCGGGCAGGCGGATGGTGAACACCGATCCGTGGCCGGGCTCGCTCTCGACGTGGATCTCCCCGCCGTGAGCGCGCGCGAGCTGCCGAGCGATCCAGAGACCGAGGCCGAACCCGGGGAGATCGCCCGACCGGACCGCGCGTTCGAATCGCGCGAAGATTCGGGCGCGATCGGCCTCGGAGATGCCGATCCCTCGATCGCGCACCCGCAGCGTCACGTCGCCGTCCTCGAACCCGCCTGACACGATCACGGGTTTTTTCGCGCCGAACTTGATCGCGTTCGACACGAGATTCACCACCATCTGCTCCACCGCGTCCCGGTCCCAGAAGCCCGAGACTCGGGGATCGACTTCCACGCGCAGCTCACACCCGGCCCGCTCGGCTTGCAGCCCGAGCTCCGCGTGCACCGCGTCCCATATCTCCGCCCACGAGACGAGGACCGGGCTGAGACGCAGGCCCGTCGTCGTCAGCCGCGAAACGTCGAGCAGCGTCGTGGCCCGGCGGACGAACGTCCGCGACAGGCGCGCGATCTGCTCGAGCCGCGGCACGAGAAAGGCCGGCAGGGACTCGGTTTGACTGATCTGGTGGGCCTGCGAATGCAGGTGAGTGGCCGCGACGAGCACCCCGCCCATCGCGTTTCGCAGTTCATGGCCCGCCGTCGCGATGAACGCGTCGCGCGCGGCTACGGCTTCGCGCAAGCTGTCCGCCTCGGCCGCGCTTTCGCGCAGCGCACCGCGAAGCCGCGCGACCTCGGCCTGAAGGCAGCGAACGGCGTCTGGTTCTGCGGAACGGTCCTGTTCTGCGGAACGGTCCTGCTCTGCGGAACGGTCCTGTTCCGCGGAACGGTCTTCCTCATCGAGGCCCTCGGCGACGTACGCGTCGCCCGACTCGGGCGCGCTTGGCAGCGCGTGCTGCCGCTCCGTCACGTCGAGCATGGCCCCCACGCTCTCTTCGTCGCGCCGCCTCGGCAGGCGGGTGAGGCGGTTTGGTACCGCCCCTGCGAAATCGTCACAGCGAAGACGGGCGCGACGCCGCAGAACCCGCCAAAAAAGGCCGTTCCATGCAAAGTGGCGGTTGCCATGAGCCGGTGCGCTGCGTGTGCAACGGCCGAGCCATTTCCCGGATCTATCGCTTGTGGCGGGCGATCGTCTTCGTCGACGCGGCGCCGGGACGGGTCACGCCTTCGACGTCGTTCGCCGCGAAGTACGCGCGCAGCACATCGCGCGCCACGACGTTCGCTTTGACTTGCCACGTCGGGCCGTTGACCACGAGCACCGCGATCGCGACGCGCGGCACTTCGGGATCGGCCTTCATCGGCGCGAAGCCCGTAAACCATGTGTAAAACTGGCGCGTCTCGGCGTGGGTGAGCGTTCCGGTCTTCCCCGCGACGGCGATCCCGGGAAGAAACGCGCTTCCGTGCCCGTCGTGAAATGCGCGGTAACTCGTCCCCTCGCTGACCGTGTGGCTCATCATCGTCGCGAGCTGCTCGGCCGTCTCCTTCGCGATCGCGCGGTGGGCAGGGCCGGCGTCGGGTGCCGACCACACGACGGCGCCCGACGCGGAGGCGACGCTCGCGACGATACTCGGCCGGACCGTCTCACCGCCGCGCGCGACGATCGCGCTGATCTCGATGGCCTCGAGCGGCGACATGGTCGTGTTCCAGAAGCCCGCCGCGGTGCGCGCGAAGTCGAGCGACTCGCTGGGAACATGCAGGGCGCTCGCCTGGACCGGGACGTCGAAAGGGAGGGCTTCGCCGTAGCCGAAGCGACGCGCCATCACCTCGAGCTCCTGGGGCTCGAGGTGTTCCTTCGCGAGCCGCGCGAAGATGGCATTGATGCTGCGCCCCATCGCACCGGCGAGGGTCGAGCACCACCGGTCGCGCGCCGGGTCCGGCGTGAGATCGCTCGCGACGATGCGCTGCTCGCCGCCCGAGTAGCACTCCTTCGTGTCGACACCGAGGTGCGCGTCCTCCACGAGCGCGGCCGCCGTCACGATTTTGAACACGCTGGCGCTCGGGGCGCTCGCTTCCGCGCATAGGTCGCGGAGCGGTCCGTCCTCGACATGGTTCGCGTAGACGAGGACGCGTCCCGTCGCGACATCCATGAGGACGACGGCGGCTTCCGGGAGATGGTGGGCCGCGAGGATGCGCGTGGCGGCGAGCTGCAGCTCGGGGTCGAGCGTGAGCGCGGCAGTGCCGCCTCCCGCCGGGGCGATCAGACCGTCCGGACCCGGCCGGATGTGCAGCAAGTCGAGGCCCGCGACGGGCGCTCCCTCGACCTCGCGCGACTCACGCGGTGCCTCGGCCTTGGGCGCGGGCTCGGAGTGGGCCAGCGGGGCGAGGGGAGCGACTTCGCCGGGCGGGCTCTGGACCGCGACGCGCGCCGTGCGGTGCAGCTGCCGGAGGCGGAGCGCGATCGCCAGAACGGCCACCCCGGTGAGGGCGCAGGCGAGGGCGAGAACCCAGAGTCGGCGCATGCGCGTATGCATGTGGCACGTCTCGGGTTCGTGGGGCAAGAACCGCGCAGGGCCGGCTCGCTCGAGCGCCGCCGGTGTCGTGGTGCGTCGTCGTGCTGGCCTCGCGCGGGTTCACGCGTTCGGGCAATCTGACGGCACCGATGCCCAGAGCCTTTTCGCTTGCGATGATCCTGGGGGCCCTCCTTGCGGCGCGTTCGGCAGGAGCCGACACGCTCGTCCACGTACCCGAGGGAGGTGGGCTGACTTCGTTCGGCGTCGCCGTCGACGTGAAGAAAGCGGTCGTCGCGGTCTCGTGGGCGCTCCCCAATCGACGAGACGGCGAATCCATCCAGTTTCCGATCGGGCTCGATGCGTCCGAGCTTCCGGACGACGATGGCGTGCAGGTGGAGGTCATCCCCATCGGGCAGGGCCGGCACATCGCGCACGTGCGCGTCGGCGTGCGCGGATCGCAGGATCAGGCGTGGGAAGCGCTGCTCACGGGAGGCCCGCGCGGCCGCACTCCCCTCTTCGCCGGTCGCACCGGGTTCGGTGAAGGCGATCCCGGGGAGCGAACGGGGACCGCCGTGCAAATCGCGAAGGGCACGGCGTCGAGCTACGCGCTCGTCGGGACGTTGCGCGAAGACCTTCGCATATGTGGCCAGGCGCGCACGCTGCTCGATCCGCGCGCCGTGTATCCCGACTCGCTCGACCTCCGCCCGGCCACGGTCCAGCGCATTTCCGCCGAGGAGCGCGCGGGCGCCGTCGCGATCGCCGCGGAAGACAAGGGCACGGCGATCGACAAGCCCCTCGCCACGCTGCTCGTAGCCAGCGGATCGAGCGTCGTAGCGTCGACGGGTCGCGAGCTGACGGACGGGGACCCGGCGACCGGATGGCACGAAGATCGGCCCGGCGTGGGGCAAGGGGAATTCGTCACTCTGGCAGCCCCGAGCCGCGTGCCGATGACGCGCGTGGACATCGTGCTCCCGCCTGCGGCGCCGGGCGCAGGGGTGCCGCCGAAGTCGTTCTATCTGACCACGGAGACGCAGATCTTCGAAGTGACGCTGCCCGACGACGCGGCCCGCAAGCCAGGCGAGGTGTACGAAGTCGCGTTCCCCGGCGCTGTGGCGACGTCGTGCCTGTCGCTCGTTCTGAACGACGCGTTCGCGCGCGCCGCGACGCATCCGGACGTGGGCCTCGCCGAGATCGTCGCCTACAGCGAGTTCGATGGGCCCGGCGCGACGTTGGACGACGTCGCAAAGCGCCTGTCGGGTCCGCGAGGCGACGCGGCGGCGCAGGTCCTCGAGCGAGCGCCTGCCGCCCTCGGCGTGGTGGCGGCGACCTACGAAGCGCTCGACGCGCTCGGGCGCGCTCGCGCCATCGACGTCGCGGCCAGCGCCGACAAGTGCGAAGACGCAGCGCCGCTCCTCGTGCGCGCGCTCTGCGCGAGCGGGGGCGTGGAGAGCGAAGACGTCGCGGGGGAGGCGATTCGCAAAGCGCGGGAGAAGCTCGAACGATGCCCCGGGGCGGCGCCCGTGCTGGCGGAGGCGGTCCGGGGCGATGCGTCCTCGCGCGCGTGCCTCGCGCCGCTGCTCGCGACGCTGGCGCCGGCCGGCGCGCTCGTGCCGCTCGCGGACGCGATCGCCGCCACGCCCGAGGCGGACGCGAAGACGCGTGCGGTGTTGCGCTCCGCGTTCGGCGCGGCGCTGGCCGCGGCGCCGGCAGGGGTCTTCGCGAGCCTCGCGGGCGACGCGAAGAGAAGCGCCGCGGCTCGCCTCGAGATGTTCCGCGCCGCGGAAGGACGTGTCACGGACGTCCGCATCGAAGCGGATGCCGCGCTCGGCGAGCTCCTGCGGGGGACGCCTGCGATGCGCGTGCGGTACCTCGCTCTCGAGCCTCTCGGGCACCTCGCGAGAGCCGGGGATCCGACGGCGCTCGGCTGGATGCTGGCGATGATCGCGCACGACGACCAATGGCCGGTGCGGGCACGTGCGCTGGAGTTCGCCGCGGGGCTCGCACCGGCCGAGGGCGCGATCGTCGGGGCGCTGAACGACCCGGAGCCGCGCGTGCGGGAGGCGGCGCTGTCCGCGCTCGCCACGGGGCCGACGGTCTCGGGCTCGGCCGCGCGCGCGGCGTCGGAGATCCTCGGTCACGACGATTGGCCCTTCGTGAAAGTGCAGGCCATCGCAGTCCTCATGAACGCACCGCCGGCTCCGCCGTCGGTCGAGGCCCTCGGCGCTGCGCTCGAGGACCCGTCGGCCCGCGTGCGCGGCGCGGCCATCGTCGCTCTCGCGCGTGCCGGCGCGGCCGCCTCGACCTGGCGGACCGCCCTTCGAAAGAAGCTTGACGACAAGGACGAGGACGCGGATGTGCGCAGCGCCGCGGCGAGCGCGCTCGGGGCGCTGTGCGACCGGGAGTCCGCGGGTCGCTTGACGGAGCTGGCGCGGCCGCTGGCGGGCGTGGCTGCGGACGAGGATGCGCGGGAAGTGGGATTGGGCGCGGTCGTGGGGCTCGCGGCCCTGCATCCCCCGGATCTGAAGGACCGCCTCGCGCCTTTGCTCGCGCCGTCCGCGCCGCCCGCCGTGCGGAGCGCGGCAGCCCATGCCATGGCCGCGCGTACGCATTGCCCGTAGCGAGACCGCCACCGGCATCCTAAGCTCCCCGACATCATGTCGGAGCTACCGCGAGTCTCTCCTCAAGAAGCGAACGAGAAGCTGGCCGAGGGGTGGACGTACGTCGACGTGCGGACCGTCGAAGAGTTCGAAGCCGGCCACCCTGCCGGCGCGGTGAATGTCCCCATCTCCCTCGCCTCGGGCGGCGGCATGACGAACAACCCCGACTTCCTCCGCGCCATGGAATCGAACTTCGCGAAGGACGCGAAGATCATCGTCGGCTGCAAGGCCGGCGGCCGTAGCCTGCGCGCGGGCCAGGCCCTCCTCGCGGCGGGATTCACCAACGTGCTCGATCAGCACGCAGGGTGGGACGGTGCGCGCGATCCCTTCGGAAAGCTCGAGCCGGGATGGTCGCGTGTGGGCCTGCCCGTCGAGGCAGGGCAGCCTGCCGATCGATCGTGGGTTGCGTTGAAGTCGAAGTAGGCAATCCACGCCGGCTCGTTCGAGCCCCCTTCTTCGTATCGTGAGCGGCCCTCTTTAATAGAGGCGAGGCGCCGAGTGTGGCCACGCGTCGCTGCGCCATGGCGTTGGCGGTGTCGGATCGCTGGCGCGTCAACGACCGCGCGCGCGCGCGTTTTGGCCGAGAAAAACGCGGAAATGACGCGATCGCATTCTCCGAATTCAAGAATGCGGGGCGCCCTCCGTTCTGATTGCGAGAGGGCGCGATGCCGGGCGCGCTTTCTGCACTGTAGGCCGGCGAGGTCGACGGGACTGGCTGGGAGGCCTCCTGTCTCTAGCAAACTCTAATTGGAGCTACTGCTCCACGGCGGAAAGGTATGACCATGCGATCGGGCGTTTTGAAGTCATGTTCTCTGGCAATTAGCGCAGTGATGGGTGTTTCTGGCGTCATGATCGCGTGCTCTGGCGCGAGCGACGAGGGGTCCTCGTTCTTCCGCTCGGGCAATGGTCCGCAGACCCCGAACGGAGCGTCTTCGGACGACCCGCTCGAGAGCGTCACCCAGGACATCCTCGCGCCGCTGTCGAACGCTCCGACGTTTTCTGCCGGTACGCTGACGATCACCGTCGCGCCGGGCGAGCTCGGGATGGTGTCTCTCCAGGCGGTCACCTCGGCGGTCATCGTCAACGGCGTCGCCACGACGGGCGCGACGTCGAGCACGGTCAACGCGATCTCGATCGTCGAATCGGGCAACGCGAGCAGCGATGCGTCGAGCCTCCTCACGACGGAGTTCATCGTCGACTACTCGAACGGTCTCTTCGCGACGGGTACGAGCGGCATGGGCCACGGCATCACGGTCACCCTCGGGGGAACCGAGCCGACCATCTTCGGCATCAAGGGCAGCGCCAACGGCGACGTGATCACGTTCGGCGCGACCGGCGTGAACGTCAACAACGACGCGAACGAGGACATCATCTTCGGCGCCAACAACGGCGGCGCCGGCACGTTCATCGTGTCGATGGGCGCGGGCGACGACCTCTTCTCGTCGGCCGGCGACCCGTCCACGGGGGCCGCGCGCTTCAACAACGACGTCCCGGCCAACCCGGCGACGAACTTCGGTCCGGGCGTGGTGGTCTACGGCGGCTTGGGCGCGGACACGTTCGCCCAGGGCGCGACGCCGACCCCGTACGAGACGATCTACGGCGGCGGCCAGGCTGGCGACACGGTGGACTACAGCGCGCGTTCGACGAGCGTCGCGGTCGTCCTCGGCACGCCGGGCATCGCGAACCCCGTCAGCGGCGAGTGCGTGGTGGGCGGCGGAGACGCCGGCGACGCGGGCCCTGCTTGCGCGACCGACGAATTCGACGACATCAAGAACGACGTCTTCGTCGTCTACGGCGGCACTGCGAACGACTACCTGACCGCTTCGCCCACCGCGATCATCGCGAGCTCGGGGAGCGCGGACGCGGGCGTCGACGCGGGTCATGCCGACGCCGGCGATGCGGGACACGTCGATGCGGGCCATGACGCAGGCACGGTGGACGCGGGTCATGCGGACGCAGGCGATGCGGGCCACGCAGATGCGGGCACGGACGCGGGCACGGACGCGGGGCTCACGGAAAACGCGGGTTCGAGCGTCGTGTTCTACGGCGGCGACGGTAACGACACGCTGACGCCGGCGACCGGGCCGTACGTCATGAACGGCGGCAACGGCAACGACACGTTCGTCATGGGTGCGGAAGGCAGCCATGGCGCGGGCACGCTCATCGGCGGCGCCGGCATCGACATGGTCGACTTCTCGCAGCGCACCGCGGCCATGCACCTCACGATGGACGGCGTCACCCCGAGCGGCACCTTCTCGAGCGGCGCGGTCACGGAAGGCGTCCTCATCGGGACCGACATCGAGAACATCCATGGCGGCTCCGGCAACGACACCATCACCGGCAACGCGCTCGACAACGTCATCAACGGCGGCCCCGGCGCCGACATAATGACGGGCGGCGGCGGTTCGGACACCGTCGACTACAGCGACGCGGTCGGCCCGGTCTGGGCGCAGATCGACGGCCTCCCGCACTCGGGCGCCGGCACGTTCACGCAGCACCTCGGTACGGCCGGCGCGGCGTACACGGACGGAAGCTGCACGCTCGGGATGAGCGGCTCGACGGAACAGGACACCATCGGGATCGACATCACGAACCTCATCGGAAGCGCGGGCAGCGACTGCCTCTTCGGCCAACCGTACGGCTCGGCGTGCCCCGGCACGACCTGCCAGAACAACCTCACGGGCGGCCCCGGTAGCGACATGCTCTTCGGCATGCAGGACGACGACATCCTCGAGGGCTCGGGCGGTCTGGGCGGCGACGCTCCGACGGACTCGAACTTCCTCGACTGCGGCACCGGTTCGACGTCGAACATCGGTCACGACCTCGGCGTCATCCCGCCGGGCTACCGCGCGAACTGCCAGTTCTAACGTAGAAGCGGCATAGAGCGGGGTCGTCGAACGACCAGCCACCAACAGAGACCAGAAGCAAAGCGGCGGCGCGTGTCACTCACGCGCCGCCGCGATGCATTTTGTCGATTCGAGATCGCGAGCCGATGGGTCCTCTTGCGGGCGTCGATCGCGCGCGCACCCTCGATCGCGCGCGCGCGATCGAGCGTGAGCGCCGGCCGGCCGTCGATCGTCAACGTTTTGACGTACCGGGATTCGCCCGGATCCGACGCAAATGCGACGTCCGCCGCACCTTTGCAAGGGCACGTGCGTTGCTTGATGTGGCCCCGTCCCACGCTGGGGACATTCACACCGACGGAGGTCACAGGACATGTCTCATCGCCGTGCTGCTCTTCTCATCGCTCTCGCGCAGGCCGCGTGCTCTTCCGCGGGCGGAGGCGGATCGAACGAGGCGCAGTCGACCGACGGCGGCTCGTCGGGCGCGTCGGCGACGTCCGGGACCTCCGGGGCTACCGGATCGTCGGGGGCTTCGGCGACCGGCGCGTCCGGATCATCGGGCGCGGGCACGGGCACGGCTTCGGGTGCCGCCGGCGCGGGCGCGACGGGCACGTCGGCGAGCGGCGCCTCAGGCGCCGGCGGATCGGGCGCCTCGGGCACGAGCGGAACGACCACGGGGACAGCCGGTAGCAGCACGGGATCGTCCGGTGCGTACGGCGATGCCGGGGGCACGAGCGGCACGACGGGTGCGAGCGGCGCGACCGGCACGAGCGGCGCGACGGGCATGAGCGGAACGACCAGCGGTACGAGCACCGGATCGACGAGCGGCACCTGCGTCGTGGGTTGCGGTGCCTCCGACGCGGGCGCCGGGATGACCGACGCGGGCGACGGCGGTGCGACCGTGCCGGTCATCCATACGTTCGCGGCGAACCAAACGGGCCGCACCGGCGCCGACCTCCTTCTCTCGATCTCCGCGGCAGACATGAACCGGAGCGCGTTCGCGCTCGATATTCAGCTCGGCGACAAGAACGGCCAGCCGGTCAATGCATTCCAGGGCGGGTCCGGCCAATCCAACACCTACGAGCGCACGGTCCTTTTCGACAACTCGAGCGCCGCCGGCCAGGCAAGCTTCACGCGCACGGTCACGCTCGCGGGCTTCCTGAGCGCGTTCCCGTCGATCGCGCGTGTCTCCGTGGCGGTCGTCGACACCGTGGGCTCCTCGTCGCCCTCGACGGCGAACGTCGCGATGCAGTCCGTCGAGACCATGCGCCAGACCTGCGACGTGAACCTCGTCACGAGCCGGTGCTCGGCTGGATTGGCCTGCACCGGCACTCCCGCCACCTGCCAGAGCGCCGCGGCGCCGCAGCTCACGAAGTTCGAGTACGTGACGTCGCCGGGGGCACAACAGGGCGCGCGCATGCTGTTCGCGGGAACCGACCCCGCTGACGACATCGACAACATTCACCTCGAGTTCCTCGACTCGCAGGGCGATCCAGTCATGGTCGATCTGACGGGGAACATGGATTACGCGAGCACGTACGACCTCAGCATCGCGAACGCATCGCAGCTCGGGCAGTTCTTCTACGCCGATCAGACGACGCAGGGCTTCGACGGCACCGTGACGCAGCTCGCGGCCACGCCGAGCGGCTCGGCGAGCGGAACCGGCGCGCGCGTCACGGCCATGCTCGAAGCTCCGCCCGTCGCCGCGACGGGTGCGGCGTGCGATACGCGCGGCTTCACGACGTGCGCGCAGAACGTCTCGTGCGTGAAGGACCCGACGAGCGGTGCGAGCACTTGCGTCACGACGATCTCGGCGATGACCACCGCATCCAGCAACGCGCCGACGATCGATCCGGCCAGCGGCGCCTCGTTCGTCACCGGGTACGCGACGAGCACGAATCTGTGGGGCAACCCGCCTTCGGATTGCGTTCCGCCGGGCGTCACCGGATTCCCCGAAGGGATCGTGAAGCTGCACCTCGATGACTTCACGTCGTCGCTCACGTTGACGACGAACGACCAGGAAACCGATGCGGAGTTCGCGGTCTTCGTGCTGAGCGGAACGGGCTCCTCCGTCGGGACCTCGTCGCTGGGCTGCAACGAGGGCTATCCGGCGACCGTGACGCTGTCGAACCTCGACGCGGGCGACTACACCGTGGTGGTCGCGGCGACGACGGCGGCAGGCGGCCAGTTCGGCCTCAGCGCGCAGTAAGCGCGCCGTCGAAATCGCGGACTCGACGCCCAGTCGGAGTGACGGCTTACGCGCGGTGCATGTCGCGCGCCGGCTTACGCGCGGTGCATGTCGCTCGCGGGCTAACGCCCGGTAGACGTCGCGGGCTTACGCCCGACACGCGCGTGCCGGTGCCGGCGGAGCCACGCGCGCGCCACGATGCCCGCGACGACGGCGACGTGACGCGGGCGCAGGCGGCTCACCTCGTCGGCGTACACCGGCCGGACCGCCACTTCGCGGATTCGCTGTTCCGCGAGCGCGAGCGCCGACAACAGGTCGTTCGGATAGCCGTAGCTCGGCCAGAGCCGCGCGAGATCGATGCGCTCGCATGCGGCGCGCGCGATCGCCGTGTAGCCGCACTGGCTGTCCGAGACGCGCACCCCGATTGCCCGGCTCGTCGCCCACGAGAAGGCGATTCCCGCGAGTCGCCGGGCGCGCGGCATCGATCGCGCGGCGTCCGGCCACACGAATCGGTTGCCCTTGACGTAGTCGGCGCGTCCCTCGGCGACCGGCGCGACCACGCGGGGGAGGTCTTCCGGGTCCATCTGCGCGTCCCCGGCCATCACGACGAATGCGTCGCGCGGGCCGCCCGGCTGCGCCAGGGCGCGCCGATAGCCCGTCACGATCGCCGCGCCGACTCCGCGGTTGTGCTCGTGCCGTACGACGTGCACCCGGCCGTCGCCCGTCGCCCGGACCGCGCCGGCGGTGTCGTCGCGGCTCGCGTCGTCGACGACGATCACATCGTCGACCCACGAAGGCATTCCGCGGATGACCCGGCCGATGCGCGGCGCCTCGTTCCAGGCGGGGACGACGACGATCACGCGCGAATCGAGCCACATGCGGAAAGCGTGCATGGTAGAGCAATCGCCGCACGATGGAGTGGTGGAGGCGCGCGAAAGCCGTCCTATGGCGCACACGAGGCGTACGTTTTCGCCCCCTGTTCGCGAAAGCGATCCGGTCGCCGGCGGCCATCCTGGCGGTGCTCGTTCTCCTCCTCGTCCAGGTCGGTTCGCGCATCATCAACCGCCGCGCGTTCCCGCCGGACACGACGCCCGAGGGAGCCTACGGGCGCATCGCGCTTGCGGTCGCCAATCGGCGCCCGCAGGACGCGTTCGCGTATCTCGAGACCGAAGCCCAATGGGCTTCGTTCACCGTGCTCGACTTGCGGCAGAAGGCGAGCCAGCGCGTCCGCGCGACCTATCCGGCGGACGAGCAGGCCAAGCTCTTGAACGCGTGGAAGGACGAGGCGAGTGCGAAGGACGGCGCCGACGAGTTCGCGCGCCTGGCGGCGCAGCGCGGGTGGGTAAGGCGGCTCGAGCGGGATCTCTCGGGCGCGGCGCATGTCGAGGTCGAAGGCGAGCGCGCGACGGTGGTCACGGCGCGGGGGACCCGCTACCCCTTTCGGCGCCGCGACAACGGCATTTGGGGATTGACGATCTTCACGGCCGAGCTCGGGGCGGAGGCCGAGAAAGCGCAGCGCGATCTCTCGATCGTCGAACGCGCGGCGGCGGACTACGAACGCACGAAGCCCGAGTAGGGCCGCTCGAGGGGGACGGTCGTCGGGGCGCGTTCGGGGGCGTCAGCCGGATCCGAGCGCCCTCTCGAGGATCGCCGGAACGTGGGCGAGCGCGTGATCGAGGTCGAACAGCGCGTCGATTCGCTCCGGACGCAGGCGCGCGCCGACCTCCGGGTCGGCCCCGAGCAGATCGCGAAAGCGCGCTTCCCCCTTCCACGCGCGCATCGCGCTGCGTTGCACGACGACGTACGCCTCTTGCCTCGGCATCCCGGCTTCCACGAGCGCGAGCAAGATCGCTTCGCTGAAATAGAGCTCCGCGGCTCGATCGAGGTTGGCCTTCATGTGCTCGGGATAGACGACGAGCCCCGCGACGAGGCCCGCGGTCCGATCGAGCATGAACGCGAGCGTGGCCGTCGCGTCGGGCCCTATCATCCGTTCCACGGACGAGTGCGAAATATCGCGCTCGTGCCATAGCGCGATGTTCTCGAGCGCCGGAGTCACGGCCGCGCGAACGACCCGGGACAGGCCGCAAAGGTTCTCGCTCAGGATGGGGTTCCGCTTGTGCGGCATCGCGCTCGACCCTTTTTGGCCGGGCGTGAAGGCCTCTTCGGCTTCGGCGACGTCGCTGCGCTGCCAGTGGCGCACGTTGGTCGCGAGCCGCTCGACCGCCGCGGCGAGGAGTGCGAGGGCGGCAAAGAACGATGCGTGCCGATCGCGCGCGATGATCTGCGTCGAAACGGTCTCCGGCTCGAGGCCGAGGCTGGCGAGTGCGCGCTGCTCGATCGCCGGCGACAGGTGCGCGTACGTTCCCACCGCACCGGAGATCTTGCCGACGGCGATCTCGCGGCGGGCGGCCTCGAGGCGCGCTCGCCCGCGGGCGAACTCGGCATGGTGCCCGGCGAGCGCCAGGCCGAACGTGATGGGCTCGGCGAAGATACCGTGGCTGCGGCCGATCATCGGCGTTTTCGCGTGCTCGCGCGCGCGGCGGGCAAGGGCCGCGAGCACGCCGTCGCAGCGCACGAGAAGCTTGTCGGCCGCGTCGCGCAGGAGAACGGCCAGCGATGTGTCGAGCACGTCGCTGGACGTCATTCCGCGATGGAGCCAGCGCGCCTCGATGCCCGCGAGCTCTTCGACGTGCGTCAAGAACGCGATGACGTCGTGCTTGGTGGTGCGCTCGATCTCGTCGATGCGGGCCGGGTAGAGAACGAGATTCTTGGCGCGCAGACCCGCGGCGGTTCCGCGGGGCACGAGCCCGGCTTCCTCCATGGCGTCGCAAGCCGCGAGCTCGACCTCCAGCCAGACGGCAAATCTTCGCGCGGGCGACCACAACTCGGCAAAATCGGCGGGCGTGTAACGGGGGATCACGCGCAGGCGACTAGCACAAGTTCGCGAAGCATGGATCGCGCAGGGGCGAGGGGCGGGGAGGCCGGCGTCCGGCGCGCGGCGCGCGTGCACCCAGGCGGCCCGGCGGAAACCGACGGAGGAAACAAATAGCTATATACGTATTCGCATATGCAATCTCGCTAGTCATCAATTCGCTCTTGCATTCAAACCTTGCTCGTAGGATTGCTCTGTCCGATAACGAGCTGGTGCTGCTCGTGCGCGCGAAACGACTATGCGCGTAGGCGCGCAGGCGGCGCAATTCGATCGCTCGAAAAGCGATGTCCGATTTCGCAGGGAGAACTACGAATGATGAAACAGAACAGGTGGCGGCCGTTTGCATTGGTTCAGGTGTTGGCGGGGCTCAGCGCTCCGTTCCTCGTCGACTGCGGCGCGATGAATGGCATCAACGGCGTTCTCCCGGATTTCGTACCCGGAAAATGCCCCGACATGACGAACGTCGACGCCATCGACAAGTTCGATTTCGCCGGGAGCTTCAAGCTCCCGGCCGACGTCGCGGCAAAAGTGAAGTCGAGCGCGGGCGCGGCGGTCGAAATGAAGGCTCTGGCCGACAAGATCGACGCGGGGCTCCTCGACGCGTGCGGAGGGCTCGCGAAGGACCTCGGCGATCCGACGGTCTACCCGAACGGGCAGGCCGCCTGTTCCGGAGCGCTCAAGGCTCTTTCGGATACGCGCGCGAAGGTCGGCGCGAGCGCGAGCGTGAAGCTCGACGTGGACGAGCCGCAGTGTTCGATCGATACCAAGGCGTTCACCGATTGCGCCGCTGGTTGCGAGCCCAAAGTGAAGGCGGGCTCGCTCAAGGCGGAGTGCGACGGCAAAGTCCAAGGCACCTGTTCGGGCGTTTGCAAAGGGCGCTGCGAGATGTCCGCAGCCGCCTCGTGCGGAGGCGACTGCAACGGCAACTGCGACGCGACCGTCAGCGGGACGTGCGACGGCACCTGCAACGGCACGTGCGACGGCCAGGCGACCTCGGGTGTCGGCGCGACGTGCGCGGGCAAATGCGACGGCAAATGCACCGGCCACATGAAAGGAACCTGCAGCGGCCAGTGCCAGGGAAGCTGCAAGGTGACGGAGGGCGCGTCTTGCAACGGCACGTGCACCGGCGAGTGCTCCGTCGCGATGGAATCGCCCAAGTGCATGGGCTCCGTGAAACTGCCGGAAGTGAATCCCAACTGCAAAGCGAAGTGCGACGCCAAAGTGCAGGCGAACGTCGTGTGCACGCCGCCGCGCGTCGCGCTGCTCATCACGGGAGCGTCCGATACGCAGGCCGCGGCGAAACTCCAAGCCGCGATCGAGAAAAACTTCCCGCGCATCATCGACGTGGGCAAGGGGCTCGGCAGGAACGCCGTGAAGATCGGCGAGAACGTCGTCACGATCGTCCAGGGTGGGCAGGCCGTCGTTCAGACCGCGATGGGCGGCGACAAGGTCCTCGGTCCCATGCTCGTCGCGTGCGTCACGCAACCGTACGTCAACGCCCTCACGGCGGCGGCCAACATCACGGCGAGCGTCAAAGTCTCCGTCGACGTGACGGCAAAAGCGAGCGCCGACGGTAGCGCGAGCGCGAACTGAGCCCCCCGGCGCGCGATAGCCCGGTTTCGCTTGCCTTCGTGGCCCCGTCGTTCGAACCTCCGTTCAAACGACGCCTGCTTTCAACTGCGGCCGTATACGGGGACCGCGGTGCCACTCACGTCACGCGCGTCGTCGCCCAGAAGAAAGGCGACGACGCCCGCGGCGGACGGCAGCGAGACCCAGCGGGACGGATCCGCCCCCGGCATCGCGGCGCGGTTCGCCGGCGTGTCCATGGTGCTCGGCAAGATCGCGTTGAGCCGTACGCCGGACTCCAGCACTTCCGCCGCGACGGCCTGCACCAGCGCGACGACCGCGGCTTTCGAGGCCGCATAGGCTGCAGAGCCTGCGCTCGTCTCCGGAGCCACTGCCGCCCGCGATCCAACGACGACGACGCTGCCTCGCTTTCGCGCCACCATGCCGGGGAGCAGCGCGCGCAGGGACCGATACACCGTATCGGCGTTCGCCCGCATCATCGTGCGCCACACGTCGTCACTCGTCTCTTGGTGCACGGGCGCCCCGCCGCGCCAAGCCCCCGCGATGAGAGCCGCATAGGTCGGCGTGGCCCCGAGCTCTCGCTCGATGCGCGGCATCGCGTCGCGCCACACCGCCTCTTCGGCGATGTCCCCGGCAAACGAGAGTGCGCGTCCGAGCGACGCCGCGAGCTCCGTCAGCCGGGGCCGCGAGCGCTCCGAATCGAACAGCGCAAGCGCATGGCCTCGCGCCGAAAGCGTACGTGCAACTTCACTTCCCAGGGCCCCGGCCGCGCCCGTCACGACGACGATGTCCGCCATGACTCGGCTCTAGCTCATGCCGCCAGGTCGCGCATTTCTTCGAGCTGGGTTCGCAGCTTGCCGCGAACGCGCTCTTCGATTTGCCGCACCCTCTCTTTGCTCACGCCGAGGCGGTCACCGAGCTCCTGAAGGGTCCGCGGCTCGTCCGCCATGAGCCGTTCCCGCACGATGAGCTGCTCGCGCTCCGTGAGCCGCGCCATCGCCGTCCCGATCGCGCCCTTCGCGCGCGTGCGGCGCTCGTGCGCGCTGGCTTCTTCCTCGGGAGACGGGCCGGCCATCGCCAGCCGGTCCAGAATCGGTCCTCGGTCGTCGGTGCTGGCGTCCAGGCTCGCCTCTCGCGCAGCGAGCAGCGGCAGGAGCATCTCCGCCTTCTCGCACGTCATCCCGCTCGCCTCCGCGAGAGCGCGCGGGTCGCTCTCGCGCGTCTTGCGGTACGCGCGAAGCGCG
>DATHQY010000236.1:0-4113 GCA_035482215.1 Polyangiaceae bacterium | reverse complement strand
CTCGCGATGCTCTCCGAGCATGTCGATACCCTCATCACGATCCCGAACCAGAAGCTCGTTCTGCTCGGCGACGACGACCTCACGTTCATCGACGCCTGCCGCAAGGCCGACGAAGTGCTCTACCAGGCCGTGCGCGGGATCAGTGACCTCATCACGCAGAACGGCATCGTCAACGTCGACTTCGCCGACGTGAAGACGGTCATGAACAGCATGGGCCGCGCGCTCATGGGCACCGGCGTCGCCAAGGGCCAGAACCGCGCGCGCCTCGCCGCGGAGATGGCCGTCACCTCGCCGCTCCTCGACGACATCAGCGTCGAAGGCGCGACGGGGGTTCTCATCAACATCGTGGGCGGCCCGGACCTCAAGATGCGCGAGATCCAGGAGGCTGCGAGCCTCGTGCAAGAGCAGGCGCACGAAGACGCGAACATCATCTTCGGCGCGAGCATCGACGAGACCCTCGGCGAGAACGTGAAGGTCACCGTCATCGCGACGGGGTTCGACGGGCAGGCGAACGAGACCATCCAGCAGGGCCAGGCGGCCCGCACGACGCTGGTTCCGCAGTCGGCGCTCAGCGGCGCGTCACCGCATCGTTCGCTCGCCGCCGCTGCGGCGGCCCGATCGAACGGCGATTCGGCTCACCCCTCGATGCGCCGCCCGGCGCAACCGCCGCCGCCTGCGTTCATGCAGGAAGGTGGGCGGCCCGAAGCGCGATCGCAAGCGCCGATGCCCGCGTCGCGGCCCGCACCGCGCGCGATGGCTGCCGCCGCGGCGGCGACGTCGGACGGCTTTCCCAGCCTCGACCATGACTGGGATGTACCGGCCTTTCAGCGCAAAGCGCGCTGACGGCCGCGCGACCTACTGCGCGACCACGGAGACGGACTCGAAACAGACAGTGTCGGCGGACTGCGAAGAGAAGATGAACACGACGCCCGCCGACGCATCGTTCGATGTCGGCGTGAACGTGTGAGTGAACGTCTGGAGCGACCCGGTCACCATATCCATGGTGCTGTCGGAATCGACGGGCATGTAATTGGATGATCCCATCGAATTGGCGACTTTCGCTTCGATCGTCACGTTGCCCTGCGCCGTCTGCGCCTTGTACGAGAACGTGTACATCGTCCCGGACGCAAGGCTCATCCCCGCCATCGTCGATGGTTGAGGCCATCCGAGGTACACGGTACCCGAGCCCATTCCGACGGTGACGCAGAGTTGGCTCGTGCCGGCGTCGATGGCGCCGGTGCCGGACGAGATGCCCCAATACATCCCGCCCTGCGAGAAATCCCCGTTCAGGACGAGGTTATCGCCCTGCATCGTCGCATCCGGACCGCCGCCGCTCGTGCCGCTCGACCCCGCGCTGCTGCCACTCGACCCGGAATCCGTATCCGTCGTTGCGCTGTCCGTATCGGCGCCCGCCGTGGCGCCGCTGCTCGCGCCGCTCGCTCCGGTGGCGCTCCCCGTCGTTCCCGACGTGGTGCCGGTCGTGGATCCTGACATCGACGCCCCGGCTACGGAGCCCGAGGTGCTCCCGGTGTTGGTCCCGGCGCCGCTATTGCCGCTCGTCGTGCCGGAGCCACCGTCCAGCGGAGGATCGTTGACGAGTGGCCCGCACTGGCAGAAAGCAAAGACGAACGTGGCAGACGCGATCGACGGACCAAGCTTCATTCGGCGCGTACTATACGACCCTGCGGAGGCGCGATCGAGCGCGGGTTCGCGTAGGTCGGTTGCCGCCGAGCGTGTAAGTTCGCGCCCATGCGGTTCTCGCTTTTCTTGACGACGGCTCGTGCATCGTTCGCAGCGTGGCTCGTTGCCGCCGCGCGACGGCCGGGCAATTGGCTGTGTCTAGCGGTCGCCGTGATGGCGACTGCCCCCGCCTGGATCGTCCGCTACCCGCCGCTCGAGGACCTGCCGTTCCACATCGCCACGCTGCGCGCCGTCCATAGCTACTCGGATCCCGCCTACGACTTCAGCCGCGACTTCTTCCTCAACCTCGGCGGCACCCAGTACGCGCTCTACTACGTCGTCGGGTCGCTCCTCGCCTACGTCCTCGGCGTGGCGAACGCCGCCGTCGCCATGAGCTGCCTCTATCTCGGAGGCACCGTACTCGCACTTCGCGCGCTGCTCCGGGCGCTCGGCAAAGACGAACGCCTCTGCATCTTCGTCGTGCCCCTGCTCGTCAACGTGATGTTCCTCTATGGCCTCTTGCCGTTCATGTCGGGCATTCCCCTCATGTTCGCGGCGCTCGCCGTGGCGGTTCCCTTCATCGAGCGACCGACGCGCGTGCGCGGCGGCGTCCTCGCGATCCTCGCGGTCACGCTGTTCTACACGCACGTCGTTCCGTATGCGCTCTTCGGCATCGGATTCGCCGCGCTCTTCCCGTGGATGTCCCCGCGCAGGTGGCTGCCCGTCGCCGGATCGGTGGTTCCGTCGCTCGGCGCGGTCGTCTGGTGGATCGGCCTATCCTCGCAAGGCAAAGAGTCCGCGGGTGCCCTCGGAGCGGCCTTCGCGCACCCACCCTACGGGGAATCGATGAGCCGCTTCGCGCGCTGGTCGATCGACATCTTTCGCGATTCGAGCGACGAATGGCACTTCATCGCGCTCGTCGTCGTCGTGCTCCTGGCGCTCGGTCTCGCGCAGGGCGATCGCGACCCGGCCAAGCCCGCGGCGCGCGCGCTCGTGCTCATTCCGATCGCCTGCGCGATTCTCTACTTCTCGACGGGCAGCCAGCTCGGCGACGTCTGGCTCTTCTCGGAGCGCTTTCCCGTTCCGGGGCTCATGAGCCTCATTCCGTTGATGCGCATGCCGCGAGGACTGCGCGGCGCCGTCGTCACCGTGCTCGCGCTCGCGGTGGCGCTCTCGTCGACGATCAACGTTTGCAAGCACTTCGTCGAATTCCAGCTCGACGAAGTCGGCGACTTCGACGGAGCCCTCGCCCAGATGGAACCCCGAAAGCACGTGGCCGGGCTCATTTACGACAAGGGATCGTCGATCGTGAACGACGTGCCGTTCCTCCACTTCGTTTCGTACTACCAGGCCGAAAAGGGAGGCGTCGTCCAGTTCTCGAATTCAGGCGCGCTCTATTGGCCAGTGCGCTTCAAAGAGGGGCACTACCCGCCGCCCGGCACACGGCCGCGCCTTCGTTGGGAATGGACGCCGGAGTCGGTCTCCATCCAGGAGCTCTTTCCCTATTACGATTACGTGCTGACGCGCGGGAACGGCTTCAATCCACCGCCAGGGTCATTCCACGTCGTCTGGCGCGGCCGGAAGTGGACGCTCTACGCGAAGGGGTGAAGGCAACGCGCGGCGCACCGGCGCCGGACGCGGCGCTTGCGGTTTCGCGCGGAGAGCCCGTTCGACCGCGTCGATCGTGAGCCCTATCTCCTTGGCGCTCGCGAAGGCCGCGTGGAGCCCGGCGTGCACTTCGCGCGGGGGAAGATTCATCACTTCGGCGGCGGCGCAGACGACCGCGTCGACGACCGCGTCCGGCATGGCGGGCGCCGGCGCAGGCGCGGGCCCCGGCGTAACGGCGGCGCGCATGCCTTCGCTCGCGGCGGCCGCGCCAGCCGCCGCGACGGGGGGCTCAGGTACGGACGCCGGCACGGACTCGAGCGCGGGCGCCGCTGCAGGCACGACGAGGCCGAGGGCTTCGAGCGTCGTCCCCACCGCAGCCGCAATCTCCGCTGCGAGATCGGCGTCATGGGGATGCACCAACTTCGCCAAGTCGGGCATATGGTAACTGGGGACGCCGGTCTGCGCCCAACGCTGCGCCGTTCTGCGCGCAACGCCGAGGGCTTCCCCGAGGCCGGCTTGCGTCTCCCCCATGGCCTGGTGCGCGAGCAAGAAGAAGAGGCGTCGTGATTTCGCCATGAGGCGCCATACGTTGCCGCAAATGGCGCCTCGAGGCACGCGAAAAGCGCCTCGTTCGTGGAAAGCGCGACGCTCGGCGTCGGAGGATGGCGCCTGTGTCGCTCGCATGGCGCCTTCGCGGCTGGAAATGGCGCCTCGTTGGCCAAGAGAGGCGGTCTTTCGGTTCGGTGATGGCGCTTTCTCGCGGGCCAATGACGCCCCCTTGCGGAGCGAAGGCGCCATGAATGGCGCCTCGAGGGGCCGTCGTTG
>DATHQY010000235.1:0-4273 GCA_035482215.1 Polyangiaceae bacterium | reverse complement strand
CCCGTGCTGTCTGCGCGTCCAACGTCCGCGCGACAGGTCCAGCAGAGTGCGACAGTAGTGCTAATTCGGCCCTATTCATCCGGTCCGACGAACCCCGTCGAGCCCTCGTCGCCGGCGTGTCGATGCGGCGAACACAGAAGGGCCGGAACGCGGACATCGCCCCCACGGACAAAACAGTCACACTCTTCACCGCGAGGTCCCGCTCCTCGCGCTTCTGCGGGCCAATGGCGCGGACATGCACCTACTCGTCGAACCCGAGCTCTGGCGGGCAGCTCGGCGCATGGCGACGCGCGTTCGAGACCCGCGACGGCGACCCGGGGGCCCCACGACCCGTTGGTTACGCGGAGGTTCCGGCCGCCCGCTTCGTGCACGCGATCTCTTCGCCAAGAGCCAGAGGCCGGGTGACAGCGGAATCCGTGCAACGTGGGATTCGCGCTGCCCCGCGCTCTATCCACGAAAACTCGCTGCGATCCGGCGGCGACTGGCGCATTGCACGCCGCGTAGCCGCGTTAAGATTCCGTATAATTTCCAATTCGCCGCCGGCGGCAATCGCACATGGAGCCCCGGATCCGGTAAAACGACCGTGTGAATCGGCATGCGCGCAGAGCCGCCGCCAGCACCCAGCGGACGGTCGGCACGGGGAGGCCCGAACCGAACCCGCTGGTGGCTCGCGCTGCCGAGCATCATCGCCAGGTCCTCGGCGACGCGCGGAAGGTCGCGGACGATCAGCTCGCGGTCGATCGGTCGCCGCGGGCCGTCTACGATGCAGTCGACGCCGTCGTGCGCATCGCCGACGCGCATATGCGCCGCGGGCCGACCGACGCGTCTTCGCTCGCATGCCGGCGCGGGTGCGCGCATTGCTGCCACCGGCCTGTGGGTGCGCCCGCGGCGGTGGTTCTCCGGATCGCAGCGGCGCTCCGCGCGCACGCGAGCGAGTCGGAGTTCGCGGACATGCTCGCCCGGGTCGTGTCGCTCGACGAGAAGACCCACGGCGCACGCTGGTCGCCTTCGGAACGGCCGCCGCAGCCGTGTGCGTTCCTGCTGGAGGGGGCGTGCCGCATCTACCCGATCCGACCCTTCGTGTGCCGCGCGTGGAACTCCGCGGACGAGGGCGCCTGCCGGCGCGCGCTCGGCGAGGACGTCCTCGAAATGCGCTTCGATCTGTTCCAGCGGACAACGTATGCCGCCGCGGAACAGGGTCTAAAGGCTGCACTGGAAGATCATCGCATCGACTCCGCGGATCTCGAGCTGACAGCGGCGGTGCGCGTTGCTCTAGAGAATCGCGACGCCGGCGAGCGCTGGCTCCGAGGTGAGCGAGTGTTCGCCGGTTGCGAAGCCAAACCCGATCCGCGTCGCCGCCTGCCCCTCGCCTGAAGCACTCGCGTGCTTCGGAGTTACGCGGACGGCGGTTCCTCGAGAAGGATCCGACTAGGGCCTGTCGATCATCGGGCCGCGTGCCATGGCGTGAAGCCATGTCCGCGTGGCGCGGCCGCATCGAGGTCGAGCCAGTGGAGCATGATGGCGCGCGAGACATGGACGCCGGTGCTACCGCGCATGACGCGCCGGACCGCGTCAGCGCTCGCATGGTCGCCACCGGCCTCGAGGCCGACGACGACGAGGTAGAGATCCTCCACGTCGTCGTCCTTCGCCGGATCGACGCGCCTTGCGGCACTGAGCGCCGCTTCGCGCCGCCCGTCGAGCGCCGCGAAGTACGCCTCGAGCACGGCCACCGATTCGGGGAAGCCCCGCGGGCGGTACTCGTCGAGGGCGGCCTGCGCATAGGCGATGAGCGCGCGCTTGGCCGATCCGGAACGCGATTCGGCGAGCATCCGCGTGAGGTACGCACGGTGCCAGCGATCCTTCTGGAAGGCGAGGGTGTCGCGTCCCTCGGGATCCCAGGTGCCGCGCGCCGCGCAGAGCGTCGCCTGATCGTCCTCCGCGAGCGCCGAGGCCGGGTCTCCCTGCGCCTCGCGCAGCATCATCATCGCGTTGTGCGCCCAGAACTCGTCGGGCAGCTCGGGATGTTGCGCGATCGCCGGGATCACGGAGACGAGCGCAGCGGCTGCGTGCTCGAAGTCGCCGGTGTGGGCGAAGCGCGCGGCTCGCCCGCGAGCGACGAGGTATTCGAGGTGCGCGTCGCCGCCCGCAAGCGCGTCGGCCGCTGACAGGTGCTTGTCGGACGCATCGGCGTCGCCTGCGGCGATCGCCTTTTCCGCGGCGTCGAGGGCGTCGCGCAGCCCGGGCGGTATCGAGGGCCGTGGCGCCGGCGAAGGGGCCGCGCCGCTCGCTGCGGACGGAGGAGGCGAGCCATCGGGCGCGGGGGGAGGCGTCGATGCGCCGGGGGCGACGGACGCGGCCGAAGCCGATGAGGCGGCAGGGGACGGCGCCAAAGGTGCGGGCTCCGACGCTGCCGAAGCCGACGAAGGCGCAGCCCCGTTTGGAGCGCGGGCAGGTGCGACCGCGCCGGGAGCGCATGCGGCAACGGGAAGGGCCAGGGCCGCGACGACGAGGAAGGCAGAGCGCACGATACGGGGAGAGTACGTCGCCCTCGCGTCGCCGAAGCGCAAAAAAAAGCGCCTCCGTTCAGTAGCCGGCGGTGAAGCGCGCGCCGATGAATTGGCCATTCTCGATTTCATCGACAATCGCGACCGCGAAGTCCTCATAGGAGGGGCGCATACTCCCGTCGGGGGTGACTACCGGATGCTCGAGCCCCGTGCGGTAGTGCCGGCGCGGTCCCCGTCATTCGCTCGTACCCTCGACACGACATTGCAGTTCAATCACACGTCGAGAATGTAAGAGGCCATCGAGAGGGACCCATACGTGTAGCCGTCCACGAGAACTTTCGCAGGACGCTTCGCGGCCGCAGCAAGACCCGCCACGTAAAGTAGCGGTAGGAAGTGCTCCGGCGTCGGCGCCGATTGGACGAAGTCGCGATGGCTCGGGAGGCTCAAGACGTTCGCCGGATGCTCGGTAAGAATGGCGCGTGCCGCGTCGTCGAAGCGGTGAGCCCAGTCAAACCCTTCGTTGGGCTGGCTCCAGTCGAGCGCGTGAAGGTTATGGACGACGTTGCCGCTGCCGACGATGAGAACGCCGCGGTCGCGCAAGGGGGCGAGTCTCGCGCCGAGCTCGAAGTGGAATGCGGCTCCTTGCCGTGCGTTGATCGCGAGCTGTACGACCGGGACGTCTGCCTTGGGAAATGCATGAAGGAGAACCGACCACGTCCCGTGATCGAGCCCCCAACTATCGCGGTCGAGGCCGACGGATGCGGGCTTCGCGATCTCGGCAATTTCCTCTGCGACGGTCTCGTCGCCCGGCGCGGGGTACTGGATCTCGAAGAGCTTGCGAGGAAAACCATAAAAATCGTGGATGGTCCGAGGTTGCGTCATGGCGGTGACCGCGGCGACGTCGATGAACCAGTGCGCAGAGACGACCAGGATTGCGCGCGGCTTTTGGACATGCGCGCCAAAGGCACGCCATGCCTCGGTAAAACGGTTGGACTCGAGCGCATTCATCGGGCTCCCGTGTCCGAGGAAGGCGGCGGGCATCGGCTCCGTCGTTCGTGCCACGAGCTCGTGACGACTTTGAGGATCTTCGCTCATGGGGGTCGGTCGCTTTCCGTCGCAAACGGCACCGTCGTCGTGGTGGGAGCCTGCGCGGTCCGGAGGCGATCGTAGACCAGTGCCCCGATCGCCGGGAAGGTCACTTCGGAACGTGGATTCGAAGCTCGCCGCCGCTCCTGAGCCGGCGGACCTTGCACCACCCGGGCGTTTGATCCCGTTCGGCCGATCGGCGTCGGCGACGGGCGCTTCGGAAGCCGGCGCGAAACGCCTGGTCCACAATTCGGCAATCGGTCAGCCGCTATCTCCCAATATTGTGCCTCGACGCGCGCCAGGCTTGCGAGCCACGACCCATGAATTCCACGATTGGCGCGCACACCCTCGCGAGGCATAATGAAGATTCGATCCGTCGTCGCGTTCTGTTTCGTTCTCTCCTTTCCTTTCTTCTGCGTTCTGGGCTGCAGCAGCAGCTCCGCTCCCGGAAATACAAGTTCGACGGACCCTGATATGGACGCGAGCCCCGGTCCTGCGGATGCCGGCGGCGTCACCTTCACGCAAGTCTACTCCGACATCATTTCGAACGATTGCCTACCTTGCCACGCCCCGGGGGGCGTCGGCGCCTCCGCCGGGGGGCTCGACATGAGCACGCAGGCGCTTGGCTATGCGAACCTTCAAAAGAGCGCCTCTGGTTCGTCGTGTGCCGCGGGCGCGCCAAA
>DATHQY010000234.1:0-3508 GCA_035482215.1 Polyangiaceae bacterium | reverse complement strand
TAGAGGAAGAGCGTCGAGGGAGCCGTGGCGAAGCCGAGACCCGCGGCGCCTCCGATCGGCACCCACGTCGAGGTATTTGCGGTGACGGCCGACCCCATGGGCTGGAAGTTCGTCGCCGTGCCGCCGTCGGGGAGCGGAGTTTGCACGAAGAGCGTCATGTTCACCGGCGCCGTGGTCACGGGGGCCGTCGAGCCAGCGGGGTTGGCGATGCGCACGTAGCCGTCGATGCTCACGCTGTCGCCGCTATTGAGGAATCCGGTGAGGACCTGGGCCGGGCCGTTGAACGTCGCCGTACGGCCCGTGAGACCGCACGCCGTGTTCACGAACCCGTCCGGAACGCTGTAGAGCGTGCCGCTGCCGAATGGGAACCAGCCGTTCGTCCCATCGTCGCAGTCGCCGTTCGTCAGGAAGTTCTCGCTCGAAGCCGGCAGCGTCCCCTGAAGACCTGCCTTCAGGGCATCGTAAGACGGCTTGGGCTGGTACAGCTCGTCGAACTCGAGAGGCTGGTCGGTGCCGAAGGCGGCGTCGATCCACGTGTCCGCGTCCGTGAAGCCCCACGTGGTGACCGCTTCGCAAGCCGGCTCGTTGGCGCAAGCGCCCGCCGCGATCTCGAAGGCGATGCTTTCCTGGGTCATGCGCGTCTCCCAATCGTCGGGGAGGACTTGTATCGTACGGACGTCGAGCTCGCTGATGTTGACTTTGAGGCCCAACGAGGCGAACCGCTCGATGTTCGTGCGGAGTTGCGTCTCGCTCGGGTACGAGAGAGTGCTGAGGTGCGCCTGGATTCCGACACCACCGATCGGCGCGCCGGCCGCGATGAGGCTTTGGAGGAGGCCGAAGACGGCGTCGGTCTTGGGGCCTGGCGCCTCGATCCCGTAGTCGTTGTAGTTGAGGAGCGCGTTCGGATCGGCGGCGTGGGCGGTCTGGTAGGCCTGCACGAGCCCGGAGATCCCGAGCGTCTGGTGCACGCCGGCGCGCAGCTGCAAGGTGTTGTCGTCGATGGCCTCGTTGACGACGTCCCACGCGCGGACCACGCCGGCGTAGCGGCTCACCGTCGTCGTGATGTTCGCCTCGACCGCGGAGAGCAAGTCGGCCGCGTCGAGCCCCGTGATCCACGTCGGGTTTTGCTGCCACCAGACGAACGTGTGGCCTTTGATCGCCTGGCCGTTGGCCACGGCTTCGGCGACGATCGCGTCCGCGCCGCCGAAGTCCCATGTCCCCTCGGTCGCCTCGATGACGCCCCACTTCATCGCATTTTCCGGCGTAACGTAGTTGAATTCACGCGCGAGCACCGCCGCGTACTGCGGAATGCTCGCGAGCGCGTCGACATCGACGGCCGTACCGATGAATCGATTGCCGGCCGCACAGCGCAGCGTGTTGACCCCGAGGCAAGGATTGGCCGGAGTCCCGTTGCAGACATAGCTCGTAGCCGTGACCTCGTTCGGATCGAGAACGCCGTTGCCGTTCGTGTCGATGCCGACCTCGATCCGCGTGCCGCCTTGCGCGCAATTCACTCCAGGCGGCTCCGGCGTCGTGTTCACCAGGCTGCTCGAGCCTTGAGTCCCGGGTTCGCCCTGCGCACCGACGGGGCCCTGGGCTCCCGTGGCGCCGGTCGCACCGACCGCTCCCGCGGGTCCCGTCGCTCCGGTGGCTCCAACGGCCCCTATCGCGCCGGCAGGACCCGTGGCGCCGGTCGCCCCGGCAGCCCCCGCCGCACCGGTTGCGCCCTTGGGGCCGGTCGCTCCCGTTGCGCCTTGAGGACCGGGCGGACCGGCGTCGGGGAGCGCGATCTGCGTCCATTGTCCTTCCACGCACGACCATAGCGTCTGCGAAATGCTCGCATAAGCAACTACGCCGGCGAACAAATCGGTGCAGGGAATCTCCGTCCAAACTCGCAAGTTACAGGACCAGAGACTGGGCGGTGACGACACGAATGCGACATTTCCCTCGAGTGCAGTCGTACACGCGGGAAGCGTCGACCGCGAAGCAGCCGTCAGAGCCACATCGTAACTCCCGCTCGCGGGTCGTTCGGTCGTCGCGCCGTCGCTCGGCGCCGCCCCGGTGCCGCAGGCGGCGGCTCCCAACGTCAAGCAGCTGCCCGTAAGGGCGGCAGAAAATACCAACCGTGAGTGTTTCATCAAGGCTCCCTCCTCGGATTCGGATGACAAGCGCCAACACGGGCGACAGCCAATACCCCGAGTAAGCGCGGACAGGCTTCGGCGGGCATAGTGTTTATCGTGACTAAGACTCGTGCAAGTTATTTCGCTATTTCCAGTGCAGGCAAACCCAAGACGTATGTAAGCGTTGGCCGTTTGCGTGTTAGCGCGTTTGCACGCGTTGCCCCGCGTCATGAATAATCACGCGATATTCAGGAACTACGGAGTTCGGCAACGCAGCGGCGCAGTCGCCAATCGGCGGCGGCTTCGTGGCGCGATACACCAAAATAGTGACGAGCGAATACGGCAACGTGTTTGGCGCAGGCGGCAAACCATCCCGTGTAGGGCGGTGGGTATTCGTGCTCGATTTGCATGCCGCGCCGAGACGGCGCCCGTGTGGACGCGGGGCGTTACCTGCGCGTGAGAAAAGGCAAAAACGGCGAAAAGACGGCCAACGCGTCTCGGCCGCTCTGGGGCGGGCGCCGCGATCGTCACGCTCGACAACGGGGTCCCGCTATGGGCGGCGCTCGACGACATCGTCGCTGTCTACCTACGCGCCCGCTGCGGGGACGACGGGTGCGGCAATGGCATTGCCGGCCGGCCAGGGGGCGGCGCGAGCCGAATGCCGTCACAATCTTCACGCCGCGCCGTCGGAGCAAGAGTCGCAGGAACGGAGCCATCGGACGATGGACGGGATCGAACCTGGGAGGCCAGAGCGACCGGCCCACGTTCGACGCCCATGAGCGACGCTGGCCGCGGGATACCCCACGCGGCTATGCGACCGCGATCAGACCAAAAGAAACGTGAGGCGACCGACGGGGTATCCCGCGACCACGATCTCCAGATCGAGGCGCGAGGCCGGTTTGGCGGTTCCCGTGGCGATGTTCGGCGGGATCTTGTCGCCGGGCTGCACGAGTTCTTTGAACTGCACGTGCAGCGCCCCGAATTGGCGGTGCAGAATGTTCAGAACCTCGCGGAAGTTGTCGAGCATCTCTGCGGGTAGCTTGCCAGTCTTGACTGCGGCGTTCGCCGCGTCGGGGGGCACCAGAGCGAGGGCCGACCCTACCGTCGCAGCAAGTGGGATGTCGCAAAGGCATATCCCAACGAGTGCGTCGCGGTCATCGCGATAGGCCGCCGCGAACGCTTTCGGCGACATCGCCAAGGGCGCCGAGGCTTTCTTCTGCGTCACGCCCTTCCCGAAGAGGTCTCGCAGCACGCGGCCCACCGCGTCGGGCGTCGGCAGAGAGGGAGTCAGTACGACGCTCATGGTGTGTTCACGCTCTCATCCCGCTTGCTTCTTCAGCACCGGTCCGAGCACTTGCTTGAACGTGTCGGCGTCGAACGGCTTCGCG
>DATHQY010000233.1:0-8301 GCA_035482215.1 Polyangiaceae bacterium | reverse complement strand
GTGGCCATCCACCTTCTCGTCGCCGTGCTCGGTGTCGGTCTCGTCGGCGCTATCCCCATCACGGCTCGCATCGCACGCCGTGGCGCGGCTGCGGTGAGTGCCGCGGGACAAGCGCGAAGCGTCGCGCCTATCCTCGCGGTCCTCCTCCTCGCGACACAGCTCGCGTTTTTGGTCATGGTCATCACGGGCGTCCTCCTCGACGTCGCGATGGCCGGCGCATTCCACCGAACCGCATGGTTCCAGGTCTCCATCGCCGTGCTGCTGGTCGTCGGGCTGTCGCACGCACGAGCGCGGGCCGCGCTGCGCAGCGCACGCGCCCCCGATGGACCGCGGGAGGCCGCGCTCGGCCGCGTCGAGCGATGGGGCGTCGTCATGTGCGTCGGCGTCGCGACGCTCGCGCTCCTCATGCAGGTCAAGCCGTGACGCCCGCGCGCGACGACGCTCTGGGCGCGTTCGCTCGCTACCGGGCCGACCTCGTGTCGCTCGCCTACCGCATGCTGGGCGACATGGCCCGCGCCGAGGACATGGTCCAGGAGGCGTGGCTCCGCTGGAGCCAGCGCGCGGAAGACCCGTCGTCGCCGCGCGCCTACCTCATCACGATCGTCACGCGGCTTTGCCTCAACGAGCTCGATTCGGCGCGCGCGCGGCGCGAGGAGAGCCGCTCCGACCGGCTCCCCGAGCCCGTGGCGCTTTGCGGGTCGAGCCTCGAGAAGCTCGAAGACCTCGACCAGGTCTCGATGGCGCTCCTCCTGGTGCTCCAGCGGCTCGCGCCCGCCGAGCGGGCAGTCCTTCTGCTCCATGACGTGTTCGACTTCGAGCACGCGGCCATCGGCGATCTCGTGGGCAAGAGCCCCCTCGCCTGCCGCAAGCTCCTGGAACGCGCGCGCCGGCGCGTCGCCGACGAGCGACGAACGCTCGCGGCGCCGCACGACGAGCACCGCCGCCTGCTCCACGCCTTCCTCGAGGCCGCCGGCGACGGCGACATGAACAAGCTCGTCGACCTGCTGGCAGAAGATGCGGTCATGATCACCGACGGCGGCGCCGAGGGCGTCATCGGCGACGGCGTGCGCAATCTGGCGGAGCCGCTCGTCGGCGCCGCGCGCATCGCGTCCTTCGTGGCCCATACGACCCGCCGGAGCGGCCGGACGCTGCGCCCCGAAGAGCGCGAGTTCAATGGCCGCCCGTCGATTCTCTTCTTCCGCGGCGAGGAGCCGTTCGCTGCGCTTCTCCTCGCCGTCGCCGACGGGAGGATCCAGCGCGTGTTCTTCCACGCGGACCGATCCCGCCTGCGGTATCTGGCGCCGCCCGAGAATTGAGACGGCGGTTCCGAGTCGACGGTGTGGCTCGCACCGCGCTCTCGATTGGCTTACAGTCCTTTCCGTGATTCGGGTGCGTGCACGCATTCGCGCCGTTGTTTGTCTCGGGGTCTCGCTTGGAGGCCTTGCGGGATGCGCCGGCATTCTTGGAATCGAAGACCGCACCGCAGAAGAGGGTGGCGCGCCGGGGCCCGGTTCCGACGCGAGCCTGCCCGACGGCGCGGGGTCGAGCGGGACTTCGGGCGCCACCTCGGGGGCGAGCGGCACGCCGGGAGGCGCAGGAGCCGCAGGATCTGCGGGGACCTCGGGCGCTGCGGGGGTCTCCGGCACTGCGGGGGTCTCCGGCGCTGCGGGGACGGCCGGGGCGAGCGGCGCGGGCGGCGCATCGGGAGCCACGGGCGCTACCGGAACGGCCGGCACATCGGGCAACAGTGGAACGAGCGGCACCGGCGGCTCTCCGGACGCGTCGACCGACGCGCACGCGGGGCCGGATGCGCGGGGCGTCGCGGACACGGGCGCGGAGCCAGACGGGCCGCTTACGACGCTGTGCACCACGCCCTGCCCGCTGAAGACGGGGCTCAACAACCCATGGGCCATCACGAGCGACGCCAATCGCGTGTATTGGGTCGAATTGGGGACGGACTTCGATACGGAGGACGGTGTCGCCGCGTCCTGTCCGCTCGCGGGCTGCGATTCCGGCATGGTCGTCTACACGTCGACCCAGCAGAGTCCCGAGGGAATCGCAACGGACGGACAGAACGTCTATTGGGGCTCGAGCACCGGAATCTGGACATGCCCCGTCGCCGGATGCACCGGGCAACCCAAGAGAGTCGTCGCCGCCACCACGCCGTGGGGCGTCGCGGTCGACGCGACCTACGTCTATTGGGCCGACAACGCGGACGACACCATCCACCGCGCGCCGAAGACACCGCCCGATTCGGGGGTCGCGTCGGACATGGTGATCGACATCGGCGACGACACCATCACGGAGCCGCAGCAGATCGCAGTGGATTCGAACTACGTCTACGTCCAGGACGTGAACAACAGCGTCTGGCGGGTGCCCGTCGCCGGCGGGACCGCCGTCCTGCTTACGTCAGGCCCCCGCGGCAGCGTCAACTTCGGGCTCGCGATCGACTCCACGTCGCTTTACTACGCAGAGCCCGACGCGATTTTCGCGGTGAGCAAATCGGCAACGAACGGGGGCACCCAGATCGTTTCCGACGTGCATTGGGCGCAAGGCCTGGCCATCGACCCCGCAACCGATGTCCTCTACTGGGCGAACTCCGGTAGCTCCACCCCCGGCGTCGCCGACGGTACGGTGGGCCGCGTGAACGTCGACGGCACCGGCGAGACCCTGCTCGGGACCCAGCTGGTCAGTCCGTTTGGCGTCACCGTGAGCGGCGACTACGTCTATTGGATAGCTCTCGGCAACCCGACGTCGAGCGGGGACGTCGGCAGCATCCCCAACACGGGCGGGCTGTACTACGTGTCCAAGTAACCGCTACGGCCGTGCGCCGGGCGAATCGTGCTTCGCCGCGTCGACGAGCTCGAGCGCCCACGCGCGGATCCGCTCTTCCCGCGGTCCCTCGAGCATGATGCGGAGTTTCGGCTCGGTGCCGCTCCAGCGCACGAGCACCCGGCCATCCCCGCCCAGAGCTTTCTCGATTTTGCGCGTCAGCTCGCCGAGCGTGCGCATGTCTTCGAGTGGCCGGCGGGAGGGCAGCGTCACGTTCTCGAGCACCTGCGGGACGCGCTGCATCTGCGCCGCGAGCTCGCTCACGGGCTTGCCCGTGCGAAGCATCAGCGAAAGCACCTGCAGCGAGCCGAGCAAGCCGTCGCCCGTCGACGCGTGGTCGAGGAAGACGAGGTGCCCCGACTGCTCGCCGCCCAGGTTGTACCCGCCCGCGCGCATCGCTTCGACGACGTAGCGGTCGCCGACCTGCGTGCGCACGAGGCGCGCGCCGGCGCGCGCGAGCGCGTGCTCGAGGCCGAGGTTCGACATGACGGTCGCCACCACCGTGTTCGACCGGAGCTCCCCATCGCTCAGCATGCGCGTCGCGCACATCGCGAGGAGCTGGTCGCCGTCGACGACCTGGCCCTTCTCGTCGACGATGATCACGCGGTCCGCATCGCCGTCGAGCGCGATCCCGAGCGCCGCGCCGCGCTTCAGCACTTCGGCGCAGACGTGCTCCGGGTGCAGCGCCCCCGCGTCCTTGTTGATGTTCACGCCGTTCGGCTTGACGTGGATCGCCGTGACGAGGGCGCCGAGCTCCTGAAAGACGAGAGGCGCCACGCGGTACGCCGCGCCGTGCGCAGCGTCGACGACGATGCGAATTCCGTCGAGGGACAAATCGCGCGGAAACGTTTGCTTCAGAAAGACCACGTAACGCCCGCGCGCGTCCTCGAGCTTTTCGGCGCGGCCGATGGACGGCCCCGTCGACCGTTTGCCGAGCAAGCTATCGTCGCCGAGCAGCTCCTCGATTTCGCTCTCCGCGTCGTCGGGGAGCTTGAAGCCGTCGCCCCCGAAGATCTTGATCCCGTTGTCCTGGTACGGGTTGTGGCTCGCGCTGATGACGACCCCCGCGTCGGCTCGCATGCTCACCGTCAGCTGCGCGATCGCCGGCGTCGGCATCGGTCCGCACAGAATCGCGCGGCCGCCCATCGCGCAGATCCCGCTCGTCATCGCCTGCTCGAGCATGTAGCCCGAGAGCCGCGTGTCTTTGCCGATGAGCACGCGCGGCGCGTGGGTCTTGCCACGGCCCGCGACGAACGCGACCGCGCGCCCGAGCTGGAGCGCCACCTCCGGCGTCATCGGGTGCTCGTTGGCGATCCCGCGGATTCCGTCCGTGCCGAAAAGCTTGCGGACACGGCTCGGAGCCGAGCCGTTGGTCTGTGGCAAAGCGATGTTCTTCATTCAGTCGCGAAAGTTGACGAATTGGAGCTCGAGGCCGAAGTCATGCTGCTTTACGGCGGCAATGGCGGATTGCAAGTCGTCTTTGTTTTTTCCCGAAATACGCACCTGCGAGTCCTGGATCGACGCCTGCACCTTCAGCTTGCTCTCCTTGACGAAAGCCACGATGGCCTTGCCCTTTTCGACTTCGATCCCGTCTTTGATCTTCGCCACGATCCGCGAGCCACCCTTGCCCGTCGGCTCGGGCTTGCCCGTATCGAAGAACCGCAGGGAGACCTTGCGCTTCACGAGCTTGTCCTGAAACACCGTCAGCGCGGCCTTCGCGCGGTCTTCGCTCGACGAGCGAATCGTGATCGCGTCCGGGCTCTTTTCGAGGGACGTGGCCGTGTCTTTGAAGTCGAAGCGCTGGACGATTTCTTTTTGGGCTTGGTTGTAGGCGTTGTCGACTTCCGAGAGCTGCACTTTCGAGACGATGTCGAAGCTGGGCATGCGGACGGGGGGATGGTACCGCCGTTCTTCGTGCGGTTCAAAAAGCGGCTCGCGCGACGCGATCGCGTCTCACAGCGCGACGCCGGGGTCGCACGGCAAGGACAGGAGCTTCGCCCGGACCGCGCCGATCAGCAGGATCGACCCGGCGACGACGATGAGATCGCACTTGCCCTTGTCCTTGCCCGCGTCCTGGCCTGCCCGATCCAGCGCTTCGCCCACCGACGACGCCACGAGACCGGGCACGCGCGCAGCCATCGCGCTCGGATTCACCGCCGGTCGCGAGGCGGAGGTCAGCGCCGAAGGTGCGACGTAGACCCGTGCCTCCGCCATCGGCGCGAGCGCGTCGAGCATGGGCGCCCATTCTTTTTCCGCGAGCGCACCGAAGACGAGGCATGTTCTCTCCGGGGGCACCCCCAACGTGGCGACGTGCCGGACCAGCGACGCGACGCCATCCGGGTTGTGGGCCGCGTCGAGCAGGTACGGGCCGATGCGCTCGAGGCGGCCCGGCCAACGCGCGTCAGCGAGGCCCCGGGCGATCGCGACCGCGGGCAGCGCGAGGCGCTCGGCGAGCGCCACGGCGACGCGTGCGTTTTCGCGCTGATGGGCGCCGGCGAGGCCGATCTGCAGGACGCGACCCGACGCCTGCGCGAGCTCCGGCGCGGGCGTGACCGTGGCGCCCTTCGCATGCGCCACCTCCTCGATCGCGGCGAACACCTCGGGCGGCATCGGCCCCGTGACGAGCTCCAGGCCCGCCTTGGCGATGCCCGCTTTCTCGCGTGCGATGTCCACGAGCGTCGGCCCGAGACGCGCCGTGTGGTCGAGCGCGATGCGCGTGATCGCCGCCGCGCGCGGTCGCGGCAGGATGTTCGTCGCGTCGAGGCGCCCGCCGAGCCCCACTTCGACGACGGCGAGGTCCACGCGCGCCTCCCGGAACGCGAGGAACGCGGCGAGCGTCGCCGCCTCGAAGAACGACAAGGTCGCTTCGTCGGCGAGCGCGCGGGCGACGAGCGCGCCGAGCGTCGCGTCGTCGATCGGCTCCCCATCGATGCGGATTCGCTCGGCGAAGCGGCACAAGTGCGGCGACGTGTAGAGACCGGTCCGCAGGCCCGCCGCGCGCGCGATCGATTCGACCATCGCGGAGACGCTGCCCTTCCCGTTCGTGCCCGCGACGTGCACCGCAGCGAACGACGCCTCCGGGTGATCGAAGCGCGCCGACGCGCTCTCCATCGCCTCGAGTCCGAGGCGCATGCCCATCGGCACACGCGCGTAGAGAGCCTCGAGGATGGGGCCGAGAGCAGCCCCGCTCGCGATCACGGGTCGGTCGGCGGCCCTGCCGCCGCGACGCTCGCTTCGCCGTGCGGGCCCATGCCGTTGAGCCGCGGCGATGCGGGCCCGAGGAGGTGCCCCAGAATCGTCGCGATCTCGTCCTTCATCGCCAGGCGATTGACGATGCGGTCGATCATGCCGTGCGCGAGGAGAAACTCGCTGCGCTGAAAGCCCTCGGGCAGCTTCTGGCGAATCGTCGTTTCGATGACGCGCGGGCCCGCGAACCCGATGAGCGCGCCGGGCTCCGCGAGGTTCACGTCTCCGAGGAGCGCGTAGCTCGCCGTGACGCCGCCGGTCGTCGGATCGAGCAGGACGCTGATGAAGGGCATGCCCGCGGCTTTGAGCTCCGTCAGCGCCGACACCGTCTTGGCCATCTGCATGAGGCTCAAAATGCCTTCCTGCATGCGTGCCCCGCCGGACGCCTGCAGGAGCACGACCGGCAGACGCTGCGCGCGGGCCTTCTCGAAGAGGCGCGTGATCTTCTCGCCGACCACGCTGCCCATCGATCCGCCCATGAAAGCATAGATGAATGCGCCCCAGGCGATCCTGCGGTCGCGAATGCGACCCGCGCCGATCTCGATCGCGTCTTTGCTCTGCGTCACGCGCTGCGCGCTGGCGACGCGTTCCGGGTAGGTCTTCACGTCGACGAACTCGATCGGATCGACGGGCGCGAGGTGCGTGTCCCATTCTTCGAGCGCGCCGTCGTCGAGCAGCAGCTTGCGCCAGCCCGCGACGCCGAGCTTGTGGTGGCGGCTGCACTGCGGACAGACTTCGAAGTTGTTGGCGAATGCGTCGGACGGGAGCGTCTCTCCGCACCCGTCGCATTTGCGAAAGACGCCTTTGCCGATGGTCTTCTTCTCGGCGGCGTCCCCCTCCGGGGGCTTTTTCTCGGGCCAGTCCATCGTCCCGGGCTTCGTAGCCGAAAGGGCCGCCGAGCGCGAGAGAGCGGGCGCGCGTACACGGGGTCCCCCATCGGAGTCGACATTACGCCGCAGCGCGGCAAATCGAGTCCGGTTCGGTCAAACCTTCATCGTGCCCAGTGTCGGCGACACTTTCAGCGTCGGCTGCGTCTTTTCCTGTACTTCGCGCGCGCTGACGCCGGGCGCCACCTCCTGCAGCATGAGGCCCTGCGCGGTCACGTCGATCGTCGCGAGCTCGGTGATGATGCGGTGCACGACGCGCCGGCCCGTGAGCGGCAAGTTGCACTCGGAGAGAATCTTCGGGCTCCCGTCTTTCGCCGCGTGCTCCATGATCACGATGACGCGCTTGGCGCTCGCGACCAGATCCATGGCGCCGCCCATGCCTTTGACCATTTTGCCGGGGATCATCCAATTGGCGAGATCCCCGCTCTCGCTGACTTGCATCGCGCCGAGAATGGCGAGATCGATATGGCCCCCGCGAATCATCGCGAAGCTCTCCGCGCTCGAGAAGATGGCCGAGCCGGGCAGGATCGTGATCGTCTCTTTGCCCGCGTTGATGAGGTCCGCGTCGAGCGCGGCCGCCTCGGGATACGGCCCCACGCCGAGCACCCCGTTTTCGCTCTGGAGCACGACGCTCATCCCCGGAGGGATGAAGTTCGCCACGAGCGTCGGCATGCCGATGCCGAGATTCACGTAGTTGCCCTCGCGCACTTCGCGCGCCGCACGGCGCGCGATCTGGTCGCGCTTCGCCGCGTCCGTCGCCTGTCGCGATCCCGTCGCCATGGTCTAGCTCGCCTTCGCGCGCGTCGTCGCCCGCTCGATGCGCTTCTCGTAGCGCGGTCCCTGGAAAATTCTGTGCACGTAAATCCCCGGCGTGTGGATGTGATCCGGATCCAGCGCCCCGACGTGTACGATCTCTTCGACTTCGGCAATCGTGATCCTGGCGGCGGTCGCCATCATCGGATTGAAGTTCATCGCGGTGTGGCGATAAACGAGATTGCCGGACGCGTCGCCTTTCCAGGCTTTGACGATCGCATAATCGCCCGTGATCGCCGGTTCGAGGACGTACGCGCGACCGCCGAACTCCCGCGTCTCTTTCTTCGGCGACCCCTTCGCCACGCTTCCGTCGGCCGCGTAGCGAACCGGAAGGCCGCCGTCGCTGATGGCCGTCCCCGCCCCCGTCGGCGTGTAGAACGCCGCGATCCCGGCGCCCCCCGCGCGCAGGCGCTCGGCGAGCGTCCCCTGCGGCGTCAGCTCGAGCTCGAGCTCGCCCGACAGGTATTGCCGTTCGAACTCCTTGTTTTCGCCGACGTAGCTCGAAATCATTTTCGAGATTTGT
>DATHQY010000232.1:0-25231 GCA_035482215.1 Polyangiaceae bacterium | reverse complement strand
CACGTATCGTTGGATCCATCCCGCGTATCGTTGGATCCATCCCGCGTATCGTTGGATCCACCCCGCGTATCGTTGGATCCACCCCGCGTATCGTTGGATCCACCCCGCGTCGCGTTGGCTCCACCCCCCGCGTATCGTTGCCTGGCACCCTGCGCTCGAATCGCTAGAGGCCACGTCATGCGTGCCGCAGCACGATGCGCGACCAGGGGCTCGCCCCGACGGCGAGCGCGGCACGGTAGAGGTCCGTCGGCGGGGCGGATAGGTCGGTGATTTCCAGATGGCTCGCGCCGTCGGCCAGCGCGAGCTGGCAGGCGCGAGCGGCCATCGGAGCGAAAAGAGGCAGCACGGCGCTCGCGGGATCGAGCGCGACCCGCCCGAGCAAAGCCCGGCGTGCGGGAAGAAACGGCGGCTCGAGCGCGTGCGTGGCGAAGCTCGCGCTGCCGCGCACGACGCCGGTTGCGTCGACGGCGACGAGGGTCGCGGGGTCGTGCGCGGCGCCCTCCGCCGCCAGGTGCGCGGCGATGGCCGCGACCAGCGTTGCGTCGATCGCGCGCGGCCGCTCGAAGCGCGTATCGCCGGCCGCGCGGCGGCGCGCCGCCAGCGTGGACTCGAGGCACGCGAGCGCGAGCGCATCCGCGGGTACGGCCCGTCGCGCGGTGAGGGCCGCCGCGCACGGGTCCCCTGCGGCGTGCGCCCCCGCCGTCACCGCGATACGCGCGGAGTAGGCCACGGGCACGTAGCCCACGCGCGCGTAAAATACGTGCGCGGGGTTCGGTTCGAGGACCTCGGCGGCCAACACCGAGTCGCCGTGCCTGCGCCGCGCCGCGACGGCCAGCGCGGAGAGAAGCTCGCGCCCGACGCCCGCGCGCCGCACGCCTGCGCTCACGATGAGCGAACGGACGTCGCACGACTGCGGCGTCGACGATTCGCTGCCCTGGTGATCGAGCCAGCCCTCGACCTGCCCGCACAGCTTGCCGTCGTGCTCCGCGACGAGGTGCACGTGGCGTCCGAGCGTGGGGTTGCCGGCGCGCATGCGCGCGTCTTCCTCGAGCCGCGCCGCGAGGTGCCCGTAGACGCGTGGATCGCGGGAGCCGGGGTAGCCGCCCCAGCGCTCGTGCGCGTCCCATAGCTCGCGCCAAAGCACCGCAATCGCGGCCCCCTCGCCGGTGCGCGCGGCGCGGACGATCGTCTGCGGCCGGTGATTCAGGGCGGCCATCGGTCCCCCGCTTCCGGCGGCAGAGCCACGTCCACGCTCTCGAGAGTGAGCCCGTGCGCGGGCGCGGTGATGCCCGCCGTACCGCGATCGCGCGTCTCGAGCGCGCGCCCGACGGCGCCCGGCGCGAGGCGGCCGCGGCCCACGTCGACGAGCGTCCCGGCGAGGATGCGCACCATGTTGTAGAGAAACGCGTTGCCTTCGACGACGACGGCCACGATGCGCGGATCGGCCTCGGGCTCGATCGCGATGCGCGTCAGCGTTCGCACGGTGTTCGTGCGTTCGTCGCTCGCACCGCGAAACGCGGCGAAGTCGTGCGTGCCGAGCGCGCTCTCGGCCTCGTGCGCCATGGCCTCCCGATCGAGCGAGGAGATGCGCCACGCGCGCGTGCGCCACGACGGGTCGCGTACGTCGTCGACGAGCACCCGGTATCGGTACCTCTTGCCGACGGCGGCGAAGCGCGGCGAGTACCCCGGCGCGACCGGCCATGCAGCGCGCACGGCGACGTCTTCCGGCAGATGCTGGTTCATCCCGAGCACCCAACCGCGCGCCACGATGTCGCGCGTCACGTCGAAGGCGACGAGCTGTCCTTCGGCGTGAACGCCTGCGTCGGTGCGGCTCGTCCCGCGGAGCATGCTCGCCCGCGGGTCCATGGCGAGCACGGCGCCGCGCACGGTGTCCTCGACGGTGCGCGCGTTCTTCTGGGAAGCCCACCCGTGAAAGGCGGTCCCGTCATAGGCGACACGAAGGAGGACGCCCTTCTCGCCTTCAGGCTCGGGCGGCTCGTTCACGTCGCCTGCGTAGCGCGGGAACGCGGCGAACGCACAGGCTCGGGAAGGGAGAAGCGGTCACTGCCCTGGCGCGACGAACGCGAGAGGCACGGTGGCCTCGACGCAGCCGCCTTTTGGCGCGGGATACGTCGCCTGGCGGAAAATATTGGCCGCGCACTGGGCGACCGCAGGCGAAGACATGTCGTTGGACGCGACGCTGGCCGCGCACACGTTGCCGCTCGGGCCGATGCGCACCGCGATGCTGACATGGCCCTTGAGCGATGGGTCGCGTGCGAGCGCCTGGTTGTAGCAGCGCCGCGCCTGATTGCCGCGCACGCTGAGGGCGGCGCTGAGATCGGGCGTGGCAAACGACTGCGAGCACCGACCGTCGCATCCGGGCGCGGGTCCCGCGACCCCCACCGCTCTTTGCGCGGGGCCGGCCTCGACGACTTCCTCGGGCGGGGGCGGGGGTGGAATGTCGTCGAGCTTGGGGTTCTCCGGCGGCGGCGGTGTCAGCGAGGGGATCCCCGTCGGGGTCGCGGTGGCGACGGGCTCCGGCGCCTTCAAAAGGACGCGAACCGCGACGATGGCGATGATTCCTAGAAGCAAAACGACGGCGACAATGGCGTACTTCGCATTGCCGCCCTGAGGCACGCCGGCGGGGGGACGGCTCGTGGGAGGGCTCATCTCGTGGTGGACTCAATCGGAGGGAGACCCCGCGGCGACTTCAGGGCGAGGCCCAGGGAGTATACCGGTTTTGTAGAATGTAAGGGCCGTGTCGCCATAGCGCCTCGTTTCCCAGGGGGATAGAGGGCCGGCGGCCGGCGCCGGGGTGCGTGCGGCGTGCTCGAGGACGACCCACGCGGACGCGCGAAAGGCGCCGGCCGCGGCGAGCTCCGCCAGCGCGCGCGCGGGCTCGCCGGATTCCACGAGTGCCCAAGGTGGATCGGCCAGCACGAGATCGAACGGGCCAGCGCTCACCAGGCGGCCGAGGGCTCGGTGCACGTCCCCCGCGACGAGCGACGCCTGCCGCGCGACGCCGAGGGCCTCGATATTGGCGCGAATGACGGCGACGGCGTCGCGCGCCGATTCGACGAGAACCGCCGATTCCGCCCCGCGAGAAAGCGCCTCGAGGGCGAGCGCGCCGGTTCCAGCGTAAAGGTCCAGCACGCGGGCACCCTCGAGAGCCCGGGCGGACGCGAGGATGCCGAAAAGCGCCTCGCGCACACGGTCCGACGTGGGCCGCGTGGCTTGACCGCGGACGGCGCGAAGTGCGCGCGAGCGATACCTGCCGCCGGTTATCCGCATGGGTCGGGTTAGCATCCTTCGGTTTTTGCGAGAGCGCGAGCGTACGGAGCGCTAATCTGGGAAGCGCCATGGTCCATGTGTCACGTGTTTCACGCGCCGTGCCTCGCTTGCCTTTCACGGCCGTCCTCGCGATGGTGCTGCTCGCCCTCGGCGCTCCCAAAGCGCGAGCGCAGGTGCAAACGTGGCGGCCCGCGCCGCTCTACGTGCTCACGATCCAGACCGACGACGCGGACGATCAGGCCGAGGGGCTGACCGAAGCGCTGCGCGCGCATCTGCGAACGTTGCCGGGATGGGTCATCGGCGAGACGACGCAGTCGTTCGAGACGCTCGCGATCGCGCTGCGCTGCCCGCGCGTGCCGGACGGCGCGTGTCTCGAACGCATCGCCGATCAGATCCACGCCGACCATTTCCTCTGGGGGACGCTCTCGCGCGGGCAGCGTGGGGAGGTCAGCGCGGAGCTTCACTTGTGGCAGCGCGGGGCGGAGGGGAAAGCCGCGAGCGCGGCCTATAGTGACCAGCTGAAAGACGCGAACGACCCGCGCCTTCGCGCGATCGCAAAGAGTCTGCTCGAGAAGCTGACGGAAGCGCACGCGATGGGGACGATCGTCGTGCAGGCCGCGGGGCAGGATGCGGACGTCTTCGTCGACGACGTCGCGCGCGGCTCGCTGCAAGACGGCACCGCCCGGGTCGTCGTCAACGAGGGCACGCACACGGTGGAGCTGCGCGGGCCGAACATCCGGAAGACGACTCGCTCGGTCACCGCGGTCGGCGGATCGGACGTCACCGTCGTGTTCGCGTCCCTGGCGAGCCCCGTGGCGCTCCCGGCGCGGATCGCGCCGGAGCCCCGGCCGTCGGCGGTGCAGCCGGTGCTGGGGGTTACGGCGATCGCGGTGGGCGCGGGGCTGCTCGTCGCCGCCGGGGTCGAAGCGTTGGGCTGGCAAAAGGACAAGAACGACAGCGACCAGGATCGCACGAGCGTGCCGAACACCGTGCAGGACGTGTGCTCGTTCAACAGCGCGGCAGCCGCGGACGCGTGCAACAAGGCGCACGACGCGAAGACGGTTTCGACGCTCGGTTGGGTCTTCGCGGGAGCCGGCGCGGTCTTCGTCGGAACGGGCATCACGCTCGTCGTCACCGCGCCGCACGAGCACGGGGAGCGCGACGATCACGACGGTCGAGCGGACGCGCGTTCGCGTGCGCGGTCCGGGTCGTCGCTGCCGTTCGAGCTCCTACCGGCCATCGGCCCGCAGGTTCGATCGTTGGACCTTCGCGTTCGATTCTGACCTCACCGGCTGTTTTGCGACCCAGGTTGCGGAAAGGCTGAGCCAGGAGTGCTACACGACGGCGGGGTCGGACGGCAGGCCGTCTCCCAGCAGAAAGGACCATTCCCATGGCACAGACCACCAACGCAACCGTCGCCGTGTTCGCAAACCACGACCAAGCCGACGCGGCGATCAAGGCGCTTCAGAAGGCCGGCTTCGACATGCGAAACCTTTCGATCATCGGAAAGGACTTCCATACCGAGGAGCACGCGGTCGGGTATTACAACACCGGCGATCGGGTGAAGTTCTGGGGAAAGAAGGGCGCCTTCTGGGGCGGGCTCGCCGGCATTCTCTTCTCGTCCGCGTTCCTCGTGATCCCCGTCGTCGGGCACATCATCGTCCTGGGTCCACTCGTCGCGAGCATCGTGAGCGGTCTTGAAGGTGCAGCCGTGGTCGGCGGCACGAGCGCTCTCGTTGCGGCTCTCTCCGGCTTGGGCATCCCGAAGGACTCGGTGATCCAGTACGAGAGCGAAGTAAAGGAAGGAAAGTTCCTCGTGGTCGCTCACGGCACGGCCGACGAGGTCACGCGCGCGAAGACGGTCCTGGGGCAGGCGAGCGCCGATCTCGTCGCTCAACACTGAACGGCACCGCATGCGCCGCGGACCCGTGCCGTCCACCATCCCTCAACCCGTCGACGCCCAGCTGACGCGTACCGCCATGTTCCTGGTGGTGACACTCGATGCCGGAGCGGATTCCGAAGCCGCCGCGCGGAACCTGTGCCCCGAGCTCGCTGCGCTGGTCCGTGGCGTCGGCTTTCGAGCGGACACCGGCGAGCTGTCCTGCGTCTTGGGGATCGGCGCCGGCGCGTGGGACCGCCTCTTCGGCGAGCCCAAACCAAAAGACCTGCATCCGTTCCGGGAAATTCGGGGGGTGCATCACGCGCCCTCCACGCCGGGAGACCTCCTCTTCCACATTCGCGCGGCGCGCATGGACCTGTGCTTCGAGCTGGCGGCGCTGATCATGGCGCGCCTCGGCGGCGCCGCGTTGGTGGTCGATGAGGTGCACGGCTTCAAGTACTTCGACGGACGCGATCTGCTCGGATTCGTCGACGGGACGGAGAACCCCGTCGCGCAGGCCGCGATCGACGCCACGTTGATCGGCGACGAAGACGGCGCGTTCGTCGGCGGCAGCTACGTGATCGTCCAGAAGTACCTCCACGACTTGCCGAAGTGGAACGCCATCGCGGTCGGAGAGCAGGAGGGCATCGTCGGGCGAACGAAGCTGTCGGACATCGAGTTGGACGACGCCGCAAAGCCGACTTTCGCGCACAACGTCCTCACCAGCATCGAGGAGAACGGCCGGCCGCTGGAGATCCTGCGCGGCAACATGCCGTTCGGTGAAATTGGCAAGGGAGAATTTGGGACGTACTTCATCGGCTATGCGCGGTCGCCTGCGCGCATCGAGCAGATGCTCGAGAACATGTTCGTCGGCAAGCCGCCCGGCAATTACGACCGGCTGCTCGACGTCAGTCGCGCCGTCACCGGGTCCCTATTTTTCGTACCTTCGGCGACGTTCTTGAGCAGCGGTCCGCAGGCCATCGCAAACCCGGGCGGCCAAGAGGGCCAGACGGGCACACCGCCGCCGTCGCCCGACGGTTCACTTCGCATCGGCTCGTTGAAGGATGAGGCAAGCTAATGAACAATCTCTACCGCGAACTCGCTCCGATCTCCGGCGCGGCGTGGGCGCAAATCGATCAGGAGGCCACGCGCACGCTCAAGCGTCATCTGGCGGCGCGGCGCGTCGTGGATGTGCCGGAACCGAAGGGGCCTGGGCTCGCCGCGGTCGGCACCGGGCATATGGAGAGCATCGAGGGCCCGGGCGAAGACGTCCTGGCGACGCGCCGCCTGGCGAAAGCGCTGGTCGAATTGCGCGTTCCGTTCACGCTCACCCGCCGCGCGATCGACGCGGCCGAACGCGGGGCAACGGACTCGGACTGGTCGGCGGTCAAGGAAGCGGCCCGCAAGATCGCCTTTGCCGAAGATCGCGCCGTCTTCGACGGCTATGCCGCGGCCGGGATTGAAGGCATCCGTCCAGGCGCGAGCAACCGATCCCTGGCACTTCCGTCCACCGCCGCGGGGTATCCAGCGGCGGTCGCGAAGGCGGTCCATCAACTGCGGCTCGCCGGCGTCAACGGACCGTACCGGCTCGTTCTGGGCGCCGAACCCTACGCGGCCGCCAGCGGTGGCAACGAGGAGGGCTACCCGGTCCTCCAGCACATCCAGCGTCTCGTCGACGGCGAGATCATCTGGGCGCCGGCCATTGCGGGCGGTCTCGTTCTGACGACCCGCGGCGGTGACTTCGAGCTGGACGTCGGGCAGGACATGTCCATCGGCTATCTCGACCATTCGGCGACGGAGGTGCGTCTCTACCTGCAAGAGAGCTTCACGTTCCGGCTGTTGACGACCGAGGCCGCCATCGCGCTTGCAACCAGCTGAGCATCGAGGCCGCTTTTCCCGCCGCCTCAGGTCGCCGGCGCCTAGGCGACGGCGCCCACGAGCATCTGCGCGAGGCCGTATTTGCCCGGAGGCTTGCCGGCGATCCACCGCGCGGCGCGCAGCGCGCCATGCGCGAACACGTCGCGGCTCGTGGCCCGGTGCGCGAGCTCGAGGCGCTCGCCTCCGCCCATCAGGTGCACGACGTGGTCGCCCACGATGTCGCCGCCGCGGAGCGCGTGCATGCCGATTTCTTCCTCGCCGCGCGCCCCCGGCTTGCCTTGCCGCCCGTGCACCAGGCGCGACGCCGCACGACGCGCGGCGCGCGCCACCTCGGCGAGACGAAGCGCCGTCCCGCTCGGCGCGTCGATCTTGGCCGCGTGGTGTGTCTCCACGATCTCGATGTTCCAGTCGCCGAGCGCGGTCACCGCCTGCGCAACGAGCTGCGACAGCACGTGGACGCCGAGGCTCATGTTGGGCTCCCACAGAACCGGCACCTTGCTCGCCGCGCGATCGAGCGCGCCCGCCGCCTCTTCGCCGAGGCCCGTCGTTCCGCTCACGAGCGCGCTGCCCGCGGCGGCGGCGAGCGACGCCAGCGCGGCGGTCGCAAGCGGCGACGAGAAGTCGATCACGACATCGGCCTGCGCGCGCTCGATGTCGCCCAGCGCGTCGCTCACGGCGACGCCGAGCGTGCCGATCCCCGCGAGCTCGCCTGCGTCGCGGCCGACGTCGCTCGCGCCGACGGCACACACGACCGGCACCCCCTGCGCCCGCGCCAACCGGATGACCGCGCGGCCCATCCGGCCGCTCGCACCGACGACCGCTATGCGCATCCGTGCCCGCTCCGCGCGTACGACTCGAGGGCCGCGGCGATGGCGGCCTGCGACGCCTCGCTCGCGACGTAAAGAGGCGGCCGCACGACGGCCTTCGTGATTCCGCGCATGGCGAGCGCGGCCTTCACGGGCCCCGGATTGGCCTCGATGAACATCGCGTCGTGCACTTGCATGAGGGCCACGTGCGCCTTGCGGGCCTCGTCGGCCTTTCCGGCCAGGGCAAGCGACGTCGCGCGCACGACGTCCCCCGGGAGGAGGTTCGACGTGACGCTGATGACCCCGCGCGCGCCGACCGCGATCATCGGGAGCGTCAGCGCGTCGTCCCCGCTCAACACGACGAGCCGATCGCGCATCGTCTGCTCGAGGCGGAGGGCCCGCAAGACGTTGCCCGTCGCTTCTTTCACCGCGACGACGTTCGGCGCTTCGAGGCAGATCTTGGCGAGCGTCTCGGGCAGGAGGTCGACCCCCGTGCGCCCCGGGATGTTGTAGACGACGATGGGAATCCGCACGTTCCGCGCCACTTCGACGAAGTGACGCACGAGCCCCTCTTGCGAGGGCCGGTTGTAATACGGAACGACGATCATCACGGCGTCCGCGCCGGAGCGTTCCGCGTGGCGGGCGAGCTCGATCGCCTCACGCGTCGAATTGGAGCCCGCGCCCGCGATGACCTGGAGGCGCTTGCCCGCGCGCTTCACGACGCGCTCGATGACCTGCGCGTGCTCCTCGTGGCTCAGGGTGGGGCTTTCGCCGGTGGTCCCGCACGGGACGAGCCCCGCCACGCCGCCCGCCACCTGTGCGTCCACGAGCGCGTCGAGGGCTTCCCAGTCGACTGGCTGGCCCGGCTCGTCCCGAAACGGGGTCACGAGCGCGGTATACGTTCCTTCGATACGAAGCGACATCAGACCGCCGACCATAGCAGGTTACGGCGAGCCGAACCCCACGTTACAAACTGGTAGGAATCGGCGGGCGAGACGACTGGCAAGAGGCCAGGCAAGAGCGCGCCAAGGGGGCGGCGTCATCGGGCGTCGACGGTCGTCAGGCGTCGAACGGCCGGCGCAAATCCTCCCCGCCGAGCGCCTCGAAGAAGTTGTCGCGCCGGCGCAGGTCGGCGAGCCATGCGGCATCGTTTTCGGCGAGGCCGGCGTGGTCGCTCGCGCCGGCGCTCTCGAGCAAATGGGCCAAATGCCGCAAGCGATGCACGTGCGAGCGAATGCGCGCTTCGGCGTAGCGCGTCGCGGTGCCCATTTTCAGAATGAAGGGCCAATCGCTCGATTGCAGAAGAAGCAATTCGCGAATCACCTGATCGAGGATGAGCCCGCGCGTTCCGGTCGCGTGCCGGTGCTGGCGCACGAGCCACGCCGCGAAGCGCGTGGCGTGGTGCACGTGCCGCCACGTCCACGCTGCCTCGTGCCCCACCCAGACTTCGCCGTAGCCGCCGGCGCCCCAGGAGCTCGCGCTCGGCGTCGCCTGCGCGCAGATCGGGTTGCGATCGAGGTACTCGCGCAACGTGATGGCGGTCACTTCGCCGCCGGCCTCGTGCAGCCGCCGGTACACCGCCTCGAGGAAGATCGGGCCTTCGAACCACCAGTGCCCGTAAAGCTCCGCGTCGTAAGGAGCCACCACGATCGGCGGCACGGGCATCGTGCTCGACAGGTGCCGGAGCTGCAGGCCGCGGTTGTAGACGAAGTGCGCCGCGTGCGCCTGGGCCCGCTCGTACGCAACGCCGGGCTGGTACGGCTGCTTCTCGCCGTCCTTGCCTGTGATTCGGTAGTACTTGAGCCCCGTCATGAGGCGCGAGCCGTCGCCCGCGACCTCGCCCATGAGCTCCGGCTCCGCCAGGTCGAACCCGATGTCGCGATAGAAGTCGCGGTAGTACGGATCGCCCGGATAGCCCTCGTCGCGCGACCAAACCTGCCGGCTCGACTCGGCGTCGCGCGCGAAGAAAGCGACGCCGCTCGGGCTGCACACGGGCGCATGAATCCCGAAGGGCGGCCGGGGCCGCGCGTTCTCGACGCCGTGCGTATCGAGGATCGTGAAGCGGATCCCTGCGCGAGCGATCTCTTCGTCGAAGCTCGGGTGGTACGCGCATTCGGCAAGCCATGCGCCGGTCGGGCGGCGGCCGACGAGCCGTTCGAAGCCGCGGACGCCGAGCTCGAGCTGCGGGCGGATCCCCTCGCGCGCGGCCAGCATGCCCGGCAGATAGCAGTGCGTGGCCGAGCACGTGATGAGCTCGAGCCGGCCCGCATCCCAGTGCTGCACGAGCCCACCGACGACGTCGCCCCCGTGCCGATCCCAAACGGCGCGCATTCGCCGGAAGTGGTCGCGATAGAAGGTGGCCACGGGAGCGAAGAGCGCATCGCCGTAAAGGCGCGTCATTTCGCGCTCGGAAAGCGCTTCGATGCGGGCGAGGTGCTCGTCGAACCGGCGACGCAGAAGGTCGTCCTTCATCATGGCCGCGAGCGGCGGGGTCACGCTCATCGTGAGCGCGAACGGCACGCCTTCGTCGGCCATGCGGTCGAACGCGTCGAGGAGCGGCAGGTAACACTCGACGAGGGCCTCGTAGAACCAGCGCTCCTCGAGGTGGCGCGCGTGCTCCGGATGCCGGACGAAAGGCAAGTGCGCGTGAAGGACGAGCGCGAGGTGCATGCGGTAGACTCGTTGTTACTACAGCCGGGCGGCTCGGCTTTACAAAGCGCTCGCGTTCCTTATACTGCGCGGCCCCTAAGTACCCCGCCGTGTTCCTTTCACGAGGCACGGCTTGCCGCACCGGATGGCGCGTTCTCTTACGACCGCGCCACGGTGCTCTTCAAGAGGGCGAATCGATGTACGCGGTCATCAAAACAGGCGGAAAGCAGTACCGAGTCGGCACGGGCGACAAGCTCCGGGTCGAGAAGCTCGTCGGCAATGTCGGCGATGCAGTTACTTTTGACCAGGTCCTTCTGGTCCAGGGCGCGGAAGGCGCGATCAAGCTCGGGCGGCCCCTCGTCGGGGGCGCCAAGGTCGAGGCGAAGATCGTCGCGCAAGACCTCGGACCGAAGGTCATCATCTTCAAGTTCCGCCGTCGCAAGAACTACCGCCGCAAGACCGGTCATCGGCAGCCGTATACGGCGCTCGAAATCACGAACATCGTCGGCTGACGGGAGAGGTTCGTCATGGCTCACAAAAAAGGCGCAGGCAGTACCCGCAACGGACGCGACTCCAATTCGCAGAAGCGTGGGGTCAAGGTGTACGGAGGCGAGCGCGTGAGCGCGGGAAGCATCCTCGTGCGCCAGGTCGGCTCGACGATTCATGCGGGCAAGAACGTGGGTCTCGGCAAGGACTTCACGCTCTTCGCGCTGGTCGACGGCGTCGTGAAGTACGAGTGGCGTACGCGCACGCAGCGCAAAGTCTCGGTCTACGCCGCCGCCGCGACGGCCTGATTTCGCAATCGCCCTCGCGAGAGGGCACTGACCGTTCCAGTTGCGCTCGCTGCGCATTGCGCTCGCAGAGCCTCGAGAGAGCTTGTGCGACAGACGGTTCTGGTCCATTCTCTCATTGAATATGACTTTCAGCTTCGACGCGCTGCGCGGCGCTTCCGAGGAGGCGAAGGTGCCGCCTTTTTCGGAAGGCGCGAACCCGAGCGGTAGCGCGGGCGAAGAAGCAGTGGGGATGCGACGAGCGCTCCTCGTCGGCCAGCCCAATGTCGGAAAGAGCGTCGTCTTCGGCGCGCTCACGGGGACGTACGTCACCGTCAGCAACTACCCGGGAACGACGGTCGAGATCACGCGCGGCCACGCGAAGCTCGGCGATGTCCCGTGGGAAATCATCGATACGCCCGGCACGCACAACCTCGTGCCGATGAGCGAGGACGAGGCGGTCACGCGGGACCTGCTCGTCTCCGAGCGGCACGACGCGCTCGTTCAAGTCGGCGACGCCAAGAGCCTGTCACGCACGCTGCTTCTCGCGCTGCAGCTCGCCGAACTCGGGGTCCCCTTCTGCCTCGATCTCAACATGCTCGACGAAGCCCGCGCCCGGGGCCTCACCATCGACCTCGACGCGCTCGAGCGAGAGCTTCCCGGCGTCCGCGTGAACGCGTCGACCGCGACGGAGAACGAAGGCCTCGAGGCCGTCCGGGAGTACCTCCGCACGCACGCCGCACGCAGCGACCGCGCCGCTTCGGGCGAGGCCGATCGCGCGCCGCTCCCGTGCGCCGCGCGTTTCCCCGACGACGTGGAAGCCGCGCTCGCGGACATCGAAGCGCACATCCGCTCGCCGCAGCCGGTCGCGAAGCGTGCGCTCGCCACGATGCTCCTCGCCGGCGAGCGAGGCGCCTCCGGTACGCTGTCTGCGCGCGCGGGTGCCGACGCGACCCGCGTGGCCAAGGAACGTGGCGCGGCGCTCGCGCGGGCGCACGGCGTCCCCGCGTTCGCGCTCTTGAGCCGCCTGCGGCTTTCGCGCGCGCAGGCGATCGTGCGCTTGGTGCAGCGGCGCGAGGTGCTCACCAGCGCAACCGCCACCGGCGAGCGCGCACGGCCCACGACGGCGGTCGCCATGGCCGGCGTCTTCGGTCTGCTCGCGGCGCTCACCGTCGATGGGGCCCTCACGCGCACATCGGTCGCTTCGAAGCTCGATCCGCTGGCCAGCTACGGCGTCGTCGCGATCGCGTCGCGCATCGCGTCGCGCGACGTCTTCGCCCAGTGGAACGCCGTCGCCCTCGTGCTCCTGGCGATCGCCGTGCCCGCCGCATTCGCGGTCGTCCGCAGGCAAACGCGCGCACGGTCCGCTTCGTGGAAGCTCGTCGCCGTCTTCACGACCGGATGGGCCGCGTATTGGGTCTCCGCGCTCGTGCAGGGTCTTGCAGGCGGCCCGTTCACGTCGGCGCCCGTCTATGTGGGGGTGGTCGCCGGCGCCGTTGCCCTCGCCGTCGCGTTCTTCGCAGACCCGGCGCGCGACGCGGACGTCTCGCGGGCACTCGGCCGAACCGCGACGCACCCCGTATGGGGCCTCGCCGTTCTCGCGGTCGTTCTCTTGCTTGCGTACAAGGTCGTCGGCGTATTCGGCGCCGGCACCGCCGTCGATTTCATCGAGAACCGCATCTTCGGAAGCCCTGTCGCCACGACGTCGCTGGATGCGCCGGCCGCGGACGCGACCGCCGCGCTCGCGACCCACGACGTGGCCGACGAGGGCGCGGTCCGCCTCGTCACGCTGTCCGACGGCCCTGCGAATGCTCGGCGCGTCCGCGTGGTGTCGCAAGTGAAGCACGACGGGACCTACGTCGCCGATCCCGCGGCGTCGATCGACGTGTACCCCGCAAGCGCCGTCGTCGAGCGCCGGCCCGGCGAGGTCGTCGTTCAGAACACGCCGCGCGGTGCCGAAGCGCGCGAGTGGAGCGGCTTCGTCAACCGGGTGGCCTTCGGCTTCTTCGCGTGGCTCGGCATTCCGATCGTCACGGCGTTCTTCGTAGGGCCTTACGGCATGCTCACGATGGGCGTCACCTACGCCGTCGCGATCGTCCTCCCCGTCGTCGCCACGTTCTTCTTCGTGTTCTCGATGCTCGAGGACTCGGGTTACCTGCCGCGCCTCGCGATCATGGCCAACCGCGGCCTCCGCAGCATGGGCCTCAACGGCCGCGCGGTCCTGCCGATGGTCCTCGGTCTTGGCTGCGACACGATGGCAACGCTCACGGCGCGCATCATGGAGACGCGCAAGGAGCGCACGCTCGTCACCTTGCTCCTCGCCCTCGGCGTGCCGTGCTCGTCGCAGCTGAGCGTGATCTTCGCGCTGATGCAACGGACGTCGCACGTGGCGACGCTCGTGTGGCTCGCGGTCGTCATCGGCACGCTGCTCACGGTCGGCTGGGTCGCCGCCCGCGTTCTGCCCGGCGAATCGAGCGACTTTCTGCTCGAGATGCCGCCGATGCGCCAGCCCATGGTGGGCAACCTCGTCGCGAAAACGATGGCTCGCCTCGAGTGGTACCTGAAAGAGGCCGTGCCGCTCTTTCTCGCGGGCACCGCGTTCCTCTTCGTCCTCGATGCGACGCACTCGCTCGTCTACGTGCACCGCATCGGCGAACCGATCGTGAACCATGTGCTCGGCTTCGGGCGCGAGGGCGGCGTCGCCGATCGCGTGAGCGAGGCGCTCCTCGTGGGCTTCTTGCGGCGCGACTTCGGAGCGGCCGGCATGCTCGACCTCGCGCGCGCGGGCAAGCTCTCGCCTGCGGACGTCGCCGTGTCGATGGTCACGATCACCCTCTTCATTCCGTGCATCGCGAACGTGTTCATGATGGCGAAAGAGCGCGGGTGGAAAGTCGCTGGCGCCATGAGCGCGTTCATCTTCCCGTATGCGATCGCCGTCGGTGCGCTCGTGCGGTTCGGCTTCCGGGCGTTCGGAGGATGACCATGATCGATTGCAGCATGTGCGGGCATTCGTTCACGCCAGAAGAAGGAGCCGCGTGCAGGAGCGGCTGTCCCGTCGCTGGCTGCGGCATGGTGACGTGCCCCTCGTGTGGCTTCGAATTCCCGCCCGCGTCGAAGATCGTTTCGTTCGTGACGAACGTGACGAATCTCGTACGCCGCCGCCCGCGCAGCGCCGCCGAAGGAGCCAGTCGCGGATGACGCAGCGCCTCGTGTCATGCCGCGCCGGCGACCGCGTCATCGTGGGGGCGATCGAAGCATCGCCTTCGCGCGTCGATCGGCTCGCCTCCATCGGGATCGTGCCGGGGATCGAGCTCGTCGTGCAGCAGACGCGGCCCGTGGTCGTCGTCGAGTGCGACGAGAACGTGCTCGCCTTCGAGCGCGAAATCGCCGCCGAGATCGTCGTGGCGAAGGCGTCGCCAGAGGCGACGGCGGTGCTCGGCCACGCGGGTGGCGTCGCCACCGCGATCACCGCGCTGGCGTTTGCGATCTCGTTCGGCCTCGGCCTCTCGGCTTGCACGTCCGAGACGCACGGCCCCAACGCCGCCGGCCCGCTTCCGCCGATCGCCGAGGTGCACGCCGAGAAGTGCGGCGCGTGCCATTCGCTCCCCGCGCCGAGGACGCGATCGCGCGAGTACCTCGAGGAGGCGTTCTCGCGGCACCGCCGCCGCGTCCGCCTCACCAGTGAAGAATGGGCTGCGATGGTCGATTATCTCGCCGCGCCCGGGGCCGCCGTCGCAGTCCAGACGGCGCGCTGAAGGCTTGGCTCGCGCGGCCGCCAGGCGTCGGTCGACGCCGGCGAAGCGTCGCTATCTCACCCAACGCGATACGAGGGTCGCATCCCGCGGCAATTGGTCGTCCCGCAAGCCGTCCGTGTAGACGACGAGCGAGGCACGATCGCCGAATCCCAGGCGTATCAACCGGAGAAATTCCTCGGCTCGCGAAACGGCGACATGCGTGTGCCATTCGCTGTGCCAACGATCGGGCTCGAGCACGGAATGGAGCACCAGCCGCGCATAGCCCCACCCAATGAATTGCCGTATCGCGCGCAGAATGCGCGCGCGCCCTTTGATCGTCAGCGTGACCGTCCGCTTGCGCGTGTCGTTGGTGACGACGTCGCGCTCGACGTAGCCCATTTCCTCGAGCCGTTTGAGCATGCGGCTGACGACGGACGGACACACCCCGAGGGTGCGCCAGAGCGCGCCTTGCTGCGTCGGGTACCGCCCCCTCTTGTGAATCACGTAGAGCATGTCCATGCGAGCGGCGGTGAGGTCCATTTTTCGGAGCGTCCGTCGCGTGAGCCCCAGGGTCGCGTAATACGCGCGCTTCAAACCGAAGAACACGGGATGCATCTCCAGCCCAGAAACACATCTCGTGCCAAATCGATGAAGCGCCTTCGAACTCGCGATTTCCGCCGCTGGACATCCCGAACCCGCGCGAAATTGGATCGTCTATCGGCCCTTCATTGCCATGGCAATGGAAGGCCTATAGCCGGGGTCTCGGCCGCGGGGCTTGTCCGCAAGACACCGGATGAGCGTCCCGGGCCGTCGCCGGGTGTCGCGCGGACAGGCCCTGATTTCGCTCCTTACTGGGAGCCCTTCGCGAACGACTCTGCACACCTTGGACGGACGAAACGGCGAGCGAGACAAAACCACCGGAACGTCGGAAGCTTGTTTCCGTGCCCACGGGGATGGATCCTCTCGACGCGAACGGGTCGCTCCCGCTGCGTTCGCGCCCCGGCCCGGGGCTGCGTTTGCAGATCGTTTTGTGGCTCGCGGCGCTCATGCTCCTCTCGTTCGGGCCGCTCTTTTTCGCCGTGGCGAGCCTCGCGGAGGCGCGCATGCATGCCGAGATCGTGCGCCCGGTCGCGCTGTACATGGCCATCTTCGGCCTTGCGCTCCTCGTCTTCGCGTACTTCGCGCTGACCCGCATCATCGTTCGGCCGATCGACCACCTCGCCCGCGCGACCGACCGCGTGGCGAGCGGAGGGCGCACGCTTCGCGTTCCGAGGCAGGGCCCCTACGAGATCGCCCTCCTCGGAGCGAGCGTGCAGGCCATGGCCGAGAAGCTCATCGCCGAGGAAACCGCGCTGCGCGCCAAAGTGGACGAGCTCACGGAGACGACGACGAAACTGACCCAAACGCAAGCGCAGCTCGTACGGAGCGAGCGGATGGCCAGCGTCGGACGGCTCGCCGCCGGCCTCGCGCACGAGATCGGCAATCCGATCGCCGCGCTGATGGGGATGCTCGACCTGCTCCTCGACGGCGATCAGCCCGAGGACGTCGAACGCGACTTTTTGCGGCGCATGCGCGGCGAGACGGAGCGGATCCACAAGGTGGTGCGCGATCTACTCGACTTCGCGCGCCCCTCATCCGCGTCCGGTACTCCCGATTCGGGGCCGTTGATTCCGGCGCACGTCGCCTCCGTCGTGGGCGACGTGCTCGCGCTGGTACGGCCGCAACGAGGATCCCAAGCGATCCATTTCGACGTGCAGATCGACGGCGACCTGCGCGTTGGCATCAGCGCCGCGCGGCTCACGCAAGTCCTCCTCAATCTGGTGCTCAACGCGACGGCCGCGGTCACCTCGAACGGAGCGAACGGCACCGACGATGGCCGGATCGCCGTGCGTGCCGAAGCCGAGGGTCACGGCGTGCGCATCGTCGTGGAGGACAATGGCCCGGGCGTCGATCCCCGCGTCCGCGATCGCCTCTTCGAGCCGTTCATCACGACGAAAGGCGTGGGGGAAGGCACGGGGCTCGGCCTCGCCGTCTGCCGCGGGCTCGTCGAATCGGCCGGCGGCGAGATCGGGGTGGACTCGTCATTCTCCGGCGGCGCGCGCTTTTTCGTCGTTCTGCCGGCGGCCGGACGCGGGTGACTCACGCGGCCGTTCCGGCTCGCGCGAATGCGAAGGAGCTCCCGGCGCGGCGGACGGCTCGAGCCACTTGGTGACCGATTGCACTTCGAGGCCGGCGGCCTCGATTGCGTCGAGCACCGCTGGGAGTGCGCGCACGGCGGCGGGTTCTCGGTCGCCGCGCTCGGGCGCGTCATGCATCAACACGATCGCACCGTCGCGCAAGTCCCTCCGCACGCGCGCCACGACGTCCGCCGGGCGCACGCCGCCGACGCCATCGCGGGCCCCGATCGACCAGCCGACGATGGACAGGTCCAGCGCCTCGGCGACCCGCGCGATGATCGGGTTCGTGTGCCCGATGGGCGGGCGAAAGAGCACTGCCCGCTCGCCCGAAATCGACTCGAGCACCGCCATCGCGCGCTCGAGGTCGTGACGCACGCGGCGCTCGCTGCGGATCGCGAAGAGCCAGTCGTGCTCGTACGAGTGCAGGCCCACCGAATGCCCGGCGTCGAGGATCGCGTGCACGATCTCGGGATGCGCTTCGGCCTTGCGCCCGATGACGAAGAACGTCGCCGTGGCGCCATGCTCGGCGAGCACTTCGAGAACGCGCGGCGTCCAGCGCGGGTCGGGCCCGTCGTCGAACGTGAGCGCCACACCACGCGCGCCGCGTGGACCGCGCACCAGCGCGTCCACGAACAAGCGCCAGCGGATCCGAAGAACGCCCCCCATGAGCAACGAGCCGTATGCCACGAGCATGAGCGCCGCCCATCCAACGGGCGGCGGGCTCACCAGGATCGCGCGGCCCGCCACGGCCAGAACCCCTGCCGTCGCCACGTAGAGCAGCAGCCGCGCCGGAGGCATCAGGGCTTGGCGCGCTTGCCGACTGCTGCGGGCGCGTCTTGCTCCGCGTCGTCGTCTTCGACGCTGGCGGCGCGCACGGACGAGACCCGGGGACCCCGGCTCGGGGCCGCGTCGACACGCTTCCGCGCGCCAGGCTTTTGCGCATCCGCGGCCGGCTCGCTCGTGTTGTCCAGCCCGAAGAGCGCGCCCAACGTGGCCGCGATGAGCGGCAGCGCCGCCGCCGGGAGCGCACCGATCGACGCCGCGCCGCCGGGCCCGTAGGCCCCGAGGTCAATCGCGACGGATCCCGCCCATTGCCGGAGCGCGAAGAGCGCGCCGGCACCGAGTAGCGCGCCGAAGAACGCCTTGAGTCCGGCCTCGACCTTCGCGTTGGCGGCCCACACCGGCTTGCCCGCCACGAGCCCCGTCACGGCGCCGACGGCCGCCGCGGCCAAGTAGGCGAACAGAATGCCGGCGCCGAGCGGGAAGGCGGTCATCTTCAGCCCCACGACGAGGCCCACGGCGGCGAGCACGCCGACGAGAAGCCCGAGCACGCACCCGAAAATCAGTCGGCCAAGCATCGACCCCTCACAGGGTGGCATTCTCGCGCGAAAGGCGAAAGGGCAGCCGCGTTCGGCGGTCTTCTTGGCGCCGCTCCGACAGGGCGAGCTCGAGCGCGCGGGGGTCAGCCACGAGCACCACCAGCCGCTTGCCCCGGGTGACCGCAGTGTAGAGCAGGTTCTTGTTCAGCATCATGAAATGCGTGGTGAGAAGCGGGATCACGACGGCGGGATATTCGCTGCCCTGGGCCTTGTGCACGGTACAGGCGTACGAAAGAACGAGGTCGTCGATTTCGGCGGCGGCAAATTCCACGTCCCGTCCGTCGAAACGAACGGTGACGACCTCCTCTTCCAGATCGATGCTCGAGACGAGGCCGACGTCGCCGTTGAAGACATTCTTGTCGTAGTCGTTGCGGACCTGCATGACCTTGTCGCCCAGCCGGTAGGTCCGGGCGCCCCGCACCAGAGACAAGCCGGTCGGGTTGAGCGCAGCGGCGAGCGCTTCGTTGAGCGCGGTCGCCCCGGCGGGCCCGCGGTTCATGGGCGTGAGGACCTGGACGTCCCGTATGGGGTCGAAGCCGAAGCGATGGGGAATGCGCGTTCGGACGAGGTCCGTGATCGTCTCGCGCGCGTGCTCGGGGTCGCGACGCTCGATGATGAAGAAGTCCGCGGGCGCATCCTTCGGCGGGGCCACCGGCGGGCGGCCTTCGTTGATGCGGTGCGCGTTCGTCACGATCAGGCTCTGTGCGGCTTGCCGGAAGATGTGCGACAGGCGCACGCACGCGACGGTGCCGGACGCGATGACGTCGCGCAGGATCGCACCGGGCCCGACGCTCGGTAGCTGGTCGATGTCGCCGACGAGAACGAGGCGCGTGCCCGGCGCGATCGCCTGGGTCAACGCGTCGGCGAGGGGCAAGTCGAGCATCGACGCCTCGTCGACGACGACGGCGCGCGCTTCGATCGGCCGGTGGCGATCGCGCTTGAAGGCGCGGGCCTTCGGGTCGAACTCCAGGAGCCGGTGCAAGGTCATCGCCTCGGAGCCCGTCGCTTCCGTCATGCGCTTCGCGGCGCGGCCCGTCGGCGCCGTGAGGCGGACGTCGATCCGGGCGCGCGCGAACATCGCGAGGAGCGCGCGGACGAGCGTCGTCTTACCGACGCCAGGGCCGCCCGTGATGACGAGCACCTGGCTTCGCGCGGCCTCCTCGACGGCGCGGCGCTGCTCGTCGGCGAGCTCCACGCCGGCTTCCTTCTCGAAGGTGCGAATCGCCTCGGCGACCCCCGCGGGAGTCCTGAGGCTCGCGGCGACGCCGGGGCCCGCCGCGGCCGCGCGCGCGATCTCGACGAGGCGCTTGCCGAGGCGCACTTCGGCCGAATGCATCGCCGCGGAGAAGACGGCGGTGTCGTCGTCGGGGTCGGGCGATTCGCCCGATTCGAGCGGTTCGAGCACGAGGCGGCCGGACAGCATCATCGCGTTGATCGCGGCTTTGAACCGCGCCTTGACCGCGTCTTCCGCCTCTTCGAGCCCCAGCATCTGCAGCGTGCGCTCGGTGACTTCTCGGCGCGGCGTGAAGACGTGACCCGCTTCGGTCCGCTCGTGCACGACCTGGAGCAGCCCGGCCTGCATGCGCTCGATCGAATCGCGCGCGATGCCGATCGTCGCCGCGATGCGGTCGGCCGTCTTGAAGCCCACGCCGTTCACTTCGACCGCGAGCCGGTACGGATCGCGCGAGACGACGTTCATCGCGTTCGCGCCGTAGCGCTTCACGATGCGCGCGGCGAGCGCCGTGCTCGCGCCGTGCGACTGCAGGAACACCATGACGTCGCGCATCGCGCGCTGATCGCGCCATGCGCGTTCGATGAGGACCCGCCGCTTGCCGCCGAGGCCTTCGACTTCGCCGAGGCGCTCGGGGGTTTCGTCGAGGACGCGCAGCGTGTCCATGCCGAACGTCGTCACGATTCGCTGGGCGAGCCGCGGGCCGACGCCTTTGATGAGACCCGACGCGAGGTACCTCTCGAGCCCCACGAGCGTGTCCGGCGCGAGCTCGATGAGCGACGCGGCCTTCAGCTGCTCGCCGTGCTTGCGATCGACTTCGATCTGCCCGCGAACGCGCACGCGCGCGCCCGGCGCGATCGCCGGAAAGCTCCCGACGACGGAGAGCACGTCGGGCCTTCCGACCACGGTGACTTTGATGACCCGAAAGCTCGAGGTGACGCTCTCGAACGTGACGCGCTCGACGACGCCCTCGACCATCGTCTCGCCGGAGGCCGGGCCCGCGCGGCTCGTGGCGGCCGCAGCGAACAGCATACCCGTTTGGGCACGGGGAGGTTCTGCGGGAGGCGGGAGGCGGGCGGGCATGCTCTCAGAACGCGAGCGTGAGCGCCGCGGCGTGCGCGCTTGCCGGCGCCGGCTGCACCGTGGCCGGCGCACCGAGCAGCGGGTGTGCGGGGCTCACGCCGCCGACGAGCAAGTCGACGCCCCACGCGATCGCGAGGCCGCAGACCGTGCCGATCGCGTCCCACGTGAAGTCTTTCCACGATGGGTCGCCGAGACCCGCCATATCCAGCAGCTCCTTGCCGGCGCCCGCCGCGAGCGCCACGCCACCTCCGATGGCGAGCGACTTCCAGCGCGCATCGACGAGCCACCCGGCGCTGACTGCGTAGGTCGCCGACGCAATCCCCGCGCTAACGTCGAAGTGGAGCGCCTTGTCGCGCGAAACCCACGGGTCCGGATCGGGCGGGTCGGCCGTCGCGCGCGCGGTGAGCCCGAAGAGAGCCACCCCGAGCGCGCACGCGAGGACGGCTTTGGGCACGCGGGGAGTCTACGCTCGGATGCGCCTTTCGTCCCGGGCGCTGGACGAGCCGACCGCCTGGCTTCGAGAACCGGATGGGCAAGGCGCCGAGCCGTCGCCGTGCTCGATTCGTGAATCGTAGGCACGGTGTGCTTTCCCGGCGGCACAAGACTGCGATGACCCTTCCGCCGCTCGGTCCACTCCGGCGTGGGCAATCTCGCGAATTCGTTCGAAACGGCGCTGGGCGGCTCTCGCGGCATTGCCCATGCACATCCGCGGGCCATGACGCTCCGTCGCCTCCGCACGTTCGTCGCGTTGTTCCTCGCGATCGCAGCCAACGCTCGTGAAGCGCACGCTGCGCGGCCGATATCCCCGCCCGACACCGACTCGTCCGCGACGTCTCGTTTCGCGACGCCGCATTTCGTCGCCACGTTCGACGCGCTCGGGGTGGTGGAGGGCCGCTATGGCGTCCAGGTCGAATGGCTCGCCGCCCCTCATTGGGGAATCGCGGCCTATGGCTGGTGGGAACACTCGACGTCCTCGGGAACCACCGGCGTTCTCGAGCTCGATCCGGACTACACCTATTCGACGGAGACGCAGGCCTACGGCCTGGATACGCAGTTTCGGTATTACTTTCGGCAAGCGCCGGGCAAAGGCTTTTTCGTGGCTCCGGGGCTCGAGATCCAGCAATTCGCTATCCAAACGCAAGAAGGGTGTGCGTCCGCGTACTCCTACGACAATCCAGGATCCCTGGAGTGCCCGTCGTTCCCGCCTTCCAACCAGAATTTCACTTACGCCGGGCTTTCGTTCGATGTCGGCGCACAAATGATTCTTCCGATCGGACCCAGCGGTCTCGTGATCGCCGGATCGGCCGGCATTCAGGGGCGCGGCGTCATTGCAGGGGCGCTCGACCAGAGCAACATGCCGTGGACCTGGGAGCTCGCAGAAGGCCCGGGTGTGCGACCGCGTTTTCGCTTATCCGTGGGATGGGCGCTCTGAGCGCGAGCGCGAGGCCGAGCCCGAGGTTCAAGGCGCTCGGGCTTCGTGTATCCGGTGCGTCGTTCGCGCGACGCGCGGGCCCTTCTCGCTCGCTCTTCGCTATTCCTCACCCGCGCCGGCGTCGGGGGCTCGCGCGCCGGCGTACGCCTGCAACGAGCTGCACGTCGCGTGGTAGCTGCAGTCGGAGCTGCCGTTCGTCGTCTCGGAGTAGGCGAGCTGGCCTTGGATGGCGTCGCCCGTGAGGGTGCCCGTGAGCGTGGCCTTGATGGTGTACGAGCACTGGCCGTCTTTGGCCGAATTCGTCCCGACGGCGGCCAGGTTGAACGAATCGCCGGAAACCGTGCCCTGAAACTCCGGCATGCCGCCCAGGATCGCGTCGAACAAGAGTCCGGCGACGCCGGTCACGCTCCCGGTCGCGCTACTGCCCGTCTGCTGCACGTCGAGGTGCACGCTCGAAGAGGAGCCCGAGGTCCAGTTGGCGAACTGGCAGTCGTTGGCGCCGTTCGTCAACGTGACGATGTAGTCGCCGCTGATGTCGGTGAGCGCCTGCGGCGATGACTGGAACGAGCCGCCTCCGCATGCAACCGCCGCCGTCAGGATGCCCGAGAGAATGAACCGCGCCCGCGACATCCATCCGCAAGCCACCATCCGGGGGATCGTATCAGGATCGCCGGCACGTGCCGCGCGCTTCGAGCTTTGCCGCGACGCGGGGAACGGATCCGGACGCAAAAAAGCCCCGGAAGCCTGGCCTCCGGGGCTCTCTTTTCAGCGACTCGCGTTCACGAGCCGCGTTCCGCAATCGTCACGCCGCGATCAGAAGTCGCCGTGGCCGTGGCCCGCATGGCCGCCGCCCGCCGCCGCCTTCTCCTCTTTCGGACGCTCCGCCACGAGGCATTCCGTCGTGAGCATGAGGCCCGCGACGCTCGCCGCGTTCTGGAGCGCGGTGCGCACGACCTTCACCGGGTCGATGACGCCCATGCCGAGGAGCGCGCCGTAGGTGTCCGTGGCCGCGTTGTAGCCGTAGTCGTCCTTGCCCTCGCGGACCTTGTTGACGACGATCGACCCTTCGAGACCCGCGTTCTGCGAGATCATGCGGAGGGGCTCCTCGAGCGCGCGGCGGATGATCTGCACGCCCGCCTTCTGCTCGTCAGAGACCTTGAGGCCGTCGAGCGCCGCCTGGCCACGGAGCAGCGCAACGCCGCCGCCGGGGACCACGCCTTCTTCGACCGCCGCGCGCGTCGCGTGCAGCGCGTCTTCGACGCGCGCCTTCTTCTCCTTCATCTCCGTCTCGGTCGCCGCGCCGACCTTGACCACCGCGACGCCGCCCACGAGCTTCGCGAGGCGCTCCTGGAGCTTCTCACGATCGTAGTCGCTCGTCGTGACTTCGATCTGCTTGCGGATCTCGTCGATGCGGCCCTTGATCTGGGCCTTGTCGCCGGCGCCGTCGACGATCGTCGTGTTGTCCTTGTCGAGGGTGACGCGCTTCGCACGACCGAGGTCGCTGATCGTCACGTTCTCGAGCTTGAGGCCGAGCTCCTCGGCAATCACCTGACCGCCCGTGAGCACCGCGATGTCCTTCAGCATCTCCTTGCGGCGATCCCCGAAGCCCGGCGCCTTCGCGGCGGCGCAGTGGAGCGTGCCGCGGAGCTTGTTGACGACGAGCGTCGCGAGCGCCTCGCCCTCGATGTCCTCGGCGATGATGACGAGCGGCTTCTGGCTCCGCGCGATCGCCTCGAGCACCGGGAGGAGATCCTTCATGTTCGAGATCTTCTTCTCGCTGATGAGGATGTACGCGTCCTCGAGGGCCGCTTCCATGCGCTCCGGATCCGTCACGAAGTACGGCGAGAGGTAGCCGCGGTCGAACTGCATGCCCTCGACCACTTCGAGGATCGTCTCCGCCGTCTTGCTCTCTTCGACGGTGATGACGCCTTCCTTGCCGACCTTCTGCATCGCCTCGGCGAGCTTCGCGCCGATTTCCTTGTCGCCGTTCGCGCTGATCGTGCCGACGTTCTCGATCTCTTTGGGATCCTTCGTCGTCTTCGCGATCTTCTTCAGCGCGTCGACCACGGCCTCGACGGCCTTGTCGATGCCGCGCTTGATTTCCATCGGGTTGTGCCCGGCGGCCACGAGCTTGCTGCCCTCGCGGTAGATCGACTGCGCGAGAACCGTCGCGGTCGTCGTGCCGTCGCCGGCGACGTCGCTCGTCTTCGAAGCGACTTCGCGCACCATCTGGGCGCCCATGTTCTCGAAGCGGTTCTCGAGCTCGATTTCCTTCGCGACCGTCACGCCGTCCTTCGTGATCGTCGGCGAGCCGAAGCTCTTCTCGATGACCACGTTACGGCCCTTCGGACCGAGCGTGACCTTCACCGCGTCGGCGAGCGCATTGACGCCCGCGAGAATCAGATTCCGTGCCTGTTCGGTGTAAACGATATCCTTGGCAGCCATGATTGAGTCTTCCTCGCTGAGAAAAAAGTCTTTGGATTGATGGGGAGTGGGAGCAGGAGTCTTTTGGCCGAGCGGTCAAAAGACCGATGCAACCAACACACCTGCGGTCCGGCGCCGCCGTTTACTTCTCGAGAACGCCGAGGATGTCGTCCTCGCGGAGGATCAAGCGGTCCTCGCCGTCGACCTTCACTTCGGTTCCGCCGTACTTGCCGAAGAGCACGCGGTCGCCGACCTTCACGTCGAGCTTCCGAACGCTGCCGTCTTCGAGGACCTTGCCGTTGCCGACGGCGATGACTTCGCCCTCGATCGGCTTCTCCTTCGCGCTGTCCGGGATGATGATCCCGCCCTTGGTCTTCTCTTCCTCTTTGACGCGCTTGACGATGACGCGGTCGTGAAGCGGACGAATGCTGGACATGGGGTGCTCTCCTCGTGAATGGGGTCAGCCCGAAAGGGGATACTCTTGCGGGCGGCAATGCG